>CAYHCX010000070.1:0-1795 GCA_964355095.1 uncultured Acidobacterium sp.
TGGCCCGACATCGATCTCGACCTGCCGAGCGGCGACCGCCGCGAGCGCGTGATCCAGCACGTCTACCAGAAGTACGGGCAGCACGGCGCCGCCATGACCGCCAACGTCATCACCTATCGCGGCAAGAGCGCGGCGCGCGAAGTCGGGAAGGCGCTGGATCTGGACGAAGGACAGGTCGATCGCCTGGCCAAGGTGATGCACCAGTTCGAGTTCATCGACCCCGCCGACACCTTGTCGAAGCGCCTGGCCGAGGTCGGCATGGCCGGCGACGAGCCGCGCGTGCGCCACTTCGCGGCGCTGTGGCGGCAAATGCAGGACCTGCCGCGCCACCTCGGCCAGCATTCCGGCGGCATGGTGGTGTGTCAGGGCGACCTGTCGTCGGTGGTGCCGCTCGAAAACGCCAGCATGCCGGGCCGCGTGGTGGTGCAGTGGGACAAGGAAGACTGCGCCGACATGGGCATCATCAAGGTGGATCTGCTGGGGCTCGGGATGATGGCGGTGCTGCAGGACACGATCCGGCTGGTGAATGACCGGCCGGAAGTGAGAAGTGAGAAGTGTGAAGTCGGAAGGCCCGAGGTGACTCTGGCGTCTATCCCCGCGGATGATCCCGAGGTCTACCGCATGCTGCGCGCCGCCGACACCATCGGCGTGTTCCAGGTCGAGTCGCGGGCGCAAATGGCGACGCTGCCGAGACTCAAGCCCGAGAAGTTCTACGACCTGGTCGTCGAAGTCGCCATCATCCGCCCCGGCCCCATCGTCGGACAGATGGTGCATCCCTACCTGAATCGCCGCGCCGGATGCGAAGCGGTGATTTACGATCACCCGCTGCTCGAGCCGATCCTCAAGCGCACGCTGGGCGTGCCGCTGTTCCAGGAGCAGTTGCTGCGGATGGCGATGGTGGTGGCGGGCTTCACCGGCGGGCAGGCCGAAGACCTGCGCCGCGCCATGGGCTTCAAGCGATCCGAGAAGCGCATGGCGCAGCTCGAAGGCCTGTTGCGCGATGGGATGGCGAAGCACGGCATCACCGGTGAGGCCGCCGACCGCATTGTGCTGGCCATCACGTCGTTTGCCCTGTATGGCTTTCCGGAATCGCACGCCGCCAGCTTCGCGCTGCTCGCATATGCGAGCGCCTACTTCAAGGCGCATTACCCGGCGGCGTTCTACACCGCGCTGCTGAACAACCAGCCGATGGGCTTTTACCACCCGGCCACGCTGGTGAAGGACGCACAGCGTCGCGGCGTGCGCTTCAATCCGATCGATGTCCAGGTCTCGGACTGGGATTGCACGGTCGAGGCCGATGGCTCGATCCGGCTGGGCCTGCGCTACGTCCGCGGATTGCGCGCGGAGGCAGGGCAGGCGATCGCCAACGCGAATAAAACGACACCGGGTGTGGTTTTTTCTGACGCCGCTCCAAAAACCACACCCGGTGTTGTTTTACCCTGCCCGAAATGCGGCTGCGACGATCCGACGATGCTGGAAGCGGTACCCCAAGCCTCAAGCCTCAAGGTCCAAGCCTTCTTCTGTAACATCTGCTCGCATGAGTGGGCGGCAACACCCGTGCACACCGGCCGCTTCCGCAGCGTTGACGAACTGGTCCGCCGCACCGGCCTTCGCCGGGATGAAATGGTGGTGCTCGCGGAAGTCGGCGCGCTCAATTCACTGGGTCACGACCGCCGCTCGGCGCTGTGGCAGGTCGAAAGGGCGGTGCGTCCCGCCGGCGAGTTGTACGAAGAAGGACGTACGGAGGGCCGTTCGGAGGGCCGTTCGGAAGACCGTTCGGAGGGCCGTTCGGAAG
>CAYHCX010000070.1:1895-21212 GCA_964355095.1 uncultured Acidobacterium sp.
GGCCGTTCGGAAGGCCGTTCGGAAGGCCGTTCGGAGGGCCGGGACTTTAGTCCCGGCCACACTACCTCTCCGCTCCCCGACATGAACGTCTCCGAGCGCCTCGTCGCCGACTACTCGGGCACCGGCCTCACCGTGGGGCCGCATCCGCTGACGTTCCGCCGGCACGAACTGTCGATGCGCGGCGTGCTGCCGGCCAGCGCGTTGCCGAAGGCGCGGCCCGGCCGACGCGTACGCACGGCCGGCATGGTCATCACGCGCCAGCGCCCGGGCACCGCCAAGGGCTTCGTCTTCCTCACCCTCGAGGATGAAACCGGTATCTCGAACATCATCGTCCGGCCGGACCTCTACGCCACCGATCGCCTGACCATCGTCGAATCGTCGTTCCTGCTCGTGGACGGCGTGCTGCAGAACCAGGACGGCGTCACGTCGATCAAGGCCGAGCGCGTGTCGAAGCTCGATGGCCTGGCGGACGAGGCAGCGATTGACTCGCACGATTTTTATTGATGCCCGTCATCACCTTGCCGCCGACTCAGCCTTGCAAGTCGTAGAATAGAGGCGCATGCGTGCCCTCGTCCTGTTTGGCGTCGTCGTCGCTGCCCTCGTGGCGTTGCTGTGGGCCCGGCCGGCGCCGGTGGCCGGTGGGGAAGCGCCCCGACTCACTTACATCACCACCGCCAGGCAACTCGGCGTCGTTGGGTATCGCGATCCGGTCGGCGTGATCTCTCCCGATGCCACACGCCTCGCCTACACCGAGGGCCGTCACGTCCGCGTGCTGCCCATTGGCGGCGGCGTGGCGCAGACGCTCCCTCCCGGTGAGGGCCAGATCCGCCACCTGGCCTGGGCGGGCAACGACACCCTGATCGCTGAAGACACCGGCGCGGCCACCCGGTGGTGGCGATACGACCTCGCCGCCGGCGTCGTCGCGCGCACGCCGCTCTGGGACGGCCAAGACGTGGACCATCTGCGCCAGCTCGCCTGGAGCGACGACGGCAAGTGGGTGGCGGCGCTGGCCACCGGCAAAGAAGGCCCGGAGCTGTGGCGCATTTCAGCGGACGGCTCGAAGCGTGACCGCACGCCCCTGGGCGGCCGCCCCTCGTCGCCGGCGTGGACGCGGTCCGGTGAGATCGCGTGCGTGTCGAACGAAGGCGGCCGGCCGCGGCTGTCGATGCCCTGCGGCGCGCCGGCGCTGCGCTTCGATCCCGATCTCGACGTGATTGGCCCGATCGCGTTTTCCGCCGACGGCACGGAGGTCTACTTCGCCTCGCCGAATCAGGAGGGGATGGTGGACCTGTGGGCGGCCGACCCCGCCAAGAGCCGGGCCCGGCGGCTGTCGTCCTTCACCCGCGATGCTTACGCGCCATCGGCCGCCGCCGACGGCACCACCATCTTCAAGGTCCAGTCGTACCGCACGTTCCTGGCCGACACGCCCGCCTCGAGCGGCGCCACGCGACAGCTCACCACGTTCCAGTCGGAGACGCCCTCGTACCACCCGTCGCGCCGGCGCCTGGCCTTTACCTACGGCACGTGGCGTCGCGTCGTCGACGATGCCAAGTACCCCGACATCGCGCAGGAGATCGGCGTGATCGATCTGTCGCAGCCGGTCCCCGCCGACAAGCCGCTGGAAGTGATCGCGAAGTCTGATTCCGAAGACCAGGCCATGGCCTGGTCGCCCAACGGCAAGTGGATCGCATTCCACACCCACCGCGAGATGTCAGACGACGTGTGGTTGCGTCCGGCGGATGGCAAGGCGCCCGATCGCCGGATCACGTTCCTGGGCCGCGGCGCCGAAGTGGGCTGGCCGCGCTGGTCGCCCGATGGCCAGACCGTGTTGCTCGATGGCGCCCGCAAGGGCGATGGCCGGTCGGTGGTGTATGCCATCGGAGTGGACCAGAACAGCGGCACGGTCACGTCCGACCTGCGCGAGGTCACGGCAGAGGGCTTCGCGGGTGAGATTACGCACGCCGAGTGGCTGCCGAGCAGTGCCACGGTGATTGCCATCGCGAAAACCGCGCCCGGCCGCCACGCCATCATCACCCTCCCGATCACTGGCGGCCGCCCGCGCGTGGTGCGCCAGTTCGCCACCGAGCACGACTTCCCGGGCCTGGCGGTGTCGCCTGACGGGCGCTCGGTCGCCTTCACGGCGCCCGCCGGCGATGGCTACTTCCAGATTTTCAGCATGCCGATTGTCGGCAGTGGTGCCCCGGTGCAGGTGACGAGCGACCCCTCGAACAAGACCCAGCCGGCGTGGTCTCCCGATGGTGCCAGAGTGGCGTTTACGGTGTGGAGTTACGAAGCGGTATTCTTGAAGATGCAATGAAGCAACCGCTGCCCGACTGGCTTCCTCGCTCCATCCTCACGTTTTCACAGGGCTACACCAGAACAGAACTAACCGCCGACCTCATCGCCGGCGTCACTGTCGGCCTGGTGGCGCTGCCGCTGGCCATGGCCTTCGCCATCGCCTCGGGCCTCACCCCGCAGGCCGGCATCTACTGCGCCATCGTCACCGGATTCCTCATCTCCGCGTTGGGCGGGTCGCGCTTCCAGATTGGCGGGCCCACGGGTGCGTTCGTCGTCGTGGTGTCGGGGATCGTCGCCAAGTACGGAGTAGACGGCCTGTTCATGTGCACGCTCATGGCGGGCGTGATCCTGGTCGTGATGGGCCTCACCGGGACCGGCACCGCGGTGAAGTACATCCCCAAGCCGGTCATCATCGGTTTTACCAACGGCATTGCGCTCGTCATCGCGAGCACGCAGTTCAAAGACTTCCTGGGCCTCACCGTCGACGTGCCCGGCGAGTTCATCCCGCGGCTTCGCACGATCTCCGCCAACATTGCATCGGTGTCACCAGACAGCCTGGCGCTTGGCGCCGGCACGCTGTTGCTGCTGATCCTGTGGAGCCGCTTCGTCAAGCGCGTCCCGGCCTACATCGTCGCGCTGTTCGTGGGGACGGGCGCGGCCATCGCCCTGCAACTGGATGTGGCCACGGTTGGGTCGCGGTTCGGCGGCATCCCGTCGGGACTGCCGGCGTTTCATATCCCGGTGTTCCGGCCCGGCCTGGTCCTGTCGCTGATCTCGCCGGCGTTGACCGTGGCGATGCTCGGCGCCATCGAGTCGCTGCTGTCGGCCGTGGTCGCCGACCGCATGGGCGGCGATCGTCACAACCCGAACACCGAGTTGTTTGCCCAGGGCGTGGCCAACATTGTCTCGCCGATGTTTGGCGGACTGCCCGCCACCGGCGCGCTGGCCCGCACCGCGACCAACATCCGGTCGGGCGCCAAGTCGCCCGTGTCGGGCATCGTGCACGCGTTCACTCTGCTCGCGGTGCTGCTCTACGGCGCCAGTCTCGCCGCCTACGTCCCGCTGCCGGTGCTGGCCGCCATCCTGTTCGTGGTGGCGTGGAACATGGGCGAGTGGCTGGCGATCGGCGAGGTCTTCAAGCAGTCGTACGCCGATATCCTGGTGTGGACGGCGACGTTTTCGCTGACCGTGCTGGCCGACCTGACGGTGGCGGTGGAAGTGGGCATGGTGCTGGCCGCGCTGCTGTTCATTCGCCAGGTGTCGCGCACCACCACGGTCAGCCGGGTCACCAACGATTACATCGAAGCCGGGCGGCCCCACATCCTGCAGGACAAGATCATCCCGCACTACGTGGCGATCTTCCGCATCCACGGTCCGTTCTTGTTCGGGGCCACCGACAAGCTGCATGAAATCGTGGAACACGCCGACCTGCCGCCGGTGGTCGTCTTGCGGCTGCGGAACATGACCGCGGTCGATGCGACAGGCTTGAGCGCCATCGAAGAACTCGCCGACGAACTGAGGGCGAAGGGCCACACGCTGGTGTTGTGCGGCGCACCCTCGCAGCCGATGGCCGCCATGCGGAAGGCGGAGTTCCACGAGCGGCTGGGCGAGCAGAACATTTGCGCCAGCGTGCAGGACGCGTTGGATCGCGCCACCCAAATCGTGGAGGGGCAAAAGAAAGAGGCCGAGGCAGTCAGCCTCGGCCCCTGAAGCCGGATGCTACTTGGACGCGACGAACATGATCTCGACGAGGCCGTCGGCGCCGACCAGGCCGGTCTTCACCGTGGCCCGGGCGGGGAAGTCCTTCGCGATCACCGAGCGGTAGCCGGTGTTCATGGCGTTGAAGTTGGCGAGGTCGGTGAGATACACCATCCCATCGACCACGTCAGTCCAACTGAATCCACCCGCCGTCAGCGTGCGTTCCACGCGCGCCAGCGTTTCCCTGGTCTGCGCTTCGGCATTGCCCTTGTTGTCGGCGTTGTTGCCGAGCAGGCCCGACAGGTAGAGGCGATTGCCGACCTTGATGGCGCTGCTGAGCGTCGCGCTCGGCCGGCCGGGCGTGCCGTCGGCCGCCGGCGTGGAGATGGCCGTCTTTGCGCCGCGCACGGCGGTCATGGTGATCTCCACTTGGTACTGCGGTCCGGGCAGGCCGACGATCACGGTCGCGCGCGCGGGCGGGTCCTTGGGGAACATCGGCACGTAGGCCTTGTTCATCTCCTGGAACTTGGTGCCGTCGGTGATGTAGACGCGGTTGGCGACGACGTGCTCGAAGCCGAAGCCGGCGGCCTTGAGGAGCTCGCCGGCGTTGGCCATGATCGTGCCCATCTGCGTGGTCATGTCGCCGTCGACCGGCTGGTTGTCTTTCACGCCGCGCGACACGAGCCCGGCCATGAACAAGGTGTCGCGGGAGCGGATCGCGTAGCTGTAGGGATTGGCAGTGGACCAGCCGGCCGGCGTGATCACCACGCGCTCGCCGCCGGTGGGCACGGCCACCATCGACATTTCGACCAGCGCGCCCGGCTGGACCAGATCGGAGACCACCGTGGTGCGGGCCGGCGCGTCTTTCGGCCAGTACTGGCGCCACACTTCGGTCATGCCGGCCACGTCGGCGCCGTTCTTGACATAGACGTTGACGCTGGCCACCATCGCCAGGCTCGAGCCGGCCTTGGTCAGGGTCTGGCTGACGTTGTCGAGCACGCTCTTGGTCTGGGCCTTGATGTCGCCCTCGGTGGCGAGCGTGCCGGCCACATAGATCAACCCGTCAGCCTTGGTGGCCGCGCTGAACGGCATTTGCCCGGCTCCCGGGAACACTTGTCGCTGGCCTTGCACGGTCACCCCAAAACACGCCACGGTCAGTAGGAATACGGTCGTTAAATAGCCTCGCACGGTGCACCTCTCACGCGACAATGTATCATCCTCTTGCTACACTGTGCACGTACCTGCGGCCCAGCCTACGAGGCCGTTAAATCATCATGCCAGCGCGTTAATCACAGCTACAGATGCCCAAAGCGACGATCCTCCCGAAGATTCTCCGCAAACGTTCCAAGCTCCACGGCTACGGCGTGTTCGCCATGGAACCCATCAACAAGAACAAGCGCATCATCGATTACGCCGGTGAGCTGATCACCAACAAGCAGAGTGAGAACCGGGAAGATCACTACCTGAAGAAGGGCTGCATCTGGGTGTTCCGGGTCAACCGCAACTGGAGCCGCGACGCGCACGTCGGCGGCAACAACGCCCGCTTCATCAACCACTCCTGCACAGGCAACTGCTGGATTGACGTGGACGCCGTGACCAAGACGATCTGGATTCGCGCCTCGAAGGCCATCGCCAAGGGCGAAGAGCTGACCTACGACTACAACACGGAAGGCGACAAGGTCATTCCCTGCCTGTGCCGGCCGGGCTGCAAGACCAAACTATGATCTGGCGGCGCGGCGCGATTGCCGTGGCCCTGGTCGCCCTGGTCGGCGCCACCCATGCGCCCACCTTCGCCACGGCTTTCGCCTCCGCTGAAGCTACGGCGGACAAGTCGGTGGACAAGCAGTCGCCCCGCCTCCGCCAAGACAAGCCGCCCGCCGGCGTCGCGTTTTTCGTCCGCAGTCTCGACCACCCCCGCGACCGGCGCGAAGCCCGCGCCGACATTCTCGACACGCCGGTCCTGCCCGGCTCGATCGTCAAGGCCGTGGCCCTGGTGGCGGCGCTCGAAGACGGCGTCATTCGCGCCGGCTCGAATCACCGGTGCCGCCGCACGGTCACTGCCGACGGGCAGACGTTCGTGTGCGCGCATCCCGACCTGAAGCGGGCGCTGTCTCCCGCGGAGGCGCTCGCCTATTCGTGCAACGACTTCTTCGTGTCGCTGGCGCCGCGGCTGTCACGCGACAGCCTGAACAAGGCGAGGCTGGCCGCCGGCCTGCCGCCGATTGCGGGCGGCACGGCGATGGCGCCGGCGCTGGTCGGCCTGGCCGGCCCGCGCACCAGCCCGCGCGCGCTGATCGACGTGTTGGCGCGATTGGCCGGCGCCGGCACTGACAAGCCGGTGCCGATGCGGGCGGAGACGCGCTCCGTGTTGCTCGAAGGGCTGCGCGGCGCCGCCGAGTATGGCACTGCGTCATCGCTGAAAGGCGCCGGCATTTCCGCGCTCGCCAAGACCGGCACCATCTTGATGCCGAGCGGCGCCGCGCTGGGCCTCGTGGTGGCGCTGACGCCGGCAGACCGCCCCACGCGCGGTATCGTGGTCGCGGCGCCTGGCGGCGCCGGCGTCGATGCCGCCGCAGTCGCGTCGGACATTCTGTCTGACCGCACCCTGGCACCTTTGGCACCCTTGGCACCACCCCCCCCGGCACCCCAGGCACCGTACGCACCCCAGGCACCAACAACCCTGGCGCCGATCCGGCTCGGGCGAACATTGGCGAATGGCCGCACCCGCATCGAGACGATGGCCGTGGATGACTACATCGCCCAGGTGCTCGCGGGCGAAGGTCAGCCCCGCGCCGGTGATGCCGCGCAGCAGGCCCTGGCGATTACCGCGCGGACGTTCGCCATGGCGAATCGCCATCGCCATCGCCGAGAGGGCTTTGACCTGTGCGACACCACGCACTGCCAGGTCGTGCGGCCGGCCACCGCGACGACCCGCCGTGCCGCCGGGTCCACGTCGGGGCGGATGCTCCTCAACCAGGGCCTGCCGGCGTTCGTCTTCTACTCGGCGTGGTGTGGCGGGCGCTCGGAGCTGGCGTCGGAGGTGTGGTCCGGCGCGGTGGACTACCCGTACGAGCCGTCCGTGCATGACGACGCGTGCGAGGGCGAGCCCGGGTGGGCGAGCGACGTGCGGGTGGCCGACATCGAACGTGCGCTGCGGGTGGCGGGACTGCGCGGCGATCGCCTGCGCGACATTCGCGTGCTGGCGCGCAACCAGTCGAACCGCGTGTCGCGGGTCCGCGTCGAGGGCTTCACGCCGCCGGAAATGAGCGGTCACGAGTTCCGGATGGCCGTGGGCCGCGTCGCCGGCTGGCAGTCGATCAAGAGCACGGCCTTCGACATCAGGCGCACCGGCAGCGGCTATCACTTTCGCGGTCGGGGCTTCGGCCACGGCGTCGGCCTGTGCGTGATTGGCGCCGGCAACCGCGCCGCGAGAGGCGCGACGGCCGACGAAATTCTCCAATTCTATTTCCCGGGCTTGACCGTCGGCGCCGGCTCCGAGCGGACCCTGACCACTTCGGCGGCACCCGCCGCACCTGTGGCATCCGCCTCCGCTCGCCCGGAGACAGGCGAGCTACGGCGAGATCCCGCCGTAGCGGCCTTAGGCCGCGAAGGCGGACGTGCCTCGACCGACATCGCCCTGGCGCTGCCCGGCTCCGAGGAGGCCGATCGCAACACCGTGCTGTCGCTGATCCGCAAGAGCCGTGACGACATCGCCAGTGCGACCGGCGCCATTGCGCCGGCGCGCTTGCGCGTGACCGTGCATCCGTCGGTAGACAGCTTCGGGCGCGCCACCGGCCAGCCGTGGTGGGTCTCCGGTGCGACCGACGGAACGTCGATCGACGTGCTGCCGCTGACGGTGCTCAGGCAGCAGGGGCAACTCGAGCGCACGTTGCGCCACGAGGTGGCGCACGCGCTGCTCGACGGCGCGCTGTCGAAGCGGCCAATGTGGGTGAGGGAAGGGGCGGCGGCGTACTTCGCGAACCCCGGGTCGCGGACCGCCGCACCCGCGCGCGCCACATGTCCCACAGACGCCGAGTTATTACGCCCGGTCTCGGCCGGTTCGCAGCGTGACGCGTACGCGAGGGCCGAAGCGTGCTTTGCCCGCGCCATCGCCGCCGGCAAGCGCTGGGATCAGGTGCGCTGACCGCGCACACAGATGCCGCAGTGCTAGGTCAGCTTGGGGCCTCCCCCAGGTCAATCTGCGACGACCAGTTCCACCCGGTTCGCGACCCTGGGCGCGCGGGCCAGCCGGCTGTCGCACGTCAACACCACGGTGTCGAGCACCTCGGCCAGCGCCACGTAGACCGCGTCGTACGCACTCAGGTTCTGTCGGAGCTCCCACACGCGTTCGAGCAGCGGTTCGTGCGCATGGCGTTGCAGGTCCAGGGACCGCAGGTCGTCGATGGCGGTCGATGCCTCGGTGGCCTTCAGCTCGCCCGTGCCGGCCAATCGTCGCAGCACCTGCGCGACCTCGATGTCCGCCAAGTGAGGCACATGCACGCCGAGACCGGGGTCGGCAATCCGCCTGGCCACGGCCTGTCCGGAGCTGGTATTGAGGAGCAGTTCGACCAGCGCCGAGGCATCGAGCACGATCACCGCCCGTCGCGCTCCTCACGAATGACCTCCGCGGCGCTGATCCTGAGCTTGCGGACCGGGCGGGCGCGGAGCCGCTCGATCACTTCGAGGCGCGTGGGCCGATCCAGCGCTTTCCCCACTTCACGGAGGATGTAATCAGACATCGACATGCCCTCCATCGCCGCCCGGGCCTTGAGCCGGCGATGAAACGCGGACGGCACGTTGCGGATCTGGACCATCGTGCTGGACATGTCACAACGATAGTTTCATCGACTTATCATGTCAAGAGCACTATCGGCACTACCGGCGCCGCCAGGCCCGCCTGGTGCGCATGCTCGTACTCAAATCGGGTCTTCGACGGTGATGAGGTGCCGGGCCTGGCGCCGGTTGATGGGGTTCAGATCGTCGATGAGGGCGTCGAGGTCGTCGATGTGGCTTGCCGGATGATAAGCGCGGCGCCTGTCGCCATCAACAAGGCGGTGACCGACAGTTTCGCGATGATGAACGCCAGCTCGACCGACGTTGCCGGCAACCCCTGCGGCCGCCACGGGGCCAGGTAGACCCACGGCGCCACCACGAACAGTGCGAACCAGAGCGTGGCCAACGCGAGGCGGAGCGGAGACACCGCGTGCTTCAGCCAGGCCGCTCGCGCGAGGCTGGGCCAGCCGGCCAGGGTAATGGCGGCCATCAGCGAGAGCGCCAGCATCGGCGCGGCCACCCCTTTCATCCAGAGTGCGGCCCAGTCAATCGCCCGGAACAGGCCGGACACGTCGCTCCATCCGAACCGGGCGATGAACCAGGCGTTGATCTGACCGCTGTAGATCGTGACCCGGTCGGTGACGCTGCCGACCAGCCACCACACCGCGGCGAACACCAGCACCGCCGGCACGATTGCGGCAGCACCGGTGATGGCGGAACGCAGCACCGACACCGACAGGCCGCGCGCCCATCCCTGGATGGCGCCGTTGACGGTCACCGCCAGCAGGAAGAACGCGACGGCCAGCAGCAGCGCCGACACCGCGAGGCTGCCGACAGTGGATTCCGGCGTGATCAGGAACGTCCAGTAGGTGCCGCCGGTCAGGGCCGCGCCGGCCAGGATCCAGAGCGTGATGGCCGCGAGCTTCATCGCGTGCCTCCCGTGGGCGCGGTCACCACGAACGTCTGCGGTTCGCTCGACGCATGCACGCCGGGCACATACATCGGCGACACCTGCGCGGGGATGGCCCGGAATTGTCCCGGCGCGATCACTTTCACCAGGTAACTGTATTCGTAACGGCCGCGCTCGAATGTTTCCTGGAAGAACACGGTCCGCGAATCGCGGTATTCGACACGCGAGCCGAACCACCAGCCGTCCGCGGTCTCGCGTTCGAGCGGATACGCGGTGGTGTCCTGGATCGCCTCCACGCCGGCCGGCAGCGGATCGTCAATGGCCAGGTATCGCCACTCCGGCGAACCGGCCACGGTGAGACGCACCGTGAGCACGTCGCCCGGCTTGGCGGTGCCGGTGAACGGCTGCTCGCGATAGACGATGCGGCCCTTGACGGTGACCGGGGTGAGGAGCGCGTATTTCCGCGTGACCGCCAGTTCGCGCGACCCCTGACGCACATCCGCCGTGGCCGTGTCGTAATACTCCGCTGCCGCGGACCAATACAGCGCCGCTTGTCCCGCCGACTTGTCCGACGCAGCCTTGGCGGAGTCGGAAGCCCCAGGCGAAGGCGGATCGCGCTTGACCAGCCGCACCTGGTTGGCACCGGCGTTGGCCGGCACCGACAGCACGAGCGGGTCGGGCGCGGTCATCGCCGCCGCGGTGAACGAGCGCCGGCCCACGTTGTTGCCGTTCACGAACACATCCACCGAGAACGGCTGCGCCGATTCGTGGCGTGCCTGCATGAACGACAGCAGGCCGTAGATGGCCGTCGCCGTCTGCTTGGTCGTCGACCAGTAGCCGGCGGTGCGGTTCAGCATCATCCAGCGCACGGCGCGCTCGACGAGCGGATTCCTGGGGTCGCGGCGGGCGAGGGCCTGCACCGCGAAGGCGGTGGCCTCGATGCTGGTCTCCGCGGCGTCGAACAGGAGCGGATCGTTCGCCACCGCCCACCACGACACCTCGCCGCGCGTCTGCGCCTCGCCGGCCAGCGCCTGGGCCAGCTCGTTGCCGCGTAGGTCCTTGACCTCGTCCAGCAACAGCAGCAGCAGCGCGCGTCCGTACGCGCTCATGCGGCCGCGCCCGTTCCACGCTTCATCAAGCGCCGCCGCGTGCGAATACTTGTGTTCGACGCCGTCGGCGTACCACGAGATCACCGGTTCGTTGGCGGCGGCGCGCTGCAGCACGTAGGCCTCGTAGACCTTCAGGTCGGGTTCCACCCGCGGGTAGGTCTCGTAGAGTTGGGCCAGGGCGCGGGCGCCGTTGCCGATGCGGTATTCGGCGACCTTGATTCCCGCGCGCCGCGCTTCATCCAATCCCCACAACGCATAGGCGGTCATGAAGGGATGGTTGCCGTCGGACTTCCACCACCCCCAGCCGCCATCGTCGTGCTGATAGTCGTAGAGCCGCTGGATGCCCGACGAGACCTGGCGGTCGAGCGCCGACAGCCGTTCGGTCGGCGCCAGCTTGAGCTCGGTCAGCGCGCGCGTGACCAGCAGGTTAGGCAGGAAGCTCGACAGCGTCTGCTCGGTGCAGCCGTAGGGATAGGTGGTCAGGAAGTCGAGGGCGCCGAGCATCGAGCCGGCCAGCGACGGCGCCAGCGCGATGGAGATGGTGCGCGCGGCGGGATTCGACGCCTCGGGCACGGTGACCACGGTGGTGGCTTCGCCGGCGCCGACAATCGACCCGGATGAGCCGAGTTCGCGCCGGATGCCAAACGGCAACACTGGCAGGGGCAGTTCAACCGCGTCGGTGTCGTGCTCGGTCTTCGCGGTGGCGGTGATGGTCGCAGTGCCGACGGTTCGCGCGTTGAAGCGCCAGTCGTCGCGGCGCTCACCACCGCTCGGCAGTGCGGACGAGGTGGCCGCCGAGGATGAGGCGGCCTCGAGTCCGGACGCCTGCACGGCGACCGAGGCGGTCTGCGTATCCGGCCGGTAGTTGTGGACCATCGTCGGTATCACGATCTCATCACCTTCGGTGAGGAAGCGCGGCGTGATCACGCGCACGATCAGATCCTTGGTGGTGGTCGTGCGCGCCACCGCGACGCCGGCCCTGGTGTCGTCGGTGATGGCCCGCGCCGTCAGGCGCCACGTGGTGAGGGCGTCCGGGTAGTTCACGGCAATGCGGCCGCGGCCTTGCGCGTCGGTGACGAGGTCGCCGACCCAGTAGATGGCGTCGGGGAAGTCCTTGCGTACCTCCGGCTGCACTTCCTTGTCGCCCTTGAAGTCGGCCAGCGTGAAGGGACGCCGGCCGCGCCGGGCCAGTTGCAAGCGGTCGCGGCCCGAGTAGCCGGTGAAGTAGTACTCGCGCGAGAACGTCGTGGCCACACGTGAGTACTCTCGCCGGTAGAAGAAGCGAATCGGATCGAGCGTGTCGTCGGCCTTCACGCCGTAGACCGCCTCGTCGATCACGGCGAGGCTGACCTGCGCGCGCACCGGCAGGCCCGCCTGGTCGGTGACCAGCACGGAGAAGGCGCCCGGTTGGCGCGGCTTCGACACCGCCTGGTCGGCGGTCACCGACACCTGCAGCGTCTTCGATGTCGCCGGCACGCCGATGCGGCGCTCGGCCCGGCTCAACCGCCCGTCGCGCAGGTAGGCGATGCTGACGAACACGTCGCCGACATCGCCCTCGTCGATCGGGATCTCGATCGCTTCGGTGGCGGTGGGCCGCAGCAGGCGGAACCACGACACGTGTTGCCCTTCCTTGGTCACCAGCACCGGGCCGGTGATGGTCTCGCCCCGCACGATCAGCCGCGCCGATTCACCCGGCTGATACGACTTGCGATCGGCGAGCAGCTCCAGGTACCGGTCGCCCTCGTCGGCGCTCGTCTCGCTCGGCCCCGGCACCCACAGCCACACGTCGTCCTGGACGGTGCGATCCCCGCTGGGCGCGGTGGCGCGGATGCGGAAACTGCCGGTCTGGTTCGGCAGCGTCAGGCGAGCCACGGCGCGGCCGTCGGCGTCGGTGGTGACGCCCGACTCGCTGATCTGATCCACTTCGGGCTGGTTGTAGTAGCCCTCCTTGTAGGTCAGGCGCTCCAGGGCCAGCATGACGGGCACGTTCGCCTGCGCCGCGCCGGTGTAGTCCACCGCGCGGACGGCCACGTCAACGGGACTGCCGGCGCGGAACACCGAGTTGGTGGTCTGCGCGGAAATCAGGAACGAGCCGAACGTGGCGTGCACGACCGTGTTGCCCGATACTTCGCGATTGGCGGCGTCGGTGACCTGTGCCTCGATGCGGGCGCTGAAGTCGCGGCCGTTCTCATCCACCGCGAGCGGGATGCGGACCTGCGCCTTGCCCTCGCCGTCCAGCCGCGCCGTGCCCTGCGCCGCCTGGTTGTCGCCGTACCAGTAGCTGCTTTCCCCGCCGTCGAAGCCATCGTCCCACCGCAGGGGCGAGTAGTACGGCTGCTGATTCACGACCCACCGCAGCTGGCCGTTCGCCACCGGCTGGCCGAAGTAGTAGCGCGCCTGGATCGAGACGACCGCGTCGCGTCCCTGGCGCTCGAATCGGGATGCCGGTGACACGATCACTTCGAATTCCGGCTTGCGGTATTCCTGCACTTCGAAGCCGCTCGTGGTCTGGAAGTCGCCGCTCTGGACGCGCAGCGTGTAGTTGCCGAGGGCCGCGGTCGGCGGCACCGGGAAGCTCACCAGGACGGCGCCGAACGGATCCACCTTTACCTGGCGGCGGAACACCACCTTGTCGTTCGGATCCGACGCCACCACCTCGACCTCGGCGCGATCGAACTTCGCCAACGCATCGAGATGCCGCCAGCGGAGCACGGCCTTGGTGTGCACGGTGTGGCCGGGCCGATAGATCGGCTTGTCGGTGTAGATGTAACCGGCCAGTTCGCGCGCCGGCTCCTGGAGCGACCACGCGCCGGGATCGGTGGCGGCCATCTGGTCGCCGCACTGGGCGACGCCGACCACGTCTTCCATCGGCTGGTCGGGAAGGGTCGCTTCAAAGAGCCCGTCGGGCGAGGTGCGTCCTTCGGCGACCGTCTTCTGCGACCCGATCACGCGCACGGCGCAATCGGCCGACGGCTCGCCGGTGAAGCGGTTGGCGGCGAAGAACAGCATCTGGCCGGGCGAGGTCTTCGTGACCAGGCCGACGTCGGAGACGATCACGATCGTGTAGGCGCGCAGCAAATCGTTCACGGCCTCGACGAGGTAGATGCCGGGCTGGCGGAGGTCCACCGGCACGCGGCGGACCTCCGTGTCGCGCCGGTTCGGCAGCAGCTCGCGCCAGGTCGTCACCACCTGGTCGGGGTTGAGCAACGGGACCTGGGCGAAGGTGTTGGCGTTGAGCACCACGCGCTGCGAGACCTCGGCCTGGTCGGTGGCGGCGCGCCGTGCCGCGCGGTAGGTGTGGCTGGCCTGCGCCCGCGCGAAGCGCCGCGCGTATTGCCGCTGGCCGCGCTTCCAGTCGGCCAGCCGTTCGATCCAGGTCCGTTCCTGCTGCACGTCCACGTCGGCGCTGCCCAGTTGATGCGGGTCGCGCAGGTTGGCGAAGAAGGCGAACGGGTCGCGCACCTTGTAGACGCGGAAGTCCAGGTGCTGGATGCGGCGGAACGTCAGGTAGAAGTTCGGCGCGTCCCTGGTGGTGAAGACTTCGCTCGTGGACAGCGAGAACGCCGGCCGTTGCTCAGCGTCCGACTGCGCGTGCGCCGACTGGGACGTGAACAGCAGAAGGAGCGAAGCGAGCAGCAGCGATGTGACTGTCTTCATAAGACCGCCAGGCGATACACGCCGACGAATCGCGGGTTTGATGTCAGCGGCCGCCAGCGCGCGGCCGGATGCTGTTGCAGCGTGGTGAGCCGGACCTTGCGGACTTCGCCGGGGCCTTCGTCCGAGGGGCCGGTGTGGTACACGACCCAATCATCGCCTTCGGCCTCGAACAGCGAACGCCCGACGAACACCATCAGGTGGTCGGGTTCGTGCTGTCCGGGCTGGCGGAAATACAGGAGATCGCCGGCGCCGAGCGCCCTGGTGTCGCGGCCCAGATGCCGGGCGTTGAGTCCAATCAGGGTGCGGGCGTCGGCGAACTCGGCGAACCGGGCCCGGGGACCGGCGCTGACCTGGAAGAGCGGCCATCCGTTGGCGCCGGCCTTCGGCGCCGATCGGACGTCGGCAAACTGCGGCGCGAACGGCAACGCGGCACGGCGGACCCACTCGGGGGTGTGCGCGCGCATGGCTTCGCGGAACCCATGGCGAATGAGCGCCGCGCAGTCGGTCACGTCGGCCGTCGGGCGCTCGAACTGCGCGTCCACCAGCAACACGAACCACGACCGGAAGGCCGCCCGGTCCGATTCATCAGCCAGCCGCACCTGTGCCATCGGCTGCGCAAGGCTCGCCAGCGCAATCATCAGCCCCGCACCGAAGCCCCTCAGCACTTCAGCACTCTAGCACCCCAGCACCCCAGCACCCGCCTACGCTCGCGACAATTCAGGCGAGCTACGGCGAGACCTCGCCGGCTTGTCCGCCGGAGCTTCAGCGAAGGCGGAAGCGGCCTTCGGCCGCGAAGGCGGGCCCCAGCACTCACAGTTTAACGACGAACCCGGCCCAGCGTCCGGCCACCCAGCGCTCGCGCAACCGGCCGCCGTGGGCCTGGACCACGGCATCCGCAATCGGCAGCAGCAAGCCGGTGCCGCCGCGCGAGAAGTCCACGGCCTGCTCGACCACCGTGCCGCGTCCGAGCGACCGTGGCTGCACGATCACCTTCGCCGCCGACCGGCCCTTGGTCAGCCGGAGATCGAAACTGGTGGAACCGGCCTGCGCCCTGGCCAGGGTGACGATCAACGTGCAGAATACCGTGCGCAGCCGCGCCTCATCGACGCGCATCCGCACGTCCACCGGCGCCACCACGTCGAGGTTGACGTCCACATCCTCCGGCATCTCGACCGCCTGCACGGCCTGGTTGAGCACCGATCGCAACGACATGCTGCGCAGCGTCAACTTGAGGCGGCCGTCATTCAGGTGCGCCAGCTCGCTCAGCTCGTTGAGCAGGACCACGAGACGGTCGGTCGCCCGGGTGAGTTCGGTGATGACGCGGCGGGGCCGCTCGCCAAGCGTCGGGTCCTGATCGAGCAGCCGAAGGTAGCCGCGGACGACGCCTGTGGGCCCCCTCAGCTCGTGCGACGCCAGCGAAAGCAGGGTGGGGAGTGCGGTGTCGGGCATGTCATGGCTAATATCCCACATGAAACCGCTGCCCCCTGCGCGGCGTCTCAAGGGGGACCGGTGCGGTATCATCGGCGCGGAGGAGGGGCGCTATTTAGTGCGTCCGGAGCCTGAGGGATTTCCATGCTGATCAAGAAAGCCGCCGACTTGCGCGAATCCGACGTCACGCCGAAAGAGACCTACCTGCGGCGACGGGAGTTCCTCGCGGTGGCCGGCAGCACGGCGGTGGCGGTGGCCACCAACGGCCTCGGCCCGGTGTTCACGGGCCCGCCGACGGCGGCGGCGCAGAATCCCTCGGCGCAGAAGCTCGCCAACCTCAAGAAGAGCCCGTTCAGCACCGGCGAGAAGCTGAATTCCTACAAGGACGTCACGACCTACAACAACTTCTACGAGTTCGGCCTCGACAAGGGCGACCCCTCGAAGTACGCGCACACCCTCAAGCCGCGTCCGTGGAGCGTCGTCGTGGAAGGGCAGTGCGCCAAGCCCGGCACCTACAACATCGAAGACATCATGAAGTGGGCGCCGCTCGAAGAGCGCATCTATCGCCACCGCTGCGTCGAGGCGTGGTCGATTGTCGTGCCGTGGGTGGGCTATCCGCTGAGCGAGTTCCTCAAGCGCTTCGAGCCCACCTCGAAGGCGAAGTACGTCGAGTTCAAGACGCTGGTCGACACGCGGCAGATGCCCGGCCAGACGGAGCCCGCGCTCAACTGGCCCTACGTCGAGGGCCTGCGCATGGACGAGGCGATGCACCCGCTCACGCTGCTCGGCCTCGGCCTCTACGGTGAAGTGCTGCCGAACCAGAACGGCGCGCCGATTCGCCTGGTGATACCCTGGAAATACGGCTTCAAGAGCATCAAGTCGATTGTCCGCGTCCGCTTCGTCGAGAGCGAGCCGATCAACACCTGGAAGCAGCAGCAGTCGTCCGAGTATGGCTTCTTCGCCAACGTCAACCCGCAGGTGGACCACCCGCGCTGGACGCAGGGCAGCGAGCGGCGCCTTGGCGAGTTCTTCCGCCGCAAGACGCTGATGTTCAACGGCTACGGCGACCAGGTGGCATCCCTCTATAACGGGATGGACCTGCGGAAGTTGTACTGACCCTGTTTGTAGGGCGCCCCTTTATGGGGCGCCGTGATCACGCGTGACACCCACACAATGGCGACGACGGGTCTTCAAGCCCCTCGTCTATCTGGCCTGCCTGGCGCCGCTCTCGCGGCTGCTCTACGATTTCCATCGCGACGAGCTGGGCGCCAATCCCGTTGAGACCATCACCAACACCACCGGCATCTGGACCCTGCGGTTCATCGTGATCACCATCGCGATCACGCCGCTGCGATGGGCCACCGGCGTCAATCAACTGATCCACTACCGCCGCGCGCTCGGGTTGTTCGCGTTCTTCTACGGGTCCCTGCACTTCCTCACGTATTTCATCCTTGACCATCAAATGCAGTTCGAAGGGCTATGGGATGATGTGGTGAAGCGGCCGTACATCACGGCGGGGTTCACGGCGTTCGTGTTGATGATCCCGCTGGCGATCACGTCCACCTCGGGCTGGGTCCGGCGGATGGGCGGGAAGCGGTGGAACCTATTGCACCGGCTGGTCTACATCACCGCGCTCGCGGCCGTGTTGCACTACTTCTGGAAGGTGAAGCTGGACGCCACCTACCCCATCTACTACGGCATCGGCGTGGCGAGTCTGCTGGGCATCCGCCTGTGGCGTACCTACGGTCCCCGGCCGGCATCTCAATAGCCATTGCCTTGCGTGCCATTACCTGTAGGGCACCCCTTTATGGGGTGCCGCCAGGGCCGGCTTGACAGAACGACCGCCATTGGGCGATAAGGGTGGAGTCATGAAGAACGCGTGGGCATGCTCGTGTTGTTGCGTCGGGGGTTCCTCCGACGCCTGTCGCGCTGTGTCCACATAAGCCCTGGTCTTTCCTGAAGCCAGACGGCTTCAACGTTCTCAGCCGATTCGAGGCCCGGAGGTGAAAACCTTCGGGCCTTTTTGCTTTTTGGGGTGGTTCTTGGTTCGTTCTTGGTTCGTGGCGACAAACCTTCAGGTTTGTCGGGTTGTGGAGAAGATCATGAAAGCCTTGGTTCGTTACGCTCCCGCCGCGTTGCTCATCGCGGCCGCTTTCGCGGCCGCGCCCGCGGCGCAGGCGCCGTCGCCCTCCGGTCTCTGGGACGCCGCCGTCGTCGTCGGCGGCCTCGAGGTCCCGTTCCGCTTCGAGATCAGCGGCACCGGGCCGTCGGTCAGCGGATGGTTCTTTAATGGCGACGAGAAAGTGGCCTCCACCGGAGGGAAGTTCGAGAACGGGTCGCTCGTCCTCAACTTCGATCACTACGCCACGTCGCTCGAGGCGACGCTGGTCAACGGCCGGCTGGCCGGGATCTACACCCGCACCACCGGGTTCTATCCGTTCTACGCCAAGCGCTTTGCGCCGTCGCCCGCGTTCCCGAATGAGGTGCCGGCCATCGACGGCGTCTGGCAAATCGGCGGCGTCAAGAGCAACAAGGGCGAGGCCGCGTGGCGCCTCATCGTGCGGCAGTCGGGCGCGGAAGTGACGGCGGCGATTCTCCGCGTGGATGGTGACACCGGCGCGCTGGCCGGGACGTTTCGCGACGGCAAGTTCGTGGTGAGTCACTTCTCGGGCGCGCGTCCGCTGGTGCTGGAGCTGACCCCGGCCAGGGACGGCAGCCTTGAGATTGTGCGGAACCGCCAGGAGCGCATGGTGGCGGTGCGTGCCAGCGAGGCCAGGTTGAAAGACGTGCCGGAGCCGACCGACCCCTCACGCCACTCCAGCGTGAAGGATCCGACCGAGCCGTTCAGGTTCAGCTTCCCCGACGTGAACGGGAAGATCGTCTCGAGCACCGACCAGCGCTTCCGCGGCAAGGTCGTGATTGTGAGCATCAGCGGCAGCTGGTGCCCGAACTGCCACGACGAGGCGCCGTTCCTGGCGGCGCTCTATCGCAAGTACCAGTCGAAGGGACTGGAGATCGTGTCGCTGTCGTTTGAAGAGGACGCCCAGCGCGACAAAGGGTATCCGCGGCTGCTGGCGTTCAACAAGCGCTACGGTGTTGAGTACCCGGTTGCGCTGGCGGGCGAGCAGGCGGACGTGGCGGAGAAGGTGCCGCAGATCCACAACCTCAACTCGTTCCCGACCACGATCTTCCTGGGACGTGATGGCCTGGTCCGCGGTGTCCACGCCGGGTTCGCCGGCGCGGCCAGCGGGGCTTTTCACGAGAGAGCAAAGGAAGAGATTACGGCTACGGTGGAGCGGCTGCTCGCGGAAACCACCTCATCGCGCGCGAAATAGCGTGGGACGAGGTTTGGCGGATGAGGATTGGTGTGTTAGTATCAGTCTCTTCCGTGTCGCGGGGTGGAGCAGTCCGGTAGCTCGTTGGGCTCATAACCCAAAGGTCGGG
>CAYHCX010000071.1:0-2907 GCA_964355095.1 uncultured Acidobacterium sp.
CTGCTTGACGGGGCGGCACCTCTCGACGGGGTGGCACTGCTTGACGGGGGTGCTCGCGGCATCGGCAGTACTCGTCGCCAGTGCCCAAGCGCCGGCCATCACGTGGCAGCCGCAGGACACGGGCACGACCTCCCGGTTGCGAGGCGTGAGCGCCATCTCCCCCCAGGTGGCGTGGGCCAGCGGCGCGAACGGCACGCTGCTTCGCACGCTCGACGGCGGTGCGCACTGGCAACAACTGGCCAAGCCTGCGGGATCCGAGAAGCTCGACTTCCGCGACATCGACGCCATTAACAACCGCGTCGCATACGCGCTGACGATTGGCCCCGGCGAGGCTTCGCGCATCTACAAGACCAACGATGGCGGCGCGCACTGGGACCTGCAGTTCGCCAACACCGACCCCAAGGTGTTTCTCGATGCCATGGCCTTTTGGGATGCGGATCACGGCGTCGCCTTCAGCGATTCCGTTGACGGCCGGTTCGTGATCCTGATCACCGCCGACGGCGGCAAATCCTGGGATCGCGTGCCTCAAGACCGCCTGCCGGCGGCGCTGCCGGGTGAAGGGGCGTTTGCCGCGAGCGGCACCAACGTCGCCGTCTCGGGCCGCGATCACGTCTGGATTGGCACCACGGCGTCACGCGTGCTCCGCTCGTCGGACCGAGGCCGGACATGGCAGGTCTCGACCACACCCGTCGCGTCCGGCCCGGCCACCGGGATCTTCTCCGCCGCTTTTCGCGACGCGAGCCACGGCGTGGTGGTCGGTGGCAACTACGAACGTGAAGCCGAGGCGGCCAACAACGCGGCGTTCACCTCCGACGGCGGCGCCACCTGGACACCCGTCGCAGACCGCGGCCTGTCGGGATTTCGGTCGGTAGTCTCGTGGGTGCCCGGTACGCACTCGGTGCTCGCCGTGGGTCCTGCAGGCGCGGACTGGTCAACCGATGATGGTCATTCATGGACGACGGTGGCAATGGACACTCAAGCAGGCAAGCCCGCCGGCTTCGACGCGTTCAGCTTTGCTCCCGGCAGCACGGTCGGTTGGGCCACTGGCGCGGGGGGCCGCATCGCCAGACTGCCAGCGGCGACTCCGTAAGAGTCGCCGCTGGCATATCCGGCGTGAGTATTCCCGATCGGGAATACTCACGACATTCTTGCCATACCTCGACCAGACATTCCCGATCGGGAATATCTGGTCTTTTCCGATCGGGCATGGCATTATCTTCCCGATCGGGAATTCCATGTGACGGCTGAGGAAATCGGAGCCATCGTTCGACAAACCCGTCTTGCACAAGGCCTCCGCCAGGACCAACTGGCTGCCGCCGCAGAGGTGGGAGTTCGCTTTCTCATCGAGCTGGAGGGCGGCAAGCCCACCGTTCGGCTCGCCAAGGTGCTGGCGGTCCTCGACGCGCTCGGCTTGCGCTTGCACATCACATCTCCGCCTGTGCCTCCTGGAGGTGACTCGTGACGCGGACGCGGACGCTGTCGGTCTGGTGGGACGGATCGATCACCGGCACGCTCCAGGTGAATGAACACGGCGAGATGCGTTTCACTTACTCCCCGGGTTGGATCGCGGAGGCAACGTGCCCTGCGATCTCGTTCTCGCTTCCAAAGCGGCCTGAGCCCTTCAAGCAGCGCCAATGCCGGCCGTTCTTCGCGGGCCTCCTTCCCGAGGGGTCGCAGCGCGACGCGATCGCCGGCGCGCTCGGGATCTCGAAGCGTAACGACTTCGGCTTCCTGGAGGCACTTGGCGGAGACGTCGCTGGCGCGTTGTCTCTCTGGCCGGAGGGCGAGACGCCGCCCGTAGTGGGTCCGTCTGGAGAGGCGCGTGCGCTCACTGACCGTGAACTTGTGGGCATACTCGACACGTTGCCGACGCGGCCCCTGCTCGCCGGGCGTGAGGGGCTCAGGCTTTCGCTGGCGGGCGCGCAGTCCAAGTTGCCGGTCGTGCTCGTCGACGGGCGCGTGGCCTTGCCTGCGCCTGGTCAGCCCACCACGCACATCCTGAAACCGCCGATTGCGCGGTTCCTGCACACCACCGAGAACGAAGCACTCGTCATGACGCTCGCCGCCGCCATCGGATTGCCGGTCGCGGCGGTGGCTGCCCACAGCGTTCTCGGGCGCCCCTATCTGCTGATCACGCGCTACGACCGTTCCTTCGACGAGGGCGGGCGCGCACGGCGGCTGCACCAGGAGGATTTCTGCCAGGCACTGGGCATTCCGCCCGAGCGGAAGTACGCCGCCGAAGACGGGCCCACTTTCAAGGCCTGTTTCGACCTGGTGCGACGCGCGACCACCGTTCCAGCGGTCGCGGTGCTGGCGTTGCTCGACGCCGCAATCTTCAACCTGATCGCCGGCAATGCCGATGCGCACGGGAAGAACTTCAGCCTGCTCTACCATGCCGGTGCCGTCACCCTGGCTCCCTTCTACGACCTGCTGGCGACGGTCGCCTATCCGGATCTATCGGCGAAGCTCGCCATGAAGATCGCGAAGCGCGCGACACTCGAGGAGATCGGCCCGACGACGTGGCCGGAGTTTGCGGCAGATGTCGGCCTGGGAGCGCCGTTCGTTCGACGGAGGGTCGTGGAACTGGCTGAGGCGGTGATCGCGAAGGCCGCGGGGATCGCCGAGAGCCCGGCACTGGTCGGACTCGACGCCGGCGCACTGTCCAACTACGCGACGCTGATCCTGTCGCGGGCAGAGCGCGTAGCGGGCAAGTGATTGAGCCTGGCCCGCTCGCCAAAGGCTACAGTGGCTTGCCATGAGCGAGCCTTCGGCCCGCCGGAGGCGGGACGATAGGCGAGTCGAATGGAGGCGGCGGGAGTGGAACCCGACGCGAACCGGCAGTTGCCCCACCGAGCAGTGGATCCCGACAAGCAGTCCCCTCCCGTCCCGCCTTCGCGCAAGCGCTTC
>CAYHCX010000071.1:3007-5334 GCA_964355095.1 uncultured Acidobacterium sp.
GTTCTACCTCGCGAGCCAGTAAGTCATCTTCACCGCGAGCGAACGCGACCGCACGCGAGCGGAGGATGACGGCACTTCCCTCGACGTCAGCGGCAAATCGATATCCCAGCCTTGGTTGTAAACAACATACAAGTCGCTGCCCGGCTTGTAGTGATACCACCACAGGAAATTAAAGCTCGCCGACTTGCGGTCGTCGTTGTACTGGACGAAGCTCTTGAGGTAGAAGTCCGGCGAGAACGAGTGGCTGATGCGGAAGTTGAGGACGTTGCTCGAGTAGTCGGCGCGGCCGGGGAGCTGCACGCGGTTGTGCGTGTAGTTGGGCTCGAACAGCAGCGTCTTGCCCATCTGGATGGTCAGGTTGGCGCGAATCGCCTGGCGGTCGCCGTTGTAGTACCCACCCGCATCGCCCCCCAGGGTGCCGTACACGCGTTTGGTTCGGTTTGACGAGTAGCTGGCCGTCGCTGTCGCCCATGAGTAAGCGCCCACCGCCAAAGTGGTGGCAGCGGTCGTAAATGGCGCGCTCAGGTTGTCGTACTCGCGGGTCACCGACACCCGCACGCCGGACGTGTCTTGCCGCTGCATGTGCGCCTCGAATTCGGAGGTGCGCGAATCAACGCGGCCTTGGTGGTTCTCGTAGTAGTCCGTGGTGGCGTTGAAAATCAGCTGCCGCACGCCCTTCCAGCGCGGCCGCGGCGTCCAGCCGCCCTTGACCTTGCCGGCGCGGATATCCAGCCGCGGGATGTAGCCCATCTCGGCGTTGAACTTCGCGCCGATGTCCTGATACTGGGCGCCGAAATTGAACTTGTCGTGCTTCCAGAGGAAGTCAACGACGCCTGCCGTGGTCTGGCCGAAGGTGGGGGTCCGGCTAACCGCCTTCGCCGAGGCTTCGGCGCTCAAGAAGCCGGACGCTACACCTGGACTGGCAACCGCATCGGGTGAGAAGGTCTTGGCGAACAGGCTGGTAAGGGTCATGTAGCGGCCGAGTACCAGGCCCGCATCGAGGCCAATCGCGCGGTTGTAATCCGAGATGCCATTGGCGCTATTGAGGACGAGCGCGCCGACGCTCGACTTGGCCAGCACGTTCCGCTTCACGCGCACTGCCGTGAAGTTGGCGTTCTCGAGCTGGCGGGTGTTGAGCGTCTCTTCCTCGGTCTCGATGTTCAGCACGCCCACCGCAAACTGGCCAATCCGCCCGGTGACGCGGCCGCCGCCGATGATCGGAACCTGCTGGCCCTCAACGAGGCCAACGCGCCGGCTGTAGAACAGCGCGAGCAGGCCGGGATCGTTGGCCGCCGCCTCGCCGCCCAGCCCAGCCACCGCCTTGCCGAAGTCGAAGATGCCGGCGCCCTCGGTGAAGAACTGCCGCTTCTCCGGGAAGAACAGGCTGAAGCGGGTCAGGTTCACCACCTCCTGATCGGCTTCGACCTGGGCAAAGTCGGTGTGATAGGTGAAATCGGCGATCAGGTCGTTGGTGAGGCCAATCTTGAAGTCGCCGCCGTACTTCGCGTCCGCTTGCCGTGAGCCATGTCGAAGGGCGCTGCCCTCGGTGTGCGACACGTAGTCGCGCGAGGCGGTCGGCAACACAAACGGCACGAACTCCACACGCCGGCGCGACTTCAGGTCCTTCAACCCGCTCAACATGCCCGCATTCGAGACGCGCGCGAATCCCGACGGCCCCCACTCGCGCGGAAACGGCACCCAATACGACTCCTCGTTCTTGCGGAAGAGGATGCGGCACAGGTTGATGCCCCACACCGATTCGCCGATCGTCGTGCGGAAGCGCAGCTGGCTGAGCGGGATGGCAATCTCGATGTACCAACCCTGGTCATCGACCGACGTCTTGTTGTCCCACACCGCGTTCCAGTCGTAGTTGATGGTGCGACCGTTTTCGACGGTGTTGGCATCCTTGTAGGCGCCCAGCGGGTTGGTGCTGAAGTAGAAGGCGTTGCGGTGATCGTGGAAGGTGTCGATGGTGATCTTGATCTGATCGCCCTTGTTCAACCCGGCATCGCGCTTCATCTCGCTGGCCATGATGCCGGCCGGGTCGTCGTCCCAGACCCAGACGCCGAGGTACAGCGTCTTGTCGTCGTAGAGCACGCGGAACTCGGTCTTCTCGGATGAGGCCTGCCCGTAGTCGGGCTCGCGCTGCACGAAGTTGCCCTGCACCGGCGCCAGCGCCCAGGCCTCGTCGGTCAGCTTGCCGTCAATCTTCGGCTGCTGGCCGTCGGCCAGCTTGAACGCGATGGCGCGAAAGGCGTCGGGGTCGATGGTCTTGATGTCGAACGCAGGCTGCGCCAAGGCCAAGCCAGGGCCGCAGATGACGCAGA
>CAYHCX010000071.1:5434-21139 GCA_964355095.1 uncultured Acidobacterium sp.
GATGACGCAGAAGGCACAGATAACGCAGATCGAGGAACGGATTAGGCGCCGCCGCATCGCAGGATCTTATCGTCGCGATCCGCGGGGCCTGCAATCATTTGTCTGTGAGCCCGGCCTGGCCGACGGCGGCCCCCGGCGAGACCTTGGCGTGCGGGACCGCGGCGGCACGATCGGGGTCCTCGGCCGGCAATGCTCAGGCGGCGCGCGGCCATGGTCCCGTCCTCCGCGGCGCGCACGGGCACGCGATTGCCGCGGCCAACTGGCGGTCCATCAGGCGGCCTTTTTCCGTTCCGCAAACCTCCCGACACCCAGCACCCGGGCGACCACGAACGTGACCACGATGCCTGCCACCGTCGCGAGCGCGCCGAGCGTGATCTGCCCAAGCACGGCGCCAATCGGCAGGATCGCCGCCGTGACAAACAGCGCGAACGTGAAGCCACTGGCCGTGGCCAGCGCCATCACCAGCATGTCGCGCCAGGTCGTGTGGCGCGGCAGCCGCACGCCGGCGACCGCCGCCAACCCGATGCCGCCGAGCACGCCGAGCGGCCGGCCGACGAGCGCCGCCGTGAGGACCGCCCACGTGCCGGTGTCGTAGTGCTTCAGGATCACGCCGGCGTTGACCAACCCGAACAGGAACAACGCCACCTGCGCGACACCGTTCCACTCATGTTCGGCCTGGTGAATCGGGTTGTTGTCGGTCCGGTCGTCGAACACGTTGCGCGGCCGCGGGTCGTGCGGCAGCAGCGGCACGATCGGCACCAGCGCCAGCGCGGGATGGATCCCCATCCAGTAGAACGAGAGCCATGACAGCGTCCCGCAGACAATCCAGTACGGCCAGAACGATTGCACTTTCATCCAGCGCAGCGCCGCGGCTCCGGCCAGCGCCGCCAGCAGCGCCAAGCCCCCCACCGGGTGGAAGTGGAAGTTGGGCGCGGTGAACGTGACCACCACCATCACGATCACGTCGGTGATTACGGCCAGCACCAACACCATGCCGACCACGCTGCTCCGGCGTGGATAGATCAGCCTGAGCACGTAGTAGGCGGCCGCCAAATCGATAGCACAGCCGACCGGCCAGGCCACGGCCAGGGCCATCTCGTGCCGCAGGGTGACGACGGCGGAGAACGCGGCCGCCGCGCCGAGCAGCCCGCCCACGGCGCCGGCCGCCGGCGTCACCCAGTGCCGCCAGTGGCCGAGGGCGCCGCCGGGCATCACCGCCTCGAACACTTCCTGGGCGATCAGCGCGAGGAAGAACGCCATCGCGATTTCGTTGACCGGCCAGGTCCACGCACTGGCGAAGCGGAAGTAGCTTTCGCCTTCGGTGTTGGCCCAGACGAGCGCGATCACCGCGCCGAACGGCAACAGCAGGAAATGGTTCAGCACGAAGCGAAACGCGCGCCGGAGCGTGCGCCGTTGGACGGCCGTCGTGGTCATGGCGGGAACGGTGAGAATGGGCTGGCTCATGACGATCTCCTAGGACGTCGCCCGGCGGCGAATCACGCCGGCGTCCACGGTGGCGCCGGTGCGCGAGAGGGTCTGGAACGCCATCTCGTCGCCAATGACCGAAACGACCATGAACGCCTGGTCCTGATCGAAGCCGGCGGCGGTGATCGCCGACGGCGTCAGGCCGCCCTTCCGCAACTGGCCGCTCGATCCGGCCACGAAGTAGGTGATGCCCTTCTGCGGCTTGATGCGCTCGTAGACGTGCTCGTGGCCCGAAAACACCACGTCCACGCCATACTGCACCATCAGCGGCTCGAGCGCGACGCGTAGCTGCAGGTCCGGGCCGTGGCGGTCGCCGCCGGAGTAGATCGGGTGATGGAAGATCATGATCTTCCACTCATCGGTGGACGTGCTCAGCGCCTCCTTGGTCCAGTCCAGTTGCTTCGCGTCCATGAAGTTGGTGTCTAACACGAAGAACCGCGCCCGGCCCTTGACGAAAGTGTAATAGCGCTGGCCGCCCATGTTGAACCCCGGGTAGTTGCGATTGGTCGGCTCGTCGTGATTGCCGAGCGCGGCGTAGAACGGGATCTTCATGCGGATCAGCGGGCCGTACGGGATCTCGAACTTGTTCAGGAAGTCCCGCGGCGTTTGCGACCCATACATGTTGTCGCCGAGCATCACGACGAACTCAAACGGGAACGTCGCATGCGCCTTCAGCATCTGCCGGGCGACCTCGTACTGCGGCGGCTCGCCCGTACCGTTGTCGCCAATCACGGCGAACCGCACGGCCTCCCGACCGTCCACGGGCAGGGTGACCTGCCGCGCGCCCACCCACGACACCGGGGCGGCCAGAAGCAGGAGCAACGTGACAAGGCGACGCATGGCTTGCACCCACAGCGAGCGAATCGCCTCGGCCGTCGGCGGCGCCGTGGGATGCACGACCTTCGCGCAGAACGGCAGGTAGAGCGCGAACAGGAACGACACGGTGCCGAGCGCGACAATGTGCATCGCCATCACTCCTCAGGGGACGAACGGAATCGCCGCCGTCTTGCGCGACAGCCGCGACGCATGCAGTGGATCGCTGGTGGTGAACAGGATGCGCCACCCCTCCTTGCCGTGCGCCACGTCGAGCCGGGCGAACGTCGAACGAGTCGAGTGCAGCCTCAGGCCCACGCCAAACGACGTCTTGTCGAGGTTGAGATCCGCCATGCGCGCCGCCACGTTGCCGGCGTCGGCGAACACGGCAAGGTCCACGTGCGTCATCAGCGCCAGCCGGGCTTCCACGTTGGCCACCGCGAAGTGGCGGTCGTGGAAGCGATAGTTCGAATAGGCGCGGAGCGTGTTGTTGCCGCCGAGCGATGGCATGAGGTAGAACGGCACCACGCTGCCCTCCGCCGTATCGGAAGCCGCCAGCCAGCCGTGCAACGCGAGCGTCACGCGCGAGCTGGCCAGCGGCACGAACTGCGCGCCTTCAACCTCGAAGCGCTGGAAGCTGAATGCGGCCAGGTCGCGGGCCCAGTAGCGCGTCCACGAACTCCGATACAGCCCGCCGCGCAGCGGGTGGCTGCGATGGTCGCGCGTATCGGCCGTCACCGACAGTTCACCGGTCACGTACGCGGGCTGCTCGGCAACCGCGAACACCGGGTCGTTGGGGAACAGGTCCCGCATCGCCGGATAGTCGCGCTTGAAGGTGCCGCCGGCCACGTCGATGGTCGGCCGCCGCAGCCAGCCGCCGCGGCCGCCGAACGTCAGCCACTTCACCGGCCGGACGTTGGTGTAGGCGACAAGGTTGAGCGACTTCAGCCGGTACTCGCTGCGATCGGTCTCCGGTGTCTCCGCGCCGGTGCCGAAGAAGGTGTTCTGCGTGAAGTCCTGCCAACGGGCTTCCGTCCCGATTGCGACGCGGCTGCGGGCCAGGTTGGTGAACTCGAACCGCGCGCGCGCCATTTTGTAGGACCGCCATGACATCCCCGCCGACACGTCGAACACCATGCGGTCGCCGCCCATCCATTGGCGATAGCCGGCGCCGCCGGAGATCCAGCCGGCGCCCGTGATCATGTTGCCCATCTCCGGGTAGATGCCGCTCTTCTCCCCGCTCCCATCGCCCATCGTCCGGGTGGCGAAGTCGATGCCGCGGGTGAGGAAGCCGGGTTCGGGCAAGACGCCCTCGACGACGGGCTGCGGAGCAGCGGGCGACGACGGTTCCTGTGCCGACGCGACCGCGGGCATGGCCGTGACGACGAGCGCCCATGCACTCGACACGGCCACGGCGAGCACGCGGACGCTGAGGCGGACATGGAAATGACGAGCGTGGGTGACGTACACGATACCCTCCTATCACTCGGAAAGACTGCACCGCCCGTGCCAGCCACATCAGGCGAGATTGAGGCGTAATCAACGCGAAAACGGACTAAACCAGCGGGAATTGCCCGCACTGCGGGGGGAATCGTCCGCAGGGGCCGGGCGGCGTCTAGCAGGGAACTGCGAGCACGAACGCACGGCCGGTCTTGAGCACCGCCGAGGCGATGATGCCGGGGCGGCCGCGAGGCCGTTCGCGGAGTCCCATCACCACCAGGCCGGCGCCCTCGGTCACGGCGCACCGGGAGATCTCTTCCGCCACGTCGCCGCGGCGCACGATGAGCGACCTCGGCTTGACCGGCGACAGCCCGTGGGCGTGGTCGCGAAGCTCCTGCGAGGCTTCGTGGTCGCTCTTGCCGCCATGCGTCACCGTCAGCAGGTGCAGGGGGTGAGCCGCCAGCCCTGCCATTTCGCTCGCCATTTTCAATTGACGAACGCAGTGCTCGGTGGGGTCCACGGCCGCGAGCACCGCACCGCAGGTCAGCGCCGGCCGGTCGCCCATGCTGACGATGTCCATGTCGGTGGGTGGCACCAATAGGACCGGCGCGGTGGCCACTCCCAGCAGGGCCTCGCTCGTGGAGCCGAGCAGGAGGCGCGCCATGCCACCGTGGCCGCGCGAGCCCACCACGAGAAGCGTGGCGCCATGCCGTACTGCCGCTTGCTGGATCGCGTCAGACACCCGGCCCGTGGCCAGGATGACGGAGTCTTCATGGATCGACGCTTCGTACGGCGTCGCGCGTTCGCATTCGGCAAAGACACGGGTCCGCAAGTCCGCCGACTCGTCGGCACCCACGTGCAGAACCTTCAGGCCGGCGCCAAGCAGGCGGGAGAATCCAACGGCGTGATGCAGAACCCTCGGGGTAGACGGACCCAGGTCCACGGCACATAACACGAGGGGTTCACTCAATACCTGCCTCCAGCCACAGCTCCATGTTGCTAACGACAGTTATCGACCTCGGCGGCCCGTGCCTATACCCCCCGGATCAGCCGGATCCGCAGTCTGGGAATCTTCGGGGAGCCTTGGAAATATCCCAGAAATCGGGCGATTTCTCCCGCGCCGGGCAGCCGGAAACCGGTCAGGCCTCAGCAGATTCGCGGCAGTTGCTCGCCGCTCAGCATGTCCACCACCCTGGTTGCGCCAATGCGGCTCTTGAGCGTGACCAGGGCGCGTGGTTCTTCCGACACCGTGCCAATCGCGATCGCGTCGCGGCTCACCGCGTGACGCCGCAGGATGTCGAGCGCGCGGTCGGCCTCGGCGGCCGGCACGAAGGCAATGAAGCGGCCTTCGTTGGCGACGTATAACGGATCAAAGCCGAGAATCTCGCACGCCCCGCGGACGTCTTCCCGAATCGGGATGGCCTGCTCCGACAGCCGGATGTGGAGGCCGGTGGACTCGGCGATTTCAACGGTGGCGCTGGCGACGCCGCCTCGCGTCAAATCCCTGAGGCAATGGATCGTGACGCCCGCCTCGATCAAGGCCAGCACCGGCGCGGCCAGCGGCGCGCAATCGCTCTCGATGTCCGACTCGAATTGCAGGCCCTCGCGCGCGGCCATCACGGCCATGCCGTGACGCCCGATATCCCCCGACAGCAGCACCACATCGTCCGGGCGGACGCTCGCCGGCGCGATCAGGCCGTCGTACTCGATGAGGCCGACGCCGGCGGTGTTCACGTAGACCCCGTCGCCCTTGCCGCGGTCCACCACCTTGGTGTCGCCGGTCACCACGGTCACGCCGGCGGCCTCGGCCGCCGCCTTCATCGATGCCACGATCCGCCGCAGGCTGTCCATCGGCAGCCCTTCCTCGATGACGAAGCCGACGCTCAGGAATTGCGGGCGGGCGCCGCACATCGCCAGGTCATTGACCGTGCCGTTGATGGCCAGCGTGCCGATGTCGCCGCCGGGAAAGAACATCGGCCGGACGACATAGGAGTCGGTGGTGAAGGCCAGGCGGGCGCCGCCCAGGTGCAGGTGCGCGCCGTCGTGGTGCGCGTGCACCGCGGGATTGCCGAAGGCGGGCAGGAACAGCCCGTCGATCAGCTGGTTGGTCAGGCGGCCGCCGCCGCCGTGGGCCAGCAGCACGTGCGTGTGATCGCCGATCGGGACCGCACAGGTCAGCCCCCCCGTGAGGTCAATTGCCACGGACCACCACCTTTTCCCGCGGCGGCACTGTCAGGCGCCGGTAGCGATAATACGCGGCGCAGGCGCCTTCCGACGACACCATGGTGGCGCCCAGCGGATGCTCGGGCGTGCATCGCGTGCCGAAGGCCGGGCACTCGTGCGGCTTCATCAGCCCCTGCATGATCTGGCCGCTGCAACACTCGGTCGGCTCGTCGGCGGTGTGGTCCGCCACGCCGAACCGCAGCTCGGCGTCGAACGCGGCGTACGGCTCGGCCAGGCCGAGCCCGCTTGCGGGAATCTCGCCAACGCCGCGCCACTTGCGCGGCACGATGCGGAAGACCTCGCGCATCAGCCGCTGCGCCGGCACGTTGCCGTCGCGCCGCACCGCGCGGGCGTACTGGTTCTCCACTTCGGCGCGCCCTTCCTCGAGCTGCTTGACGCACATGTAGACGCCCTGCAGGATGTCGAGCGGCTCGAAGCCGGTGACCACGATCGGCACGCGATAGCGGGCAACCAGCGGCTCGTACTCGGTGAAGCCCATCACGGCGCACACGTGCCCGGCGGCGAGGAACCCCTGCACGCGGCTCTTGGGCGACGACAGGATCGCCGCCATCGCCGGCGGCACCAGCACGTGCGACACCAGCAGCGAGAAGTTCTTCAGGCCGAGCCGCGCGGCCTGGAACACCGCCATCGCGTTGGCCGGTGCCGTGGTCTCGAAGCCCACCGCGAAGAACACCACCTCGCGATCGGGGTGGTCGCGCGCGATCGTCACGGCGTCGAGCGGCGAGTAGACAATGCGCACGTCGCCGCCGCGGGCCTTGACCGTCAGCAGGTCGTGCGTGCCTCCCGGCACGCGCAGCATGTCGCCGAACGAACAGAAGATCACGCCGGGCATCGACGCAATCTCGATCGCCTTCTCGATCAGTTCGAGGGGCGTGACGCACACCGGACAGCCGGGCCCGTGGACCAGCTCCACCTCCGGCGGCAGCAGCTCATCGACGCCGAACTTGACGATGGCATGGGTCTGCCCGCCGCACACTTCCATCAGCGTCCACGGCCGCGTCGTGATGCGGCGCAGGGCGCGGGCGTAGCCGGCGGCGGCTTCGGGGTCGCGATACTCGTCGATGAACTTCACGATGGCTCTCCGTCTTCGAGTTCGGCCAGTTCGCCCATTTCCCGGAGGTAGCTGAAGACCTGCCGCGCCTCGGCTTCGTCCACCGTTGAAATGGCGAAGCCGACGTGCACGAGCACAAAGTCGCCGATCACGGCGTCGGGCACGTAGCTCAGGTTGACGCGCTTCACGACGCCGGCGAAGTCAACCCTGCCGCTGCGAAGCACGGGGTCGGCGCCGTCAATCGTGAGGATGCGTCCGGGAATGGCGAGGCACATAGGAGGCTCTCCTTGGCTCGAAGGTAGGCGGCGATCTGTCCCAGCGCGATGCCGCCGTCGTTTGGGGGAATGCGCTGGTGCCAGTACGGCCGGAATCCCGCCCGCCGCAATCTGGTCACGGCCTGCTCGGTGAGGTAGCGATTCTGGAAGCATCCCCCGCTCAAGACCACGGCGGCCTGACCGAAGAACGACGCCGTGGCCACCATCATTTCGACCATGGTGTTGTGGGCGCGGGCGGCGATCACGCCAACGGCCACCGCGCCGGCGGCGTCGTCGAGAATCGCGCGCACCATCGGCGCCCAGTCGATCACGAGCCGCGGCGCCTGCCACGACCCAATGGCGAACTGGCGGCCATCTTCCGTCAGCGCGAAGGGGTAGGCGTCGTTGACGCCCGGCGCAATGGCGAACTCCAGGTCCATCGCGGCCTGCCCCTCGAAGCTCGCGCGCTGGCGCAGGCCGGCGATCGAGGCGACGGCGTCGAACAGGCGGCCGGCGCTGGTGGTGACCGGCGCATTCACGCCACGCGCCATCGCCTCGATCAGCAACGCCTGTTCGCTCGGGCTGAACGCGCCCGCCGTCAGCGACGGCCCGACGATGGCGATCTCACTGGCAATCGCATGCAGGGCGCCAAGGGCCGACCGCCGCGGTTCCCTGATCGCGCGGTCGCCGCCGGGCAGCTGGAATGGCCGCAGGCAGGCGACGCGCGTGAACGACCCGCCGTTGACCGCGAAGAACTCGCCGCCCCACACGGTGCCGTCCAGGCCGTAACCGGTGCCGTCCCACGCCACGCCGAGCGCCGGGCCGTCCAGTTCGTTCTCGGCCATGCACGCCGCGACGTGGGCGACGTGATGCTGCACGTGCGACACCGGCAAGCCGAGCGAGGCGGCGTGCCTGGTCGAACGGTAATCGGGATGCAAGTCGGCGACGACCGCGACGGGCGCGACTTCGTACAAGTGCGGGAGGTCGGTAAGCACCTTGACGAAAGCCGCGCTCGCCTCGGCCGATTCGAGGTCGCCGATGTGCTGGCTGACGATGATGTCCGTGCCCGAGGCCAGCGCCACCGTGTTCTTCAGGTGCGCGCCCACCGCCAGCACCGGTGGTGACAGGTGCTTGATCGGGATCGGCAGCGGCGCATAGCCGCGCGCCCGCCGCAGCACCAGCTCGCGGTCGAGCACGATGCGCACGATCGAGTCGTCCACGTGACGGACGATCGGCCGATCGTGGACCAGGAACAGGTCGGCGATGGTCGCCAGCCGCTCGATGGCGTCGTGCTCATCGGTGCAAATCGGCTCATCGGATTGATTGCCGCTGGTGGCCACGACCGGCCCGCCAACGTCGCGCACGAGCAACTCGTGCAGCGGCGTGTACGGGAGCATGACGCCGAGGTTGGGATTACCGGGGGCCAGCGACGGCGCCAGGCCATCCGCGGCGTCCGCGCGCCTGGCCAGCAACACGATGGGCGATTCCGGCGACGTCAGCAGGCGCGCTTCCGCATCCGCCACCAGGCAGTGCCGGCGGACGGTCGCCAGATCCGGGTGCATCACCGCGAACGGCTTCTCGTCGCGGTGCTTGCGCTTCCGCAGGTGCCCGATCGCGGCAGCGTTGCCGGCGTCGCACATCAAATGAAATCCGCCCAGGCCCTTGACAGCGACGATGTCGCCGGCGCGGATGGCGGCGGCCGCCGCGTGCAGCGCGGCGTCTTGCTCGGCGATCACCTCGCCGGTGACATCCCACACCGCCAGGCGCGGGCCGCAGTGCGGGCAGGCGTTGGGCTGCGCGTGAAACCGGCGGTCGTGCGGGTCGTGGTACTCGCGCCGGCAGGCCCCGCACATGGTGAAGTGCCGCATCGAGGTGTTGGCGCGGTCGTAGGGCAGCGACTCGATGATGCTGAAGCGCGGTCCGCAGTTGGTGCAGTTGGTGAACGGATAGCGGTAACGCCGGTTCGCGGGATCGAGGATCTCGCGACGGCAGTCGTCGCACATGGCGAGGTCCGGCAGCACCAGCGCCGAGATCGCGCCCTCGCGGACGCTGTCGAGAATCTGGAAGCCGGCGTGACCAACCGCGTCCAGCCACGATGCCTCGAGGCTGTGGATCGCGGCACGGGGCGGGAGCTCGGCGGCGAGGCGGGCGCGGAACACATCCAGCACCGGGCGGCGGCCCTCGACCTCGATGCTCACCCCGAGCGTTGAGTTGCGGACCCAGCCGCTGACGGCGAGGTCCTCGGCCAGCCGGAACACGAACGGCCGGAAGCCCACGCCCTGCACGGCGCCGCGCACCGCGATCCGCAGGCGTTCACGCATGGCCGGCGGCGAGCCTGGCCACCAGCCAGTCGCACCACTCCGTGATGCCGAGCCGCGCGGTCGCCGCCGTCTCGAACACCACCAGCTTGGGGTTGATGTGCCGGGCGTTGCGCTTGATCTCCTCGACGTCAACGTTCACGTACGGCAGCAGGTCCACCTTGTTGATGATGAGGACCGCGGCCCGGCGGAACATGGCGGGATACTTGAGCGGCTTGTCGGCGCCCTCGGTCGTGCTGAGCACCACCACCTTCATCGCCTCGCCGAGGTCGAAGTTGGCCGGGCAGACCAGGTTGCCGACGTTCTCGATCACCAGCAGGTCGACCTGATCGAGGTCGAGGCGCTCCACGGCGGCGGCCACCAGGGCGGCCTCCAGGTGACAGCCGCCGTTGGTCACGATCTGCACCACCGGCACGCCGTAGCGGGCCACGCGCTGGGCGTCGAGATCGGTCTGGACGTCGCCTTCGACCACCGCGATGCGAGCGCGGTTCCGTAACTCCTCGATCGTCGCTTCGAGCAGCGTGGTCTTGCCGGCGCCCGGCGAGCTGACGATGTTGAGGACCAGCAGCCCGTTGCGCGCGAACAGCTCGCGGTTGGAGGCGGCAAGGTCGTCGTTCTTCTGCAGGACCTTGCGTTCGATGGTGACCACGCTCATGCCGCCCCCTCGACCGTGTCGTCAAGCTCGACGTCAACGACCTGCAGCTCTTCGCCGGACTGCAGGGCCAGCCCGATGGCGCCGCACGCAGGGCACACCAACTCCGGCCGCGCCAGTTCGGTGAGACAGCCGCACTCGCCGCACGTGGCCAGCGCCGGCACGCGGTCGATCGCGAGGAACGCGGCCGCGTAGGGCGTGTCGGCGACGATGGCCTCGAAACAGAACTCGAGCGAATCCGGCACGACACCCGCCATGTCGCCGACGCGCACGCGGACGGCGCGCACCCGGCGGGCGTCGGCGGCGGCGACGTTCTGTTGGACGATGTCGAGGATGCCGGCGGCCATGGTCAGCTCATGCATGGCCGTACTCCGCCGACGCGGCCAGCCGGCCCACGTCAACCGCATCGCCGATTTCGGAGGTGGCAGCGACGGCTTTCAGGCGGAAGGGAAAGCCCATCGCCGCCGCTTCATCGGTGACGCGTTCGACGAGGCCGGCCAGTCCCTCGGCGACCGCCGGTGTCAGCCCGATGCCGAGCTCGATCGACTGCGGCACCAGGCCCAGCAGCACGACGCGGGTCGGATAGCGATCGAGCCAGCGGGCGCCGTCCAGCAGGTCGGCGACGCCGACCTGGTGCGGGGAGAGACGCGTCGCCACCGCCGGCGGGACATCATCGCCATCAAGACGCACGAACGTGCCAGGCGCCGCGTCGGTGCGAACCGCGTCAACGAGGATCACCGCGTCGGCCTGATCGAGGTAGGGCAGCAGGGCGAGCCCCAGCGTGCCGCCGTCAAAGACGCGGACGCCCTCGGGCGCGTCGTAGTAATCGCGCAGCCGCGTCACCGCCGCGGAGCCGACGCCGTCATCCTCGAGCAGCACGTTGCCGAGCCCGAGCACGAGCAGCGGAGTGCGCTCATTCATCGACTTGGCCTTCCCGGTTGATGAACCGGTAGCCGGAGTACTCGAGATCCTCCGGCGGGACGAACTTGTAGCCTGAGAAAATCGACTCCATTGTCGCGTTGGCCTCGACCGTGGACATCAGGACGGCGCTGTAGACGTGGTGCACGGCGAACCCCAGCAGCAGCCACATCACGCCGTGATGAATCCACCGGGCGACCTGCAGGCCGCCGATGAGGGGAGCCAGCGATGCGAACCACCTGACCGGGGATTCGACATCTGCACTGGCGCTTCGCAACATCAGTCCGGTGATGATGGCCACGAAGTAGAGGCCGAACACCAACGAGTACGTCATTCCCGCCACGGGGTTGTGGCCGACAAAGCCGGGTGGCTTGCGCTGGGCAAACAGGTAGAACTTGACGGTCGGCCACAGGCCGTGGCGCCGGGACGGGTGGACAGGCAGGAACTTGTCCCACCGCGCGTACTTGTTGCCGGTGAACATCCAGATCAGGCGGACGACCACCGCGGTGAGGAACACGTAGGCGACATACCCGTGAACGACCTTGACCCAGCCCATGAAGAACGATTCGCCGGCCGGTCCGGAGACGGTGATCACCGGCCGCCCGATGTAGAAGCCGGTGACCGCCAGCACGATGATGGATGCGGCAATCAGCCAGTGCGTGAGCCGCACCGGGACTTGCCATACATAGACGCGCCGGAGCGACCCGACGGTAGTCACGACACCCTCACATCCGTGATCTGGCGGCCGCGCGCGTCAACGACGTGGACGCCGCAGGCCATGCACGGATCGAAGCTGTGGACGGTGCGCAGGATCTCGATGGGCCGTTCGGCGTCAGCCACCGGCGTCCCGATCAGCGCCTCCTCGTAGGGGCCGCGGCGCCCCTTGGCGTCGCGGGGGCCGGCGTTCCAGGTGCTCGGCACCACGCACTGGTAGTTCTGGATCAGGCCGTTGCCGATGTTCACCCAGTGCGCCAGCGCCCCGCGGGGGGCTTCGTGGAAGCCGGCACCCATCGCCTCGGCCGGCCACGACGAGGGATCCCACTTGCTGGTGTCGTGGATCCGGAAGTCGCCGGCCTCCATGTTGGCGGCCAGTCCATCCACCCAGACGTCCATCTTTTCGGCGAGCAGCTGGGTCTCGATGCCGCGGGCGGCGACGCGGCCAAGGGTCGAGAACAGCGCCTCGGGGCCGACGTTGAGCGCCTTCAAGACGCCGTCCACCAGCTCCTTCACGCGCGGCTGGCCGGACACGTAGGCGACCAGCATGCGGGCCAGCGGCCCCACTTCCATGGGCTCGTCGGCGTAGCGCGGCGACTTCAGCCACGAGTACTTCTTGTCGGTGTCGAGCCGCTCGTAGGGCGGCGTCGGGCCGGTGTAGTTCGGCGAGGTCTCGCCCTTGGAGGGATGCAGCGACACCGCATCGCCCTGCTGGTAGTCGTACCAGGAGTGCGAGATGTACTCCGTCACCTTGGCGGCGTCGAACGGCTCGGTCTTCGAGATGTCCCGGCCGCGAATGATGCCGCCGGGGATGAAGAGCGCCGGCGACGCGGTGTCGTCATCGGGATACTCGCCGTAGGCCAGGTAGTTGCCGACGCCCTGGCCGTGTCCGGCCCAGTCCTTGTAGAACCCGGCGATGGCCAGCAGGTCGGGAATGTAGACGCGGACGACGAAGTCGCGCGCCCTGGCGACCAGTTGCTTCAGCTCCGCGATCGTGCCGGCGTTCAGGGCCGACTGGCTGTTGGGATCGATCGGCGTCGACATGCCGCCGACGAGGAAGCTTTGCAGGTGCGGGTTCTTGCCGCCGAGCACGGCGTGCAGCTTGATGAACTCGCGCTGCCAGTCGAGCGCCTCGAGGTAGTGCGCCACCGCCATCAGGTTGGCTTCGGGCGGCAGCCGGTAGGCGGGGTGGCCCCAGTAGGCGTTCGCGAACGGACCGAGCTGGCCGCGCTCCACGAACGCCTTGACGCGATCCCGCACGCCCGCGAAGTAGGTCGGGCTCGACAGCGGCCAGTCGGAAATCGACTGGGCGAGCGACGACGTCTTCGCCGGATCGGCGGAGAGGGCCGAGACGATGTCCACCCAGTCGAGCGCGTGCAGGTGGTAGAAGTGCACGACGTGGTCCTGCACGCATTGCGCCGCGATGATCAGGTTGCGCAACAGCCGCACGTTCGGCGGCGGCGCGGAGCCGATGGCGTTCTCCACCGCCCGGATCGAGGCGATGGCGTGCACGGTGGTGCAGACGCCGCAGATGCGCTGCGCGAACGCCCACGCGTCGCGCGGGTCGCGGCCCTTGAGAATCAGCTCGATGCCGCGGAACATCGTCGATGACGACCAGGCGTCCTTGACGACGCCGCCGTCAACCTCCGCCTCGATGCGCAGGTGGCCCTCGATGCGGGTGACCGGGTCAACAATCACGCGGCTCATTGCTGGCCTCCCTCTTTGGTCTTGGGCGTCACGGGCTCGGCGTGGTCACCCACCCGCTTCATCATCTGGATCAAGCCGTGTCCCGCGAAGGCGGCGCCGACACCGGCCACCGCGATCAGGCCGATGGTGTCGATGTTGGATGCGGCGCCGAAGCCGGGCACGCCCGGCAGGTGCTGGTAGAAGGGCGTCATCGTGTCCCAGAAGTTGGGCTCGGCACAGCCGATGCACGGGTGACCGCAGCCAATCGGCCAGTTGGTGCCGCCGTTCCACTTGATGTGCGGGCAGTTCTGGAACGCGACCGGGCCCTTGCAGCCCATCTTGTAGAGGCAGTAGCCGGCGCGGTGGCCGGCGTCGCCCCACTCTTCGACGTACTGCCCCGCGTCGTAATGGGCGCGGCGCTCGCAGCCGTCGTGAATCGACTTGCCGTAGGCAAACAGCGGCCGGCGATAGTGGTCGAGATCGGGCCACCGCTTGAAGGTAAGGAAGTGCACGAGCAGCGCCGTGAGGTTCTCGACGTTGGCCGGGCAGGCGGAGAGGTTGATCAGGTTCTTGACCCCGGGCACGGCGGCGCTGACGCCGAGCGCGCCGGTCGGGTTCGGGCCGGCGGCCGGAATGCCGCCGAAGGACGCGCAGGTGCCGATGGCAATGGTGGCCATGGCCTGGCCGCAGACCTCGCGGGCAATGTCGAGCGCCGAGCGCCCGCCGATGGTGCAGTAGGCGCCGTTGGCGCCGGTGGGGATCGAACCTTCGACCACGGCGATGTAGCCGCCCGGGCGCTCCTTGACGGTGCGCGCGAGGTTGGCCTCGGCCTGGTGGCCGGCCGCCGCCATGATGGTCTCGTGGTAGTCGATCGACAGCGTGTCGAGGATCACTTCAGCCGCCGTCGGACGGCTGGCGCGCAGGAACGACTCGGTGTTCCCCGCGCAATCCTGGAATTCCAGCCAGACCAGCACTGGCTTTTCCGTCTTCTGGATGGCCCGCGCGATTTGCGCGGCCGCGGCATCGGGCAAGGCCAGGGCCGAGGCCATTGCAGCGCAGAATCCCATGAACTCCCGCCGGGTGACGCCGCGGCGTTCGAGTTCAGCCGCCAACCAGTCGCGTTGATTCCTCATGGCTTACCCTCGCTTTCGCGCCGGCCGTCCACGCCCGCGGACTTTCTGGGCCACTCCTTGACGCGAACCCAGATGGCGATCGTGATTGGTATGAGCGCGCTGACCGCGGGAACGAGGGCAGATGCCGCCGCAATCTCCTCGTGGTGACGTCTCATCCCATTGACTCCGTGACGCCCGAATTGACGACGGTCTGGAGGGCAGGCTTGCACTCGGGTCGCCCTTCCGGGGGCGCCCCGGTGCAAGCCTTGAGCCAGACCGGCACTGCGGCCGAACCGGCGCAAAGTGGCGCTGGCCGCCGGGCAGGCCCGGGGAGATTTCAGTGGCGGTGCGAACTATTCCGGGTCACCGCCGGCGGCTTGGCTTGCCCATCGTCGCGCCTTGCCCGGGAGCGGCTTGCCCATCGTCGCGCCTTGCGCGAAGGTGGGTGGCGCGATCCGTGCATCACTGCCACTGGTGTCGTGCTGCGGCCGTTGCGCGGCGGCGCCGGAGGGTGTCATGTCAGATCCAAGTTCGCGGGCGCTTCTGAATCACTTGATCGAAAGCTGCAAGGATGGCGAGCACGGCTTCATCCACGCCGCCGAGCTCGTCAGTGATCCCGGGTTGAAGACCCTGTTCAGCGATCTCGCCGGGCGGCGGGCCCGCGCGGCCGCGGAACTGCTGCCTCACGCGCAACGGTTCGGCGGGTCGGCGGCCACCGACGGCACGACCGCCGCGTCGGTGCACCGGCGATGGATGGACGTGCGCAGCAACTTGAGCAGCCACGACGACCGGACGATCCTCAAGGAAGCGCAGCGCGGCGATGCCATCACCCTGGCCGCCTACAAGACCGCCCTGGACGGCCTGCTGCCGCCATCGGTGCGCGACCTCGTCGAGCGGCAATACGGGGAAGTGCGCGACACTCACGACGACCTCGCCCGGTCGCTGACCGAAGCCATGTGAGGCGCGGCCCTCACGCGCGGAGGAACCACCGGTCGAGCACGACGTGCTTCGTGAAGGC
>CAYHCX010000072.1:0-20785 GCA_964355095.1 uncultured Acidobacterium sp.
TCCTGGTAGGTGGTGACGACCCGCGGTGGCGGAGGCGGCGGGTCGAGCAGCGGCATTTCCACCTCGGTGCGCACCTGCGCCTTGGCCGCGCACGCGCTCAGCGACGCACTCAGCAAGAGGAGGGACACGAGCCGACCGCGATACATCATCACGATTGTATCCGCCTCCGCTTCGCTGGCACACATCAGCTACGGCGGGACAAGCTTCACGCAGCCGGCAAGACGACGATGAAGGCCGTGCCGACCCCGACCGTGGACTCCACGTCGATCGTCCCGTTGTGAACCTGCACGGTGCGAAACGCCAGCGCCAGCCCCATGCCTGATCCCCGCTCCTTGGTCGTGAAGTAGAGCTCGAAGATCCGATCGAGGTTCTCCGGGGGAATGCCGACCCCGGTATCTTCGACGCGGATGCGCACCCGGCGGTCGGTCAGCGCCGCGCAGACAATCGACAACCGGCCGCCCTTGGGCATGGCCTGGATGGCGTTCTGCGCCAGGTTCAGGAACAGGTCGCGCAGTTGCGCCGCGTCCCCTTCCACCACCAGCGACTCGTCCGCGCACCCGGCGTGCACGCTCACGCCCGCCTGCTCCGCCTCCGGCCTGACCGCCGCCAGCACGTTGCCAATCAACGGGGCGACGCGCACCGGGCCGAACGACACCTCTTCGGGACGCACGAACTTCAGGAAACCCTGGATGCGGTCGTCGAGCTTGCGGATCTCGCCGGCGATGACATCCAGGTGCGGCGAGGCCGGGCTGGTGGCGCCCAGCTTCGCGCGCAACAGCTCGATGTGGATGGTCATGGCGTTGAGCGGGTTCTTCATCTCGTGCGCCACGCCCGTGAACAGGCGGCCCACCTTGGTGATGCGGCGCGACAGCTCGGCCAGTTGCGCCGGCTTGAGCCCGCCGGGCGAGGCCGCGCGCAGTTGCGCGCTCACCTGGTCGAAGACGTCGCCCAGGTCGCGCAGTTCCTCGTCGGCGCGCAGGTCGAGCGAGGCGCCCAGGTCGCCGCGGCCCAGGCGCGTCAGGCTGCTCCGGATCACATGCATCGGCCGCAACACCAGTTGCGCCAGCAGCATCGCCACGACCACCGCCACCAGCAGCGACACGCCGGCGGCCAGGGCGGCCGGCGCCAGCGACTCGTTCAAGTCGTCGCGGACCAGCAGCGTCGACAGGCCGACGCGGATCTCGCCGAACGGCTCGTCGCCCAGCGCCACCGGCTGGCTCCATTCGAGCGTTTGCTGGGTGGCATACACGGCCCGCACCTGGCCCAGGCCGCTCGCGGCCAGGATGTTATTGAGCGGCACCCGCGCCGGCACCGTCTTCCCCACCTGCGCGGGGTCGCTCGACGCCAGCACGGTGCTCGAGCCGTCGACAATGACCGCGTCCACCACGTCCTGTGAATAGAACGCGGCCTCGAGTGCCGACTGCACGCTGCGGCTCGAGCGCAGTTCGCCGGCGGCGGTCTCGCGGCTGGTGACGACTTCCTTGGCTTGCTGGTAGATCGCGTTGGCGAGCAGTTCGGCGCGGGCGCGGCTCTCTTGAAGCAGCACGCTGGCCAGGGTCACCAGATGGAGCAGGCTGAGCGCGGTCACGACGATCGCCACCATCGCCGTGACGCCGAGCACCTGCTTCTGCTTGATCGAGAACCGCATGACGGCTGGATCTACCGCCGCACCTTAGGCACCCTAGGCACCCTAGGCACCTTAGGCACCTTAGGCACTTTCGTCCTTGAAGCGATTGAGCTTGTTATGCAGGGTCTTCAAGCTGATCCCCAGCATCTCGGCGGCCCGGGTCTTGTTGCCGCCGGCGGCATCGAGCGTCGCCATGATCAGCTTCTGCTCCGCCTCGTCCACGGTCATCCCGGGCGCGATGGTCACGGCGTTGGCCGGGCCCGGCGCGGCGGCGGCGGTGCCCAGCGCCGGCAGGTGCGCCGGTTCAATCACCTCGCCGCGGGCCAGGATCGTGGCCCGCTCGATCACGTTGCGGAGCTCGCGGACGTTGCCGGGCCAGTCGTAGCGTTCGAGCAGCCGCATGGCGGCCGGCGCCACGGTCTTCACGGTGCGGTGATCGCGCGTGTTGAACTCGTCGATGAACGCCTGGATCAGGAGCGGCAGGTCGTCCTTGCGCTGGCGGAGCGGCGGCAGCGCGAGGCTGAACACGTTGAGCCGGTAGTACAAGTCCTCGCGCAACCGTCCCTCGCGGATGGCCACCACCGGATCGACGTTGGTGGCGGCAATCACCCGCACGTCCACTTCCTGCTCGGTGCGGCCGCCCAGGCGGCGGAACTTCCGCTCCTGCAGCACCCGCAGCAGCTTCACCTGCGTCGCCGGCGTCATCTCCGCAATCTCGTCGAGGAACAGCGTGCCGCGGTCGGCCAGCTCGAAGCAGCCCAGCCGCCGTTCGGTCGCGCCGGTGAACGCGCCCCGCTCGTGGCCGAAGATCTCGCTCTCGAGCAGGGTGTCGGGAATCGCCGCGCAGTTGAGGGCGATGAACGGCGCGGCAGCGCGCGGGCTCAACTGGTGAATGGTCTGCGCCACCAGTTCCTTGCCGGTGCCGGATTCGCCCAGCAGCAACATCGAGGCCGGCGTCGGCGCCGCCTGTTCCAGCACGTGATAGAGGGCGCGCATCGAGGCGCTGTGCCCGATGATGCGGCCGAACCGCCCGCGCTCGTTCAACTGGCGCCGCAGCGCCTGGTTCTCGCGCTTCTGCCGGTTGATCTCCGCCAGCCGCTCGAGCAGCCGCTGCAGCTTATGCGGATCGAGCGGCTTGGTCAGGTAGTCTTCGGCGCCGGCCTTGACGGCCTCCACGGCGGTGTCCACGGTGCCCTCGGCCGTCAGCAGGATTACCTTGATGTGCTCGACGTCGCCCTTGAGCGCGTTGAGCAGGTCGAGCCCGCTCATTCTCGGCATCACCAGGTCCGAGACGATGATCGAGGGCCGGAAGTCGGTCACCCGCTCCAGCGCCTCGGCGCCGTCGCTCGCGGACTCGGCGGTGAACCCCCACGCCCGCACCAGTTCGGTCAGCCCGCTCCGCGTGGCAGGGTCATCGTCCACGACGAGAACACGTTCGGCGGCATGTGAAGTCGGCTCAGCCACTGTTTCGAGTGTACCATCGGCCAGAGCGAGACTCACCACCGTGCTCCCCCCAACCGAAGCCGAAGCCGCACCCGCCGCCGATCCGGCGTCCCCGCCGGCGCCGCCGGCGCCCCTGCGCAGCGCCTGGCGCGCGTGGGCCGAGATCGTGCTGTGCTCGGGATACCCGACGCAGATCATGCTGGGCGAGGCGCTGAAGGACGCCGGCATCGCGCCGCTGAACGCCAATGGTTCGCTGTCGGCCACGTTCGTGTTCGCGCTGTCACTCGGCGACACCGCGGTGCTGGTGGCGCTGATGCTGTGGCTGTTGATCAGGAATGGCGAGCGGCCGCGGCAGGTCTTCTTCGGCACCCGGCGGGCGGGCGAGGAGGCCGTGGTCGGCCTGCTGTCGGTGCCGTTCGTGGTCGCGATGGTGCTGGCCCTCACGCTCGTGATCCGCGCCGTCGCGCCGTCGCTCCGCAATGTGCCGGAGAATCCGCTCGCAGGGCTGCTGGGCACGCAGACCGGCCTGCTCGCGTTCCTGGTCGTGGTGATTGTGGCCGGTGGCCTGCGCGAAGAACTGCAGCGCGCGTTCCTGCTGCACCGGTTCTCGCACGACCTCGGCAGCACCGGGGCCGGACTCCTGATCACCAGCGTGGCGTTCGGGCTGGGTCACACCCTGCAGGGCTGGGATGCGGCGATCCTCACCGGCGCGCTGGGCGCGGCGTGGGGCGCGATCTACCTGTCGAGAGGCAGCGCCATCGCGTCGATCGTGAGCCACAGCCTCTTTAACAGCGGTGAACTGCTGCGCGCGTTCCTGCGCTGAAATCACGGCTCGATGGTGTCAGATGGCTCACGGGGGTGAGGATGCTCTCGGGGGTGAGCTATTGAACCAGAATCACGACGTCGGTCCGGCGGCGAAGGTCCGACACCCAGTCGGCGATCAGCTCGCGGCGGCGTGACACGACCAGTCGCTCGCGCAGGATCGGCGCCGCCTGCTCGAAGGTGGCGCCCGACCGGTCGAACTCGGCCCGCTGCTGGGCGTAGGCCGTGGAAATCTCGGTGTCGGTCGGGGTGCTCGCGGATGCGAACCGCTGCGCGAGATAGGCGACCGCCCGCAGGTCGTCGCGGACCCAGGCGCGCAGGCGCGCCTCGGTGAATCCCGTCTCGTCCAGCACGCGCGCCATTTCGGCCGCACCGGCGACCCGCTTCCTGATCTCATCCAGGCGCGCGTCCACCGCGCTTTCCGACGGGGCCGGGGGGGCATAGCGCTGCACTTCCCGCAGGACCAACTCGCGATCCACGAGCGGCTGTGTGATGCCCGCGGCATCGGCGGACGGGGCGGTGTCCACCAACCCCAGGCGCGCGGCGGCGCGAGCGTCGCTCAGCGTGATGACCTGCGTGCCGACAATGGCGAGGGTGCGCTCGATCAACTCGCCGGGCTGCGCGAGCGCGTCGGCGGCCGACGCCGTCCAGGCCACGAACACCAGGGTGAGCAGGCGGCGCATCAGAAGGCCTGTCCCAATGAAATGTGCAACACGTTGGACCGTTCTCGTCCGCCGGTGAGCAGCAACCGCGTGCTGATCTTGAAGCCCCAGTCCACGCGCAGCGGGCCGATCGGCGATCGATAGCGGAAGCCGACGCCGCTGGTCACGCGCAACTCATTCAGGCGGATGTCGGACGCCTGCTTGAAGACGTTGCCGGCGTCGGTGAACCACACCAACTGCAGGTTCTTCCAATACGGCGCCCGGGCCTCGAGGTTGAACACGGCCAGGCCGTTGCCGCCCTGCGGAAAGCCTTGCGGGTCAAGGGTCTCTGGCGTGCCGAGACGGTCCAGCGCGAAGCCGCGCACCGTGGTGTCACCGCCGCCGAAGAACCGTTCGCTCGCCGGCAACTCGCGGATGACGGTCGGGAACGTCGCCGCGCGCGCCGCGCCGCGCGCCACCGGGCCCTCCGGCGTCCCGGCAATCTCGAACACCGGCGGCACCGCCTGCGCGAAGCCGACCGCGACGCCGATGCGCGCGCCGGCGGCCAGCACGAAGCCGCGGCCCGGCAGGCGGCGGTAGATGAAGCCCTGCGCGAAGGTCTTGACGAAGCCGACCTCCGATCCCATCCGCTTGGCGGCCAGCGAGGCGTCAACGCCGACGACCGAGCCCTGTTGCGGATCGAGCACGTCATTCCGTGAGTCGCGGAGGACCGAGCCGAAGACCTTCGACAACTTGACCTGCGGGAACAGGCGATCGATCAGCAATTGATCCTCGGCGGCGATGCGCTCGTTGAACAGCCTGGTGTAATCGAAGGTGTAGCGGCCGGTAAACGTGAAGGCGGTGAAGCGCTTCGCGTAGTCGGCAGTCACGCCCTTGCGGTTGAAGTCGAAGCTCGAGCGCAGCCCTTGCTCCACGAACGCCGTGAACTGGGCGTCGCCGGCGGTCCCGAAGGCCCGCGGCTCGCGGAACGTGAATAGCCCGCGGTAGTCGTTGAAGCCGTAGCCGCCGGTGTTGGATGGATCGGTGTTGTCCACGCCCGGATCGCTCTGGCGGAGCGACACCCGCGCGAACAGCGTGACCGACCGGTTCTTGCCCCACAGGTTGCGCCGGCTGATGTCGAAGAAGCCGCGCGGCGCGACGTCCAGCTTGTCCACCGCCTGGCCCGAGTCGTCTTCGCGGGTGATGCGGCCCGCCTCGAAACCGCCGCCGTAGCTGACCGTCGTCGCCGGCGCTTCCTCGAGATCGACCAGCACGTCACGGGTGTTGGATCCGGTGCGCGGCAGTTCCGTCACCCGCGCGCGGCGGAACAGGCCGGTCGCCGCCAGCTGCCGCTGGCTCTCGATCAGCGCATCGTCGCTCATCGGGCTGCCCGGGCCGATGGTGAGCGCGCGGCGGATCAGGTCAACACCGGCGCGATCGTTGCCCTTGATCAGCACGTGGTCCACCAGGATCTGCGGGCCTTCGGCGATCGTCCAGGTGATGGCGACGCGGCGCTGCTCGTCGGCAAACGCGAGCTGCGAGATGACCGACGCGCCCTGGTAGCCCAGGTTCCGGTAGGCGCGCTGCAGGGCGTCGCGGTCGGCGGCCAGTTGCGGGCGGTAGAACGGCCGGCCGGATGACAGCGCCATCTGCGCCGCCAGTTGTTGCGGGGCAATGGCCCTGGCGCCCTCGACCGTGACCTCGGTGACCAGGGTCCGCGGCCCTTCCTGGATCTCGAACCGGACCTCGACCGGCCGGAACGACGCGCCGCCGCGCGTCTCGGCCGGCAACACCTGGATGGCCGGCTTCACCGCCGCCTGCGAGAAGCCACGGACCCGGTACAGCTCCGCGATGGCCGAGGCCACGGCACCCATGCGCGCTTCCACGAACGGCTCGCCCGCTCGCACGAGCAGCAACGGCGCGATGTCGGCGCGCTCCAGGCCGGCCAGACCCGAAACATCGACCAGGGCGACGCGATGCTGCGGCCCTCTCGTCACGGTAAAGGTCACGACCACGTCATCGCCGTCCTGGCGGCGCGCGTAGGGCGCCTGCGCGGCGCGGAACCCCTGGCGCCGAAGGGCCTCTTCGATGTTGCGGCTCCCGTCTTCGAGCAGGTCCTCGTCCACCGATCGTTCGGCGCGAACCGGGACGAGAGCCTCGCGGTCGCCCTCCAGGGGATCCCCTTCGAACACCACCCGCACATGCGGTCCGGGCTCGACGCCGAGCAGCACGGTGACGCCCGTGCCATCGGCTGAAAAGTCGTGGCTCTGGCGCACGCGCGCTTCGTAGTAGCCGAGCCCGCGGAGTTCCTCTTCGTAGTCGGCAATGCGGGCGTCGAGCGCCACCCGGTCGAACGGGCGGCCAACCTGGAGATTAAGGCGCCGGAGCACGTCGGCCTCGGGCATCAGCGGCGAGGTCGCCACGGTCACCTCCCGAATCGCGGCGCGGGCGCCGGCGTTCACGGCGAGCAGCAGCGTGACGCGCTCGGGCCGTCGATCCTGCTCCTCGAGACGCGGCAGGATCGAGGCCTGGCGAAAGCCGCGATCGGCGTAGAACGCTTCGAGGGCGGCGACCATGTCGGGCACGCGGCTGGCGGATGGCAGCGCGCCGAAGCGATCGGTCAGCTCGGTGCGGATGCCCTGCTCGGGCAGCTGGGCATCGCCGGTGATCCGGACCGCCGCGATGCGCCGGACCGGCGTCAGCAGCCATCGCACGGTCACGCCCTGGTCCGACGGCGACGCGAAGACACGCACGTCTTCAAAGCGTCCCAGGCCGACGAGATGATCGATGGTCGAGCGGACCTTGATCATGGTGAGCGGCTCGCCGATGCGCGTCTCGACCAGCTCGATCACGGCCGGGTCCACGAGCATCACCCCGGCCACCTCGACGCGGACGTCGGCGACGGTGCGCCCAAGGTAGGGCTGGGCGTGGGCGGCGCCGACGGCGGTGGCGAGCAGCAGCGCCGCCGCCAGGACCAGGGTCGCGGCGCGGTGGCGCATCAGAAGGCGTGCCTCTTGCGCACTTCGATGGCGTAGGTGCGGTCTTCGTTCTGCGACAGCACCCACGACAGCGTGTCGCTCTCGTCGAACTCGAGCAGGATGATCTCGTCGTGGGTGGCCGACGACAGGCTCCGCGCGTAGGTCAGGAAGATGCGGTTCGAGATGCGCTTGCCGATGGTGATGCGCGCGGTCGGGTTCAGGTTGACCCGCGCCGACTGCTGGTACGGGTCGTTCAGGAGCGGCGTGATCTGGAAGGTGTCAACGCCGAACGTCTGTTCCACGACCCGGCCCACTTCGGCCGACAGGGCGCCGGTCAGGGCGCGCGTCGCGCGGGCTTCGACCAGCCGCTGCTCCTGCTCGTTGGGCCGCTGCAGGCGCGCCAGTTCCATGTCGCCGCTGGGCGCCTGATCGCTGAACAACAGCGACAGGATGTCGAGCGTCGGCAGCGGCGGATCCGACTGGAACTGCGGCTGCAGCCGCTCGGTGGTGCCGGCCATGCGCATGGTGATGCGGTAGGTCTGGCGCGGCACCCGCACGCGGGTCTCGGCCTCGATGTCGAAGAACGGCTGGATGCGATCGGGGTTCGCGAAATCCAGGCTGCCGCGCGTGACCGCGTAGCGCCGGCCTTCGAACTCGACCTCGCCGCGCACGATCTCGGCGCGGCCGAACACCAGCGGGCGATCGAGCGTGCCGCGCAGCGCGAGGTCGGCGCTGGCGACGATGCGCGCCTGGTCGTTGTCGATGCGCAGGGTCCCGGGCGCGAGCAGGCGCACGTCAAACCGGAGGGTGGAGGCCGGCGCGGCCGCCAGCTGTCCGGCGACGACCGGCAGCGCCGCGTCGCCGCCGGTGAGGCCGCTGAACAGGCCGCCCGAGGTGTCGATGCCACGCGTCCAGCTCGCGCTCTTGACCAGCACCGTGCCGGTGACGACCGGCGATGCCGCCGGCCCCTGCAGCGCCAGCGTCGCATCCACCAGCGACCGCACGCCCTCGGGATAGCGCAGCCGCATGTCCAGGCCGGCGACGGTGACATCGAACTCGCTCAGCTGATACGCCGCCAGGCCGATGCGGCCGCCAAACCGCACCGGGCCGCCGCCGAGCCGCGCGGTCAGGCCGTCGAGCCGGACGCCGGTCGCGTCAAACGTGACAATGCCGTTCAGGTCTTCGAGCGCGTGCGGGAACGAAAACTGGCGCAGGCGGCCGCCGGCCAGGAGGGCATTGCCGGCCACCACCGGCTCGCGCGCGGTGCCGGTGATGCGGGCGGTGACTTCGGCGCGGCCCGAGCTGCGCAGGTCGGCGACAAAGCCCTGGAGCACGGCCAGGTTGGCGGCGCCGTTGGCCTGCAGCGCCAGCGACTGATCGCGCAGATCGACCGTGCCGGTCACATCCAGCTCGGTGCCGTCACCGACCATGCGCAGCGAGTCCACCTGCAGCCGCTGGCCCTCGACGCTCAGCAGGATGGGCGCCGCATTGCGCAGGCGGTAGTCGACGAGGCGCAGGTCGACGAGCTCGACGGCGGTGTCGATGCGCAACGCGTCCGGGTTGTAGAGCTCGCCGACCACGCGGATGGTGCCGCTGGCGATGGCGGAGGTAAACGGCGAGAACGACGGCTGGAACGCGCGGATGAACGGATCGAGCGAGGTGTCGCTGACCCGGAACGACAGCTCCGCGTCCATCTCGTCGTTCAGTTCCACCCGGCCGGTGCCCGAAACCGCCATGCGCGTGGAGGCGACCTCCATCTCGTAGGTCATCAGCAGGCCGCGCATCGACAGCCGGCCCGTCATCTCGCCGACGCCCTCGTCGCCGAAGAACAGGTCGCGGGCGCTGAATTTCACGTCGTAGCGCGGCAACTCAAAGGTCCCGGTGCCCTCGACGCTGAAGTCGAGCGAGCCGAAGATCGTCGGATAGCCCGGGAACGTGGTCAGCGCCAGTGTCTCCACGGCAACCCCCCGCCCGGCGGCATTGAACGAATAGGTGCCGTTCCAGCCGACGTAGGCGGCGGCGGTGACCAGGCCGCCGCCCTTGCGCATCTGGATCGCGTCGAGGCGGACGCCGGCGCCCTCGAACCGCAGCGCGGCCTCGGCTTCGGCGAACGGCTCGTCGTAGGCAATGCCGCGGGCGATGGTCATGCGGCCGAACCCGTGCGGTCCTTCGTACTGGCCGTAGACGTGGAAGTCGCCGGACAGGGCACCATCGACCTCGTAATCCTGGAGGTCGAACGCCTCGCGCAGGTCAACCAGGGGGCGCTCGGCCACGCCGATGCGGGCGTCCATCTCCTCGCCGCCATCGGCGCGCGGATAGCCCAGCGAGAACTGCCCGGTCACGTCCATCCGCGACAAGCCCGAGCGAATCACCGAGCGGCTGATGTTGGCGTACGAGTTCTCGACCACGAAGTCGCCGTCGATGTCGCCCCAGTTCACGTCCCACGCACGCATTTCCGAGCCCACCAACCGGCCCTCGATACGCGGACGCCGGAACGCGCCCAGCAACACGCCATCGAACCGGCCGACCCCGTCCACCGCAACCGCATTGGTCGTCGCGCCGAACGCGGTCATGATGCCGGCCAGCATGCGGTCGCTTTCCTGCCAGTTGCGGCTGGTCACGCGGAAGGGCATCTTCGACCGATCGCCATAGGCGGTGGCGCCTTCGAACGCGACGTAGGTGTCTTCCGTGAAGACCTGGCTGGGCTCGAAGCGGATCGCGTCGGAATCAAACGCATAGGTGAGGCTCCCCGCCACCGCGAGCGGCGTCAGCGGCGTGTGATTGCTGAACGGGCCCTGGATGGCGTACCGCTCGCGGGCGGCGGCGGCGGCGGCCGCTGGCAGTTGCGGTCCCTGCAGCGCCGTGCCCGGCGGCGCGGTGAACGTCACCGCACCGGCGCCCGTCGCGTCGGCAAAGCGACCGAGCGGCCATTCCATCTGGTTGCTGCCGGTGGCGCGGCCGGCCACGCGCAGCCCGCGCATCTGGTAGAAGTCGCTCAGGGCCGTCAGGTCAACGTCCGCGTAGTCGGCGTCGAACTGCGCGCGCGCCGGCGTCACGGGATCGCCGAGCGGCGACATCTCGTAGCGGAACCGCGTCCGACCGCCGGCGAACTCGGAGGTCGCGCGCGTCACTTCCATCCGATCCCGGACCCAGACCACCGAGCCGGCCAGGTTGGGGAATCGCAAGTCGTTGACGCCGGCGACGGCGCTGGTGAAGTCGCCCTTCAGCTCGCGGCCGCCCTTGAACATGTGAAACGTCCCGGCGAAGCTGCCTTCGCCCGACAGGCTGAAACTGTCGTGGGCAAAGAAGATCTCGCGCATCTTCGGAAACTGCATGCGCGACTTGACCTGATACAACTGCTCCGGCCACTGCGCCGGATCCACGGTCCCCGCGATCTCCGACACCGCGCCGTCGGTGAGCAGATCGATGCGGTCGAACACGATCTTGCCGTCAACCAGCCTGAACGCCGACGACAGGTTGGCCGACATCGGCGCGTACTTCTGAATGGCGATGGTGCCGCCGGCGAACTTGAGCGTGCCGCGGTAGTCGCCGGCCTTGGCGACGGTCACGTCCAGGTTCGGCGCCACGGCAAACCAGTCGGAACCGTAATCGTTGACCACCAGCTCGCCGCGATGCGCGCGGACATACCGCAGCGTGGTCATCACCAGGCGCGGTCCCGTCCGCGGCGGCCGCGGCGGTCCGGTGACGCGGGGAAAGGTCTGCCGCCCGTCGGGAAACGACTCGACCACCATGCGCCAGTCGGTCATCTCGACGTTGTCGAGCAGGATCTCCCGTCCGAACAGCGCGCTCCAGGTGATCGAAGTCTCGATGTGCCTGGCGACCAGCCAGGGCGGCTCGCCCGGGAGCATGCCGTCGATGCGCAGGTCTTCGACGACGAAGCGGCCGCGCGCGAGGTGCACGCCCAGCCGGCCGATGGTCAGCTTCCGCTCGAACCAGTTGCTACCCGCGGTCTCGGCCCGGGCCTTGAGCGCCGGCCCCAGGTCGATGGTCAGGGTTGACACCAGGACGACGGCAATCGTGACGCCGATGACGACGGCGAACCGCCGCGCCAGGCGATAGACGTGCGTGAATGCGGAACGCAGCCGGCTGCTGATCTGCGCCATCCGTGTCATCCGCGGCCCCCTTCGACTCGGATGCCAGGGGTGACCTCGCTCAGGGCAGGCTGGCGTGTGCGGCCCATCGGTGTCGCTACTCCACGACCAAGAGGATCGCGCCCGCGTCCACCGACTGCCCTTCGACCACCGACACCTCGCGGACCCGCCCGTCGCGGGCCGCGCGCAGCTCGTTCTCCATCTTCATGGCCTCGACCACGACCAGTCCCTGGCGGGCCTTCACCTCGTCGCCCGCCGTCACCAGCACGCGGACAATCTTGCCGGGCATCGGCGCGACAATCCGCTGCGGGCCGGTGCCGTGGGCGGCGCCGGCCTGCTTCTGACGTCCGAACCCGCCCGCCACGCGGACCTGCACCGGGATGGTCCGGCCCGCCACGTGCACGTCAAAGTCGCCGGCGGCGCGCTGCGCGGCCAGCGCCACATCCACGCTACGGGTCGGCTGCGACGCATCCTGCGGTTGCACGAGCAGTGACAGCGCGAGTTCGCCGACCCGCCGCGCATCCACGACGTGGGTGCGGTCACCGATCACGACATGCAGTAGCGCCCCCTTGCGGGAGATGGTCACGGAGCGGACGCCGTTGCCGGCGGCAACCTCGAACGTCATCGCAGCGCCTCCGCCCGGCCGGCCTGTTTCCAGTGGCTGACCGGCGCCGCCGACGAGGCCGACCAGTTCGCCGCGGGCCGCGTGAACATGTGCACGACGGCGGCGATCATCGCCAGTTCCTCGTGATCGGCGTCGATCGCCTGCAACGGGCCGAAGCCGGGCGCGCCGAGCTTGCGATCGATAAACGTGGTGTCGAAGCGGCCGGCCTTGAAGTCGTCGTCTTCCAGGATCCACTGGAAGAACGGGATGGTGGTGCGAATGCCCCGCACTTCGTATTCCGCCAGCGCGCGCTTCATCCGCGCCAGGGCGCGGTCGCGGGTGTCGCCCCAGGTGATGAGCTTCGAGATCATCGGGTCGTAGAAGATCGGCACCTCGCCGCCCTCGTACGCCCCGCTGTCGTCGCGCACCCCCGGCCCCTGCGGCACGCGCAGCCCCTGGATGCGGCCGGGCGACGGCAGGAACCCGTTGTCCGGGTCCTCGGCGTAGATGCGGCACTCGATCGCATGCGCCGTGGGCGTCAGCAACGACTCCGGGTCGAGGTCGAGCCGCTCGCCGCGGGCGATGCGGATTTGCCACTGCACCAGGTCCACGCCGGTCACCATTTCCGTGATCGGGTGCTCGACCTGGAGGCGCGTGTTCATCTCGAGGAAGTAGAACGAGCCGTCGGGGTCGAGCAGGAACTCGATCGTGCCGGCGTTGGTGTAGCCCACCGTCCGCGCCACCGCGGCGGCCGCCGATGTCATCTGCCGGCGCAGCTCGGGCGACACCGCGAGCGACGGGCTCTCTTCCACCACCTTCTGATGACGGCGCTGGATCGAGCACTCGCGCTCCACGAACGGCAGCACGGTGCCGTGGTGATCGCCGAGCAACTGCACTTCGATGTGGCGCGGCGCGAGGATGCGGCGCTCGAGATACACGGCGCCGTCGCCGAAGGCCGACTGCGCTTCCGAGCGCGCCGCGCGCAACGCGCCCGGCAGGTCCGCGGGCGAGGCGACCATGCGCATGCCCTTGCCGCCGCCACCGGCCACCGCCTTCAGCATCAGCGGGTAGCCGATGCGTTCGGCCACGGCGAGCACGTCGGCGTCGGAGGTCTGATCGCCCAACGGCTCTTCGGTGCCCGGCACGACCGGCACGCCGGCCTTGATGGCGGCCTGGCGCGCGGCGGTCTTGCTGCCCATCAGCGTGATCGCTTCGGGCGCTGGGCCGATGAACACCAGGCCCGCATCGCGGCACGCCGCCGCGAAATCCTCGTTCTCGGCCAGGAAGCCGTAGCCCGGATGCACGGCATCGGCGCCGGACTTCTTCGCCGCGTCGATGATCTTGTCGATGCGCAGGTAGCTTTCGCGCGGCGCGCTCGGCCCCACCGGCCAGGCTTCGTCGGCCAGCCGCACGTGCAGCGCGGCGCGATCGCATTCGGAGTAGATCGCGACCGTGGCAATGCCCATGTCGCGGCACGCACGGATCACACGGACAGCAATCTCGCCACGATTGGCGATCAGAATCTTCTTCATCGGGCCGAACCGCTTACGATTCTATCAGTTACGGCGTTATCGCCGTGCAAGCGAGGTTCGGTCGGCGAGCCGGTTCGGCAGGGTAAGGGGCTGCGCGCGGCCGTGTCGCCGCGGTTCACCGGCCGGCCGCGAACGGCGGGACGAACGGATCGAGCGGCCGGAGAGCGGCGGGCCTACGCGAAGTGACGTTCGAGAAACAGGTCGAAGTCGTCGCAGGTGGCGGTGGGCGGCGGCTGCAGCCGCGCGAAGTGCGCGGCGTTGAAACTGGTGGTGAGCGCCACCACCGGCATGCCGGCGGCCTGGGCCGCCACAATCCCCATGGGGGCGTCTTCGAACACCAGGCAGTTGGGCGGCGGCACCGCGAGCTGGATCGCCGCTTCGAGGAACACGTCGGGGGCCGGCTTGCCGCGCGGCACCTGGTCGCCGCGCACGATCAGCGGGAAGGCGGCGGTCAGGTCCAGCTCGTTGAGCGTGTGCACGACGTTCGGCTCCGGCGCCGATGTCGCCAGCGCCATCGGGATGGCGTCGGCGACGAGTCGGGCGATCAGGGCCAGCAGGCCTTTCACCGGCAGCAGCCGGCCGCGCGACAGCTCGCGATACAGGCCTTCCTTCTCCGCTTCGTGGGCCTGCCATTCGTCGCGAGGCACGTCGCGGCCGAACAGGATCGGGAAAATCTCGCTGTTGCGCCGGCCGTCGAGCTTGGCGCGATCCTCCGCGGTGAGCGGCGGCAGGCCATGGCGCTGCGCAAACACCGCGAAGGCCTCCGCGTGCAACGCCATGTTGTCAACGAGGGTGCCATCGATGTCGAAGATGACGGCGTGCGGACGAAAGCGCATGCGCTACTTCAGGACGACAAAGGCCGCGCGGCCGGAATACGCGACCTGGCGGCCGCCCTGAAACGCCGCCACCGCCCAGAAGTAGGTGCCCGAGTCGAGCACGATCTCCTTCGGCACGGCGGTGGTGGTGGCCTGGACCGTCACTTCCCAGATCTCCATGTCCACCTCGTTCACCACCAGCAACGCGTAGCCCTCGGCACCAGGGACCGCGGTCCACTCGAAGGCCTTGGGCTGGGCGCCGACCGAATCGCGGGCCGGCGACAGGTGGTCGAGGGCCTGCTGCACGGCTGCTTTCGGGGCGCGGTCAGGAGGCGCGGTGGCCGGCGCAGGCGCTTCGGACGCCCGCGCGCACGCCAGGCTGGCGAAGACGACGGCAAGGACGAGGCTAGAGCGGAATGTTTCCATGTTTTTTGGGCGGGTTCTTGTCGCGCTTGTGATCGAGGGTCGCCAGTGCCTGCACCAGCTTCGCCCGCGTCGTCCTCGGCAGGATCACTTCATCCACGTATCCGCGTTCGGCGGCCACGTACGGGCTGGCAAACCGCTCGCGGAACTCCGCGATCTTCTGCGCGCGTGTCGCCGCCGGATCGGCGGCCTTCTCGATCTCGCGCTTGTAGAGGATGTTGACGGCGCCTTCGGCGCCCATCACCGCAATCTCCGCGCTCGGCCACGCGTAGTTGAAGTCGGTGCGGAGGTGCTTGCTGGCCATCACGCAGTAGGCGCCGCCGTAGGCCTTGCGCGTGATCACGGTGATCTTCGGCACCGTCGCTTCCGCGAACGCGTACAGCAGCTTGGCACCGTGGCGGATGATGCCGCCGTACTCCTGCACGGTGCCGGGCAGGAAGCCGGGCACATCCTCGAAGGTGATCAGCGGGATGTTGAAGGCGTCGCAAAAGCGGACGAAGCGCGCGCCCTTCACCGAGGCATTGATGTCGAGCGTGCCGGCGAGGCAGGCCGGCTGATTGGCGACGATGCCGACCGGCCGGCCGCCGAGCCGTGCGAACCCCACCAGCATGTTCCGCGCGTAGTGCTGATGCACTTCGAGAAAGTAGCCGTCATCGGCAATGAGGTGGATGAGGTCGAGCATGTCGTAGGGCTGGTTGGGCGAGGCCGGCACCAGCGTGTCGAGGGCGTCGTCTTCGCGGTCGGCCGGGTCGTCGGTCGGCTTGCGGGGTGGGTCGTCCAGGTTGTTGCCGGGCATGAACGACAGCAGCTCGCGGATCAGCGCCAGGCATTCGGCGTCGTCTTCCACCGCGAAGTGCGCCACGCCGCTCTTCTCGTTGTGCGTCATCGCGCCGCCGAGGTCTTCCTTGCTGACGTCCTCGTGGGTCACGGTCTTGATCACGTCGGGACCGGTCACGAACATGTAGCTGGTCTGCTTGACCATCACGATGAAGTCGGTGATGGCCGGCGAGTAGACGGCGCCGCCGGCGCACGGGCCCATGATTGCGGAGATCTGCGGCACCACGCCCGAGGCCAGGGTGTTGCGCAGGAAGATGTCGGAGTAGCCGCCGAGCGACACCACGCCTTCCTGGATGCGGGCGCCGCCGGAGTCGTTGAGGCCGATCACCGGCGCGCCGTTGCGCACCGCCATGTCCATCACCTTGCAGATCTTCGCGGCGTTGGTCTCCGAGAGCGAGCCGCCGAACACGGTGAAGTCTTGCGCGAAGGCGTAGGCGACGCGGCCGTGGATGCGGCCGTGGCCGGTGACCACGCCATCGCCCGGCACGACCTGCTGCTCCATGCCGAAGTCCTGGCAGCGGTGCGTGACCAGCTTGTCCACTTCCTCGAAGGTGCCGGGATCGAACAGCCGCGTCATGCGCTCGCGCGCGGTCAGCTTGCCCTGCTCGTGCTGCTTCCGCAGCCGCGCCTCGCCGCCGCCCAGTTCGGCGAGGCGTTCGCGTTGCCGCAGCCGATCGATCGGGTTCATTGACACGGGTTGCTGAGCGTGCCGACGCCTTCGACCTTGACCATCATGCGATCGCCGGGCACCAGCGGCCCCACGCCTGACGGGGTGCCGGTCGTGATCACGTCACCGGGCTGAAGGGTCATGAACCGGGAGACGTGCTCGACCAGGTACGGCACCGGGAAGATCAACTCGCGGGTGTTCGAGTGGTGGCGCCTCTCGCCGTTGACCCAGCCTTCGATCTCGAGGGCCGACGGGTCGAGGCCGACCGCGATGCAGGGGCCGAGGGGCGCGAAAGTGTCGAAGCCCTTGGCGCGTGAGTACTGCACGTCCTTGACCTGCAACTCGCGCGCGGTGACGTCACACAAGCACGTCACTCCGAGGATGTAGTCCATGGCGTCGGCGGCCTTGACCTGCGAGGCGCGCTTGCCGATCACCACCGCCATCTCGGCCTCGTGCTCGATGCGGCCGGCCCAGCCGGGGAGCCGAATCGGCTGGTCCGGGCCAATCACCGTCGTCGCCGGCTTCAGGAACACCAGCGGCTCGTCCGGGAGCTTCTTCTTCATCTCCGCGGCGTGGTCCTTGTAGTTCAGGCCGATGCACACCACGATCGACGGCGGCACCGGCGCCAGGAACTTCAGCGCCGACCCGGCCGGAATTTCCTCGCCCGGTTCGTAGGTGCCGAACACGTCGCCGCGCAACCAGAACAGGTTGCCGCCGCGCTCCACGGCGTACCGCCCGCCCATCCCCTGCTTCACTCGATAAATGCGATCCATGATCCTCACGTCTTGGGACTTGGGGCTTGGGGCATGGGTTCCTCAGGTCTCGAGTCCCAAGCCTCAAGCCTCTTTGAATTACCGCGCGGCCTCTTCGACCCGGTTGGACTGCGCGCTGACATTTTGCGGCATGGCCCGGTCGACCGCCACGACGACGTACGCGTATCGCGTGCCCGGGCGCGCGGTGGTGTCGCGATAGGTCGTGCCAACGACCGGCTCCGGCGTGATCGCTCGAAGTGTGTCACCGGGCGCGTCCCCGCGCAAGACCAGGTAGCCGGCCAGGTCCTTCTCGGTATTGGGCTCCCAGATCAGGCTAATCACGCCCTCCCCCACAATCGCCGCCAGCGACAGCGGCGCTGCCGGCGGGAAGGTGTCCACCGGGGAGACGCAGGTCGTCGGCGAGGCCGGGCTCTGCACGACAACGCCGTAGACGTTGTCCACCGCGCGGACGAAGAAGCAGTGCTCCTTGCCGAATGTCACCCCCGTAATGACGGTTTCGGTAACCGCGAGCGCCGCGGGCGTGAGCGGCTTCGGCAATGTCAGCGCAAAGGGATTGGCCTCGAGATCGGGAAGGGGCTTGGCGCCGGGCTCGAGCACATCATCGGCCGTCGGCACCTGGTAGACGTGATAGGTCGTGGCCTCGCTGGTAAAGCCGAGGGACTTGGCGGTCAGAATGGGCCGCACCGGCGCCGCCGGGGCTGCCGGCGTGACATTGCCGGTCACGGGCGTCACGGCTCCACCGGACGGAACGCCTGTGGGACTCGTGTTCCCGGGCGAGGCGTTCGCGGGCACCACAACCGGAACCACGGTCACCGGCGGCTGCATGGTTGCGGTCCGCGCGTCTGGTGGCGGCTCCCAGGTGATCGTCATCGCCGATTCCGTGTAGGTCACCAGCGGCGTGCCGGGTGCGGAAGCGCCAGCATCAAGCGTCACGGCGATCGGCGTCGATGCGAGAGACTTGCGTTCGCGCGAGCTGATGCCAATCACGAAATAATAGCGGTGCGGCAATTTGGTCGGCGGCGGCGCCACCAGCGGCCCGGCAATCGGCCCTGTTTCCACCTCCGGCATTTCCGCCAGGGCCTTCTGCAACGCCAGTTCGGTCTTCGTCAACGGCAACACGACGGGCGCCAGTGCTGCCGCGGTGATCTCTTCCCTGACGACCACGGTGTCGTCGCGATTCACCCCAGGCGGCAGGGGCAGGGGTGGCAGCGGCGTGCCGTCTGGCGCCGGCGGCAACTCGGGCATGATCGGCCTGACGGGCACGGTCGCGATCAAGGTCGCCAGATCGAGGTGCTTCTTGTCGCTGGGATCCGGGGCTTTTTCAGCGGTGACCGCGTAGACCTTCAGCGACGTGACGTCGGCCGGCTTCTCTCCGTCGATGTCGGCCACCGGCACCGCAAACGAGAGGTACACGTCCCTCCCGATTGACACACCGGTCACGGTCGCGACCGCGGCCGGCACCCGCGCAAACGGCGCGAGCGGCGGGCCCTTCTTGCCGCACGCGGCGGTCACGATCACGGCCAGCGCGCAAAGAAACCGGGTTTGTTTCTTGCTGGTATGGATCATGAAAGAAACAAACCCGGGTTCATCGCACGTCACTATAGCGAGTCGAAGGAGTCACAGGATGTAGCGGGACAGGTCTTCGTTCTTGACGATGTCGGCGAGCATGCGGCGCACGTATACCGCGTCAATGGTAATCGATTTGTCGTCGAGCGTCGGCGCGTCGAACGACACCTCGTCGAGCAGCCGCTCCATCACCGTGTGCAGGCGGCGGGCGCCGATGTTCTCGGTCCGTTCGTTGACGGTGGTGGCAAACTCGGCGATGGTGGCGACGCCGTCGTCGGTGAACTTCAGGTCCACGCCCTCGGTGGCCAGCAGCGCGACGTACTGCTTAATCAGCGCGCTCTTCGGCTCGGTGAGGATGCGGACGAACTCGGCCTGCCCGAGCGCGTCGAGCTCGACCCGGATCGGAAAGCGGCCCTGGAGCTCGGGGATCAAGTCCGACGGTTTCGAGACGTGAAACGCGCCGGCGGCGATGAACAGGATGTGGTCGGTGCGGACCATGCCGTGCTTGGTGTTGACGGTGGTGCCCTCGACAATCGGCAGGATGTCGCGTTGCACGCCCTCGCGGCTGACCTCGGGACCGTGGCCGCCCTCGCGGCCGGCGATCTTGTCGATCTCGTCCACGAAGATGATCCCGGCCTGCTCGACGCGGTGCACCGCGGCCGCGGCGACGGCCTCCATGTCGATCAGTTTCTGCTCTTCCTCGCCGCTCAGCCGCTGGCGCGCGTCGGCCACCGTCACGCGCCGGCGCTTCGATCGGCCCTGGAACATCCCGGGCATCATGTCGCGCAGGTTGACGCCGACTTCTTCCATCGACGACCCGGCGATCAACTCGATCGACGGGAATGACTTTTCCTGCACGTCGATCTCGACGAACCGCTCGTCGAGTTTGCCCTCGCGCAGCTGCTCGCGCATCCGCTGGCGGGTGTCGTGCATCTCGTCGCGAATGCGGCCGGGGTCTTCGTCGGGCGCGGCCGGGCGCGGCGGCAGCAGCAGGTCCAGCAGCCGCTCCTCGGTGTTGAGTTCGGCCTTGGCCCGCACTTCCTCGATCCGCTCGTCGCGGACCATGTTGACCGCCAGCTCCACCAGGTCGCGGACCATCGACTCGACGTCGCGGCCGACGTAGCCGACCTCGGTGAACTTCGAGGCTTCGACCTTGATGAACGGCGATTGCGCCAGCCGCGCCAGGCGGCGCGCAATCTCGGTCTTGCCGACGCCGGTCGGCCCGATCATCAGGATGTTCTTGGGCGCCACGTCCTCGGCCAGTTCCGCCGGCAGCTTCTGCCGTCGCAGCCGGTTGCGCAGCGCGATGGCCACGGCCCGCTTCGCCTTGGCCTGCCCGACCACGTACTTGTCGAGCTCGGCCACGATCTGGCGTGGCGTCAGCGAATCAATGAACGTGGACATTATTTACAGTTCTTCGACGGTGATGTTGCTGTTCGTGTAGATGCAGATTTCCGAGGCAATGACCATCGACCGCTCGGCAATCTCGCGCGGACTCATGGCGGTGTGCCGCATGAGGGCCTTGGCGGCGGCCTGCGCGAACGCGCCGCCGGAGCCGATGCCGATCACCGGCTCATCCGGCTCGATCAGGTCGCCGGTGCCCGACAGCAGGAACATCGACCTCTGATCGAGCACGATCAGCATGGCCTCGAGACGGCGCAGCGCGCGATCAGTGCGCCAGTCCTTGGCCAGTTCGACGGCCGACCGTTCGAGGTTGCCGCGGTACTGCTCGAGCTTGGCCTCGAACCGCGCGAACAGCGCAAACGAATCGGCGGCCGACCCGGCAAAGCCAGCCAGGATGGTGTCGTTGTAGAGGCGCCGGATCTTGCGGGCGTTCTGCTTGACGACGGTGTTGCCGAGGGTGACCTGGCCGTCTCCGGCGAGCACCGCCCGATCGTCCCGGCGCACCGCCAGGATGGTCGTGGCGTGAAAGGTCGACTCCATC
>CAYHCX010000073.1:0-1183 GCA_964355095.1 uncultured Acidobacterium sp.
ACATGCCGTTCGGCGGCACCACCTCCGCCGACGACTTCGAGTCGGGCACCATCGCCGCCGCCTTCGGCGGCACCACGACCATCGTCGATTTCGCGATTCAGTACCGGGGGCAGACGCTGCACCACGCGTGGGAAACCTGGATGCAGAAGGCCCAGGGCAAGGCCGCCATCGACTACGGCTTCCACATGATCATCACCGAGCTGTCGGATCAGGTGGAAGAGGAGATGGACGCCATGGTCCGCCAGGGCGTGTCGTCGTTCAAGCTGTTCATGGCCTACCCCGGCGTGTTCATGCTGGACGATGCGAGCATCTTTCGCGCGATGCTGCGCACCGGCCAGAACGGCGGCACCATCTGCATGCACGCCGAGAACGGCGGCGTGATTGACGTGCTGGTGAAGAAGGCGCTGGCCGAGGGCAAGACGGCGCCCAAGTATCACGCGCTGACGCGACCGGCGCGCGCCGAAGGCGAGGCCACCCATCGCGCCATCGCGCTCGCGGAGATCGCCGACGTCCCGGTCTACATCGTGCACCTGTCCGCCGCTGAAGCGCTGGAGCAGGTCACTGAGGCCCGCGATCGCGGCCTGCCGGCGTTCGCGGAAACCTGCCCACAGTACCTGTTTCTCTCTGAGGACAATTACGACGAACCTGATTTCGGCGGGTCGAAGTACGTGATGAGCCCGCCGCTCAGAAAGAAGCAGACGCAGGACCGTCTCTGGCGCGGCCTGGCCTTCAACGACCTGCAGGCGATTGCCACCGACCACTGCCCGTTCTGCATGAAAGAGAAGCACCTCGGCGACGGCGATTTCTCGAAGATCCCGAACGGCGCGCCTGGCGTGGAGACGCGGATGAGCCTGGTCTACGACGGCGGCGTGCGCACGGGACGCATCTCGATGAACCGCTTCGTCGAGCTGACCTCGACCTCACCGGCGAAGATCTTCGGTATGTTCCCGAAGAAGGGCACCATCGCGCCGGGCTCCGATGCTGACATCGTCATCTTCGATCCCGAGAAAAAGACGACGCTCTCGGCGAAGACGCATCACATGAAGGTGGACTACAACCCGTACGAAGGACGGCAGGTCACGGGCGTGACCGAAACCGTGCTGTCGCGCGGCAAGGTGATTATCGACGCCGGCAAGTTCACGGGGAGGGCGGGCGCCGGCTCCTTCCTGAAGCGCAGCGCCCG
>CAYHCX010000073.1:1283-20589 GCA_964355095.1 uncultured Acidobacterium sp.
CCGGCAAGTTCACGGGGAGGGCGGGCGCCGGCTCCTTCCTGAAGCGCAGCGCCCGTTCGGTCTGATGTAGGCAATCTCGTAGGGCACCCCTTAAAGGGGTGCCCTACAGACCGCCGCGATTTTGATCTCCTCCAGCGCCAGCTCGCGGGCCCGCCGCAATTCGCGCTCGTAGGTCGCCGACCGTCCGCCGACGATGTCGCGAATGCCGGCGAACAGGTCCTTGCCTGCGGAGGGGTCAGACCCCTCGGCACTGCCAGCTCGGGGTCAGACCCCTCACACCGTGATCACCGCGGCCGCCCACTCGGCCGCCTGGGTGTCGGACTTCACCAGCTTCGACAGGTCCACCACCGCGTTGTTGCCGTCGCGCACGATCGGCAGGCGATCCATGTTGCGGGTGGCGCGCCCGCCCAGGAACGTGCCCTCGGGTGAGTACTTCGAGTCGTGCTTCGTGCACTCGAAGCGGCCCACCGCCTGCTTCCATCGCAGCGCCGTGTTCTCGTGCGGGCAGGCGAGGTTGAACGCGATGACCTTGCCCTGGAAGCGGACCAGGATCACCTGCGTGGACTTGTCGATGGTGACGCCGTCGGCAGCCGGCAGCGGATAGGCCTTCTGCGACGGCGCCACCTCGACGCCGGTCATCTCACCCACAACATAAACGGCTTCCGCCGACGCGGCGTTGCCGCCCACCATGGCCGCCAGCACGATGCCCGGAATCCGCGCCAGGAACACGCGGCGCGAGCTGCCGCACCCTACGCGGCAACCGTCAGCCACTCGCCGATCCAAAGAATGAAGAGCCATAACAGAAAACTCGCTCCAGACGCCGCCACCACGCGGCGCCACATGCCGGCGTCTCCGCCTTTCGCGCAGGCCCGCTCCGCAGCCACCAGCGCCGCCCCGTTCAGGAGCAACAGGACGACCGACCCCATCTTGATCCAGAACAGCCGCGACACCTCGAACGTGGACCAGTCGGCGGCGGCCATCAACACCCCACTGGCGGCCACCACGACCAGCGCGGGCACGACGACGGCGTGCGACCCGTGCATGGCGGTGAGCGCGGCGCGGCGGCGATCGCCGGTACCGGTGCGGGCCGACCCCAGCACCAGGCGATCGATCGCCAGGGCCGTGCCGCCGCCCACCATCAGCGCCGCCAGGTGCAGGTAGCGAATAACCACCGACACAGTCTGGTGGTCGCTGTAGTACGCCGACCACCAGGTGGTGGCGTCGGCCAACGACGCGGCGATGCCCATGGGCGTCACCGGGTCACGAGCATGTAGACGTAGCTCACCGCTGCCACGCCCATCGACGTGATGGCCACGGTGCGGTGCAGCGATCGATTGCCGCTGCTGCCGCCGCCTTCGTCATCGTCATCGTCAGGCGCCAGCGCGCCGGTCGCGACAAAGCCCAGGTCGGCGCCGAACATCATCAGCGTGTGCACGAGCCGGCGGGTCTTGCCGTTGGGGTCCTTGCGCCCCTCCCAGAAGTTCCAGCCGCCGGTCACGGTGTTCACCGCGAAGAGCGCGATGATGCCCGCCATGCCCGCGTCATGGACCGACCGCGCGGTTCCACCGCCCTGGTCATACAGCTTCTGCCCGGCGACCGCCTGCGTGACAAAGAGCGGCAGGGTGACGTAGCTCGCGATCATGTGGATCTTGCGACGCGTGTTATACGCCTCGCTGTAGGTGAACGCCACGGGCCGCTGTTCCAGGTCCGCGGCGGGTTCGGGCGCGACGGCGGCCGCGCTGGCGAGCAAGCCCGGGCCGGTCGCCGGCGAAGGCTCCGTAAACGTCACCTGCCAGGTGCGCGCGCTTCGGGACACGGACGGCAACCCGTCGGTGGGTAATGTCCCCGGGAGGGTCCAGGTATATGAGGGGAATATTTCGCCATTTTCGGACGTACCCGCCGTCACGGGAATCACCGACATGAGAAGAAGGGCAAAAACCAAGGAAAATCCACGAAGATTCATTCCAAACCTCCACCAAAGCGTCGAAAGAAACGACCGACACTTCGGGGGCGTGCAATTGGCGCGCCATGGGAGCGCGGTTTAGTCGAGCTTCCGAGGCAACCTCCGCGATAGCATTCCGGCGTGGACACGATGACGAAACCGCGTGGGCTGGCTCTGGTGTTGAGCGGCGGCGGTGCGCGGGCGGCGTATCAGGTGGGCGTGCTGCGCGTGCTGGCGCGCGAGTTTCCCGCCGTCGTGCCGGACATCCTGACCGGGGTCTCGGCCGGCGGCATCAACGCGGCGTTCCTGGCGGCGCGGCAGGCGCCGTTCGACACCAAGGTCGAGCAACTGGCGCAAATGTGGGCCGACCTGCGGATCGATCGCGTGTTTCGCGTCGATCTGCGGAACCTGGCGTCGCGCACGCTGCGGTGGGGCGGCCGCCTGATGTCGGCCGGCAAGTCGCCGTTACCGCCGGCGAAGAGCCTCGTCGATACATCGCCCCTCCGCGAGATGCTCGAGCGCGAGTTGGAGGCCGACGGCGGCGCCATCCTCGGCATCCCGAAGAGCCTGGCCGACGGCTGGCTGCAATCGTTTGCGCTGACGGGATCGAGCTACACGACCGGCCAGTCGATCACGTGGGTGCAGACGCACAACGACCGCCGCATGCCGACCTGGGAGCGCCCCCAGCGCAAGAGCGAGATGTGCGCGGTCCGTGTCGATCACGTGATGGCGTCGGCGGCGCTGCCCTTCTTCTTCCCGGCCGTGGAAGTCGACGGCGCCTGGTACGGCGACGGCGGCATCCGGCTCACCGCCCCGTTGTCACCGGCCATTCACCTCGGCGCCAGGCGCATCATCGCGGTCACCACGCGCTACGCGCGTTCGCGCGAGGAAGCCGACCGTCCGCAAATCTCCAGCTACCCACCGCCCGCCCAGGTGGCCGGCGTGCTGTTCAACGCGATCTTTCTCGATCAGATGGATGGCGACGCCATGCAGTTGCGCCTGATCAACCAACTGCTCCAGGATCGCCCCGAAGAGATGCGGCAAGGCCTGCGGACGATCGACCTGCTGGTCATGCGGCCCTCGCAGGACCTCGGCCGCCTGGCCAACGCCTACGAAGCCGACCTGCCGAAAGCGTTCCGTTTTCTGACCCGCGGCCTCGGCACCCGCGAGACGCGGTCGAACGACATGCTGAGCCTGGTGATGTTCCAGCCCGACTACGTCCAGCACCTCATCAAGATGGGCGAGGACGACGCGCTGGCCAGGCTGCCGGAGATAAGGGCATTTCTCGCGGCGGAATGAGCGCGGGCGTCGCGATCGGCGTCAATTGCCGAACGACCGATTGCATGACTTGCTATTTCGGCTCGAAGCGATACACGAGGTAGCTGATCGGGCCATCGAGCGCGCTGAAGCTGTGCGGCGTGCCGGCGGGGACAATGACGATGTCGCCGGGTTTCACCTTCCGGCTCTCGCCGCCGATGCGGGTGCCGGTCTGGCTCATCCCGGCGTTGACCCGCGTCAGATCCGTCGGCTTGGGCGTGCCCAGCGATCCACCCGTCACAATCGTGCCCGACCCGGAGAGGATGTAGTAGGTCTCGGTGACGTGATCGTGAATCAGGGCGCTCACCTCCGGCTTCACGCGATGGAGCATGGCGACCGAGGCCTTCCCACCGGGGACCTCAGTGGCCTTGATGGGCTGATCCACCACGTTCTTGGCGACCTGCTCCTTGAGGACCGCCACGTGTTCATCCTGGCTGATGAAGACGGCGGGAACCGGCGCCGGCGCCTGATCGGCTGACAGCGAGAGGAGGAGTGCGAGGAGGCTGAGCATCCGCGCACTTTACAAGATGTGCCGGGCCGGCGCCAGCGCCGGCTTTCTGGTATTCTTCGTGTCCGCGGCGGACCACGCACCGCATGAAAGGATCAATCCGTGAAGCGCATCGCTGTTCTAGGTACCCTCGTTCTGCTCGGCGGCCTGTCGATTGCGGTCAAGGCCGCGCAACAGCCGGCGCCGCAACCGTCGGCCGACAACCTCACCGTTGACAAGGTGAAAGACAACCTGTTCGTGCTGCGCGGCGGCGGCGGCAACACCGCGGTGTTCGTCACCGCCACCGGCGTCACCATCGTCGACACCAAGAACCCCGGGTGGGGCCAGCCACTGCTTGACAAAATCAAGACCCTCACCGACAAGCCGGTCACGCGCGTGATCAACACGCACACCCATTACGACCATGTCAGCGGCAACGTCGCCATGCCGGCCACGGTCGAGATCATCGCGCACGAGAACACGGCCAGGCTGATGACCCAGATGAACGGGGTGACGGGCCTGGGGGCGACACCGAACGTATTCAAGGAGAACCCGGGCAAGGGCCTGCCGAAGCGGTCGTTCAAGGACAAGCTGACCATTGGCTCGGGCGCCGATCAGATCAACCTCTACTACTTCGGCCCCGCACACACCGGCGGCGACGCCTTCGTCGAGTTCCCGGCGCTGCGCGTGATGCACGTCGGCGACACCTTCCCGAACAAGGGCCTGCCGATTATGGACAAGAGCAACGGCGGATCCGGCGTCGAGTACGCCAACACCGTGACCAAGGCGGTCAACGGTGTGCCGAACGTCGACTGGCTGATTAACGGCCACACCCCGGCGCAGACCACGCCGGCCGAGATGAAGGAATTCGGCGAGTTCGTGCGCGAGTTCGTCATCACCGTGCAGGCGGCGAAGAAGGCCGGCAAGACCTCGGACGAGGCCGCCGCGGCGTGGACCACGCCCGCGAAATACAAGGACTACGCCGCGCCGAACGCGGAGCGCACCAAGGCCTACACGGCAGTCATCTACGGTGAGACCAAGTGAGTACTTGGCGCCGCGGATGTCCGAGGTGTAGTGGGGCCAGTCGCCGTGGGCCGGCGACGGCGGACAGTTGGCGGGAGAAATGGTCAGAGGTACCGAGGTCTTAGTGCGGACCGATCTCTAGCAGCGTGCGGCGGTTACGGCCGCGAAATCACAATGGTGAACGTGGTTGGCTCGGCGACCGTTCCAGGATCATAGACCTTCGCGCAATAGGTGGCGGCTTCGGCGGGCATTGCGATCTGAGCGGCGCTACCGGCGATTGCGTGTACCCCCGCGCTTAGCGCGCACGATCCGTTTGACCGCGGAATGCCGATGCCCAGACCCAACGTAACGCCGGAGGGACGCGTGGCCGTCAACGTAACAGCCACGGTGCCGCTCGAGGTTAAGGTGAAGTCTCTGCTCGCTGCGCTACCAGGATTAATGACGCTCGAGAAAGAGTTGACATCAACCGGCGTCTCGGACGGCGACGTGATTACCGCATCCTCGCAAGCAGCGGCGCTCAATGCCAGCCAACAGATCGTTGCGATCCTCATTGTCATGGATGTATCACGCGGATCGTGAACGTCATCGGCGCCGACAATCCATCGGTATCTGCGACCCTCACACAATAGGTTCCGGCAGCCGCTTCGTGGCGTAGCTGTGGCACTAACGAGGCTGATACGTGTGCCGACATCGTCACCGCACAACCACTACCTGCCGGCGAACCGATGCCGATCTCAAGCGCATCGGCCGAGGGCACGCCAGTTCTCTCTACGCTGGCGAGCAATGCCGACACAGAGCCCGCAGTAGCCAAGGTGTACGAGTAGAAACGGCTGGTCCGCGGCTGCAGCGTGCCCGAGAATAGGATCGTGGTCGGCCCGGTTGCGGTCTCGGTTGCCGAAGTGGGCGTCTCCATGTCTTCTGAGCACGCAGCGCCAACAAGCATCAGCACCACGCCGACAATGCCTCTGACCGTCATGGATAGGCGACAGTGATTGAGAACCGTGCCGCCGAGAAGAGATTCCCGAGATCCCGGACAATTACGCAATACACTCCCGGATTGTAAGTTCCAGTCAATTGTGGGCCGGTTCCGGCCTGTGTCGAGATACTCGATGTCGTGGAGCACGTCTCCGCCATTGGCGTGCCGAGTCCCATTCCCACAGTCACAGTACCAGGAACAAATTGCCCGGAGACACTGGTGAGGGAGACGTTCACCGTACCGTATTGCGTAACCGTAAACGAGTAGAACCGCTCACCGCCAACAGCCAACGTATCCATCCAGTCTTCGGTAAAGACCGGGGTGGCTACCGTGGTTGCGGTCGTTGTGGTCGTCGCGTCCGTTGTCGGAGACGTCGGCGTCTCGCCACAGCCAAAGCCCGTCACAAGCGCGAATAGAAGTGAACCAAGAACAGCTGTGCGCTGGATTCGCGCGCGGTTGACGGAAGACACTGTAAACAAAGTTTAAGCATTTCACACTGTCAAGAAACGTTAAGAAATGTTACGAGCACTCGCTCTGCCACCTGCGCTCGGTCATGATGCGGAGACTGTGATCAGCAATCCGGCGGCGCGGACGCCAGCTCCGAGAGCAGGGGCTCATTTGTGGTCGTCCGCGCTGTTGAGCGCATCGTTGCTGTTGATTGCCGCCAACGCGTCGGCGCAGTGCCGCATCGAGGGCTCCGTGCAATGGGCCGACGGAACGCCCGCTCCCGCTATCGCCATCTCGGTTCCCGAGTTGAAGCTTGAAACGACGACCGATGCGCGCGGTCAATTTGCGTTTGACGATATTCGGCCGGGCATTCGCGTCACCGTTGATGCCTTCCTCGACCAGCGACTCCTCGGCCGGACCTATACGCTTGTTACCCTTCTGGTCGAGCGCGTCGATATGCAATTGGCCGGTACCCGGTCGAATCCGGCTCCTGCGCCACAGGTGCCGCGGGAGCTGAGCCGCCCGGCGACATCAGGAACGGCGCCCGAATCGTTCAGCGCCGGCAGCGGGACCGACACGGTGACCTACGACGCGAACGGGATGCCGGTTGTCTCGTCAGACGTAACAGTCGTAGCCAGCCTGCCCATGCTGAGCGCATCGACCGAAGCCGGGAAGGTCACGCTTCAGCCCGAACAGGTGACGGCGCTGCCCAGCCTCGGCTCGAGCGATATCTTTCGCGCGCTCCAATGGCTTCCCGGCGTCAGCAGCAACGAAACGTCCTCGGGCCTGTTTGTGAGAGGTGGCACGCCTGATCAGAACCTGGTCGACTTTGACGGCTTTACGGTTTACAGCGTCGACCATTTGTTTGGCTACTTCAGTGCCTTCAATATGGACGCGATCGACTCGGTCGACCTCAGTAAAGGCGCGTATGAGGCCCGATATGGCGGCCGCCTTGCGAGCTTGACCGAGATCCGCGCCAAGTCTCGACCGCAGCGAATTCAGGGCATGGCCGGCGGCAGCGCCTTGAGCGTTGATGGCGTCTTCCAGCTTCCGATCGGTTCCAAGGCATCGGTGCTCGTTGCTCACCGGCGGTCCTTCCAGTCGCCGCTCTACGATCGCATCCTCGGGCTGGTGTCGACCGACACCGGGCCGGCGCCGCCCGGCGGCGGCGGCCGATTCGCGACGACCTTCAATTCGAAACCGGTGTCTGGGTTTGATGATTCGAACGGACGCTTCGAATGGCAACCGACGACTCGCGATCAATTCACCGTCAGCACCTATATCGGACACGACGACGTCGACAACTCGAGAGAACTCCAGTTGCCGACGCAGTTTCTTGAACAAATTGCCGCCAGGGGCATTTCCTTCTCCGGCGATTTCAAGATCACCGATGTCCGCGAATACCGCAACACAGGACTCAGCGTGCGCTGGAACCGTGACTGGAGCAACATGCTCCGGACGTCGATGACGGTTGGCCGCTCCGACTACGACACGATTACGCAACGGTCATCGAACGTGGGCGGACGGCAGGGTGGCACCGGCGAACTGAACGTCGTCGACGACACCACGGTCACCATCTCGGCACCAATCACTTTCAATGCCAGCAACGAGCTGACTGTCGGCGCGCAACGGACCGCCAATCGTGTGGTGTTTGAATTTGCGAACAACCTTGCCGGCACCACGGGGCCGAACGGTGCGCAGATTGGAGCGCTGGCCAGTCAGCTCAACCGGTCCACGACGGGCACGACGACGTCGGCCTTCGTCCAGCACCGCCTGATGCTTGGCAGCCGGCTGATCGCCCTGCCCGGGCTGCGGGTGACCCAGTCCTCGGTGTCCGGTGAGCGCTACATCGAGCCGCGACTGACGGCGACCTGGCTGGCAACCGATCGGTTGAGAGTCAAAGGCGCCTGGGGCCGCTACCACCAGTTCGTCAACCGCCTGGTCCGCGAGGATGTGTTCCAGGGCAACCGCGAGTTTTGGGCCTTGTCAGACAACACCACGGTCCCAGTCGCCGCGTCCACGAACGCATCAGTCGGCGCGGCCTATCAGACGAATCGCTTGTTGCTCGATGGCGAAGTCTTCTCGCGTGACATCAAGAATCTCTCGCAATTGGCCCCGCGGCTAACCGGATCGACAGACTCCGTCGATCTCAGCAGCTTCTTCTATACCGGCAGTGGCCGTTCGAAGGGTGTCGAGTTTTTGGCGCAGATGAAGAGAGGTCGACACAGCGGGTGGGCCAGTTACACCTGGAGCCGGGTCATCTACGACTTTCCAGAACTGTCCGAGCCGTTCCCAGCCGATCAAGACCGAACTCACGAGCTCAAATTGGTCGACATCTTCAGCCTGGGGCGATGGACCGCATCAGCGACGTGGGTGCTCTCAAGCGGCACACCCTATACCGAGCCGGTCGGCGTGGAACCCGTCACATTTGCAGGGCCCGCTGGCAGCGTGACATTTGAACGGATCGTAATCGGCGACAAGAACGCCGCCCGCCTCCCGGCCTACCATCGGCTCGATCTGGCCCTGAATCACGTCTGGGATTTCCCATCCAACCGCAGTGCCACGATTGGTGTCACGGCGTTCAATGCCTACGACCGTGCCAACGTCTGGTACCGCGAGTACACCAGCATTCAAGGGGAAATCGTTGAAAACAACATCGGGTTGATGCCACGGACATTCAATGCATTCTTGTCGATCAAATTCTAGCCGTCCGCGGTCACGCCTGGTTCTTGCCGCGACGGCTGTCATTCTTGCCGCGGCATGCAGTGAGCCGCAGTTCAGCCTGCCCACCTCGTCGAGCGAAACCGACTCCACATCGACGACCACGACGGCGACTACCTCGACGGACCCACAGACATTCAGCGGCACTTTGGCCGTGCGGGGACAGCGCTTCTATTCATTCGCCGTGCCGTCAACACGAACGGTGAGAATCACCCTGGAACAACTCCAAGACGGAGCTGGGACGGCGTCCACGGCAACGTTGGTGCTGGGATTGGGTGTGCCGAGCGGAACTGGCTGTGCGATGTTGCGCGAAGTCGCGGCCGGGGCGTCTGACGCGCCCCATCTTGACGAGTCGCTGACGACCGGAGTCTATTGCGCGCAGCTGACCGATCCTGGGAGCCTGACCGACGCCGTTATTTTCTCAGTCCGGATCGAGTTCCCGTAGATCGCGGTGTCACCACTTGCTGCTTTCGGGAACTCGCAACGAGTATCCAATTCCTCGCACGGTGACAACCAGGAAGCCGTGCTGGCCAAGCTTGCGTCGCAGGTTGCTGATATGCATGTCGAGAGCCCGATTCTCGCGACGGAGTTCGCGGTCGAACACTTCCGAGACCAGACGCTCGCGTTCGACGATCGTACCGGCCGACTGGACGAGGCGAGCCATGATTTCGTATTCCTTCGTCGTAAGATCGAGTGGCGCGTCGTCCAAGTAGATTTGGCGACTGGGTTGATGACAGGTGATGCGGGCGATCCTGCTCACGATGCGCGCCAATTTTCGCTGGCGCCAGAGGCAGATTTGTGGCACAGGTGTGATTTTTCCGAGGAAATCGTTTTTCGAGAGAAAAGGGAACTAACCGCCCGGCGAACGTCGATCACCTATTTGGCTGGAATTGACGAACGTCAACGCGGTTTAACCAAAGGTTAACAACGTAAGGAAAGCAAGTTTGCAATGATCGTCTCGCCAAGCCTGCCTGATCAATAAACCCGGCCCGTCGCCGCCTGCCTGGCGGGCCGTGGGGGGAAGTGTCCGTGAAGCCTATTACTTGCGTGGTCCTCGAATCCACCGCGCGGCGGATGTCTATCGACGGGACAGTGCTCCCGCTGACCACAGTCGAATACGAGATCCTCTCGCGCCTGACGGAAGCCGCGGGGTCGGTCATCGCTCGCGAACTGCTGATCGCCGAAGTCTTCGAGCGGCAGTTCAATCCCGAGGATCGATCGCTTGATGTTCACATCCATCGCCTGCGCAAGAAGCTGGGGCCACATGGATGGCTGCTCGTCACGGTCCGCGGATCTGGTCACATGCTGCGTTCGTTTGCCTCACCGGGGAATACGACGGCGGAAGCGGGGCGAATGGACCCTCAATCGTGATCTGACACCGGCTCCTCCCAAGCGGGACGACGACGTCAGGCAACTGGGAGGTCGGTCGGCTCACCAGCGACAGGGAGAGCCGCCTCCAAGTCACGCTGCAGATCGAAGGTCTTCCCGAGGGACGCGGCGGTCGAGGTGACCACAGCTCAAGAGCGCCGCTCACGCGCATCCACGACGCAGGGACCGCGCCTTGTGGCCAAAGGTGACGCCGTGGGCGCCCAGACCCGCCGGGAAGGTGTAGATCGCCGTCGGGTCGCCCTGGGCGTTCAGCGCGGTGACCGAGACGTTGAACGACGCCTTGTTCGCCGTGTCCATCTCACGCGGCGTTCCGGGCAGGTTTTGGAAGCGCCTCTGTTGAGTGTCGTTCCAATTCAACGGTCACGGCACCGCCCTACACCCTCAAGACCGCCCGGCTACTTGCACTCCGTCGGAACCGGTTCGTAAAGCCGCATGTCCTGGCTTCCTCCGGACAGCAACAGACCCACGTCGTTCCGGCTGATCCGATAGTTGGTGGTCTTGCCGTCACCGGTCAGGGCCAGAGTGCTTCCGGACACGCTGTACCGTCCCATCAGCGAAGCCGCCCCGCCGTTCAGGAGTTGGGAACTGACCACTTCCCACCGCCCGCTCTTGCAGAACAGGATTCGCTGGACATTGCCGCGTTTGATGCCGAAATCCATCTTCCAGGCGGTGCCGGGGATCGCGGGAATCCCGGCACCCATGGGAATCGCAAGCACCGGGCTCTCGGGTTCCTTGGCGGGTGCGCCCGTCCCCGTCGTCCGCAGGCGCACGGCGTCGACCGTCTCGTCGTGCGTGCTGGCGTAATTGTCATAGCGCACGGTGAAGAACTCACCCACCACGGCGGTGATTTGCGCGGGAAGCCAGTTGCCGGCATACGTCTGCGCTTCAAGGTGATCGCCTACGCGGCGCCGGTCGCTCGGGGCCTTCTCTTTGTAGCCGTCAGCGAAGGGTCGCATGAATCTGGCCATGCACACCTGACCGCCGGGATCGAAGGTGGCGGCGATTCCGCGCGTGTTATCGAGGCGCACCCGAAAATACCCGCCGTTCGCATCGCGATACCGGTCGGTCTGCAGGTAGTGCATCACCACCCCCGCTTTCCAGGCGCCGATCTGTGACGCATCACACTGGACGCGATCGCCCGGCTTGAACTTCGCCGACTGATTGCGGTCGGCGGGTGAATCCTGCCGACGATCCGACCGGGGCAGGGCTTTCGGCTCTTCCCCCCGGGGATCCGATCGGGGCGAGGCGGTCGGCGCGGCCGGTGGCGCACCGCTTATGGCGCGCATGTGAGTGGCCATGCAGAGATAACCCTCGGTGATATGGCTTCCATCGAGGAGCACATAAAAGAACCGCCCCGAGCGCTCGGTCTCGTTCTTCGGGAAGTCGACAATGGTCCCCGGCTTGAACTGGCCGATCTGGGAGGGATCGCACTCCACCCGATCACCGATCTTGTAATTGCCCTGGGCCACGGCCTCGGGGCTTGCGGCAAGGATGAAACACAGGGTGGCCAGGATGGGGATCAACGTGCCTTTGCGGATCGACTTGGTTCTAGTTCTCATCCTGGGATTTGTCTTTGGCGTTTCCTTTGAAGGGGATTGAGTCAAGCAGGTTCGCACGCGCTCTGGAGGGCCGTCAAGCCGCAGTGTGGCAGATAACATGGGGTTAAGCTTGGCAAATCGGAGGCCTGTTTGCCAAGATGATTAGATGTAAATATTAACAACACGAAAGGACTCAACCACCATGTCATCGACCCTCTACTCGCCGCGTCTTCACAGCGCAGCATCCATTCGACGGAGGATTTCCTTTGCGAGCTTGGAGAAATCTTCGTACGACTCACGAGCGGCCGTTTGGTGCGCGCCGAGCGCCCCGTCAGCCGACGTGAGTTTGAAGATCGGCTTTCGTGCATCCTGCGCCAATGGGATCAAGCTACGGTAGTGCTTGACCGTGGCGATTCGGTTTGGATCGGATTCTGGAGCCAAGCTCGTCGTAGCGTAGGGTTGCCCGAGTACACTCTCGCTATACTCTGCAGGAATCCTTTGAACCCATCGATCGAACGCACGGGTCGGCCGATTCAGCCTCACCCCGTGTTGTTGGACGACATAGCCGATTGGCTCCATCCGGCCTTGCGGAAGCTGGAACTCAGGCGTCGTCCACTTGTCGACACGCTCCTTCCACTCTTGTCGCCACCGCCGAAGCGTTGGACCGAGATTGCGGAGGCCCTGCAGGGAGAACAGATCCGCGCCCAGGGGCACAACGATGAAGTCAGTTGCAATCAAGGCAGACCGGTTGATCGCACCAAGACTGGGCCCGAGGTCCACAAGCACGATGTCTGCACCGCACTGCCGCGCACTCATCTGAAGAACCTGCCAGAACGCAGTCAGGATTCGGAAGGGGCGATATTGGCTGGTGGTTCCGAGGCTGTTCGGCCATTCTGCCGAAAGCTGATCCTCGAATCCGGAGAGCGCAAGATCACCAGGCAGGAGTGAAAGGCGGCCGGACAGTCTCTGTAGCTTGGGCTCGCGAATATCACCGACCTTCGTTAAGGGCAAGAGCGCCTGAAAGACCGTTCGCGCATCCGCCGACGCGGTGGGATCCCAGAGATCGGACAACAGATCTTCGTCGAGGAATGCAGCAGTTAAGTTGGCTTGAGGGTCAAGGTCCGCCACCAGTACGCGTCGATCCAACTCGGCCAGCATCCAAGCCACGTGATAGAGGAGGGACGTCTTGCCCACGCCTCCCTTGTTGTTGAAGAACGTGAGAACAGGCGTACTCACGGATGTCTCCTGACCGTTGCGAGGATCCACTCTGGTTCAACGGAAAACTCCAGTGCCGGGTTGCCGTTCTTCTCGAGAGCCTCTCGAGCTGTAGCAATGCCGACGCCGAAACGATTGACAAACCCCATGACTTTCATCGCTTCAGCCAGGGTAGGGTTGCGATAGTCGACCAAACCAGGCGTGCCGAACCGCGCAGTGGTCACGGTGCCGTACGGCCCGCCAGGATTCGAGATTTCGATGCGATCGTTAAACCATGTGACACGAACGGGAGCATTCGTTCCTTCGTAGTTGCGGTGAAGGATCGCATTTCGTAGAAGTTGCTGGAGCGCTGGCAAGGGGTAGGTGGGTGTTCTCACCTCGACGGAACTGCCAACGATGTCAATGGCCGTTTCATTGTGCGCTTCTAGCTTCTCCTCGACGCGACGAATCACGTCACCGATTGGCCCGTCGATGTCCGCCTCATCTCGAATCGGATCGTGCAGGTTGGCCCCGTCGATTCGTAGGAACTGTACGTACGCCCCAGGGAGAAAGTCGCGCGGACGAGTCCCCAGCACGAGCATGCCTGCCACAGTCGGAATCGGCTCTTCAGGAGACAAGACCATCTTCGCAGCAGTCAGTCGTTGCTCGTATGTGCGATCGTTGGCGGCGAGAACATCACGGGCAACTGCGGCCGGGAGATAGTCTTCCTCAAATCGCGTGCGGCTAAGGTCCGACAACTTTGCCGATGACAGTGGATGTGCGTCAAACGTCTTGTCGCGGAAGCGGCGTTTCTCACTTAGGATGCGCTCGTCCTGCGCAGTGGCAACGGCGCGCCGCGGACCGACGCGGATCCAGATGCGCCCTTGATAGCTCACTGGAGGTGCGTCAGCAGGCGCGACAGTGACGACAGCCATCTCAGCGCCTCGCAGAACCCGCTTCTCAACGATCATGGAGGGGGGCGGCACGATGTTGCCGTCGCCCTTCATCGCGCCAAGCGTCAGGAGCAACTGATCAGTTATTGCCAGGCCTGATGGAGTTGCATCGTTCCTCGCTCCCACAAACACCACACCCGCCCGCTGATGATCTGGAAGATCATTCGCCAGCGCGCAGATGGTTTCGCGAATCCTGGTTGCAGCGTCGCCGCTCAGTGATTCTTTCCTTTCCGAAAGATCGGATTCGATGTCGGCAAGCAGCGCTTCGAGTTCTGCGTCTGAATAGGTCATGGAGTACTCGTGGCAGCGGTTCACACCGTTCGAGCAACTGCTGCTCGAATCATAGTACATGTGACCGCACCAAAACCGGATGCCTGTCGAACGAAGACGATAGACCGTATGAGCGGCCTCAACTGTTAACGGAAGGCCCGTTCTCGGACCCAGAGCCGACCGGGGCCGCTCTCAGATTCGCGTGATCAGGGAGGGGAGCTCGGCCAACGGTCGCATCTTATCTTGCACAGACAATTGCGCTGCGCGTTTCCGCCACCAAATGCGCGCTCCGGCCCTTGAATGGCAGGCGTACGCCTACAAGAATGCCTGAGAAATGGACGTGCATCACGGTCGTAGCAGTTTCTTGGTCGCCGCGATGCTGCTCATCGGCCTGGCGCTGCTGCCTGCCCTCTTCGCGTCACGACAGAGGCCTGTCAGGAGCCTGCGGGCGTGGGCACTGGGCGCTGAACTACTGGATGACCGCGACGTCATGTTCCAGACCACGAACGCTGACTGTGGTCACGCTGCCTTGATGATGGTGCTGCGGCACCACGGCAGGCGAATTCCGGCGGCGTTGCTCGACGAAGCCTCCACGGCACGCTGGGGACTGACGATCGGGCAACTCGTTGAACGAGGAAACGCGGCCGGCCTGACGGCCACAGCGGTTCGTGTCCCCGGCGTTTGTATTCGCCGCGTGTTCGAGAGGATCCGCCTGCCGGCGATCGTCTTGTTGGGAACTCACTATGTGGTGGTCGAGAGCAGGCCAACGGGGGCATTCCTGACCGTGGTGGACCCGGGGGTGGGCCGGCTACGGGCACCCCTGGCGATGTTGGAGAACGATTGGCGTGAAGTAGTCGTGGCGTTTGGTGAATCGGACAAGACCTTCGAGGAGGCATCGCAATGTACAGACGATATCTAGTGGGAGCGTTCGTGTTGATGTTCATGATCGGCACGCAGACCGCCGCTGGTTTTGCGGCGGCTGCCGAACACGGGCAGTTGGCCGCACAAGCGGTTATCGAGTCACCGTCCGCAGGGTTCGTCTTGAACGACGACGGCGGCAATCTCAAGTGCCTCCGTGGGGCAAGACCGTGCGCCGGGTATGGGAGCGAGAACTGTTGCGGCGAGATGGGCGTGGCCGCGACGATCGCGTGGATCTCAGGGAACTACGTGGCGTTGGGCATTGCTTCGGCGTACCTCTACGCGTATTGCTAAGAGTGGGGTTGGAGTCGAAGGGCGTCACTGACAGACATGTTGCGATCAGGCTGGAGTGGGTGTTGAACGCCTTAGACTGGATCACCACGGGCAGCTTGACGCCGGCTGCCGTACCCCACCATCGTAGTGTCGGATTGCCCGTGATTCGGTTCCCGAGACTCGCAGTACTCGTCGTTCGGATCGACTGGCGGCTGGTGGTGGCGGCCGTTCGCGAGTCGTCACCGCCAGTCGTCGCGCTGCCCGTGGCAATCGGCCTCATGCTGTTGTCGACACTATGCCAGTCGGCCCTGCAGACCGGCGCCATGTTGGCCAGAGAGACCGGTTCCCAGGCCGGCATTGCCGCGGTGCTCGTCGGCACCTATACTTGGCTCGCGTTTCTCGCCGCCAATATGCTCGCGCTGGCGGCCGGCTCAGTGTCAGTCAGCGACAGCGTGTTCGTCGATCTGAAACAGCGACCCGTGTCACGCGTAGGCCGGTTCGCGGCCTTGCAGGTGCTCTCGATCGGTGGCCGTCACCTCTTGATTATGTTCGCGGTGAGCGCACCGTTGATTTGCCTGTTCGCTGCCTGGCTCCCACCGGCTCGGATGATGGCCGCCTTGCTGGCAACGGTGCTGGTTCTCCGAATCGTACCGGCGATGCTGCGCGTGGGCTCCAGATTGGTGCGCTACGTCGGCGCTCGCATTGTCGCGATTGCCGCCGCCGCCCTGGCGGGGGCCATGGTGGCCAGTGGCGCGACTATGGCGTCGGTGATCGAGAGCGGAGTCGTGGCGCTGTTGCCCCCGAGTTTGATTGCGGGTGTCGCTGCGTCGGATCACTTCGTGATGGGGCCATGGCTGCTCATCATGGTATCGACGTTCCTGGTCGGGGCCGCTGAATATGCCAGCCTGGAACTCGAACAATCACCCGCGGAGCTCACGCATAGTGGCACCAGGATAAGCTTCGTTCGAGCGATTCGCGTCTACTCACGTGCCTGCCGGACGCTGCCGCCGTTGCTCCACGGTGAGATGACCCGGCTCGCCCGATGGCCGCGATTTCGTCTTTCATTGGTCGCGATTGGCGCCGGCATGTTCTTCCTGGGTTTGGTGATCGACCCGGCCCGTGGCCTGATCCCGTGGCTGTTGTTTGGTTTGGTTCCAACCTTCGGCATGTCGGCCACGTTCAGCAACCTGTTCGCGGTCGATCGATCGGGTGTGCAGGCGTATTACCTGGGGCCGTTCGCGCCAAGGCTCGTCACCCGGGCCAAGGTTGGCGCGGTGGGCGCCTTTGTGATCCTGGCGGAGATCGCCGGCTGGGCCATCCTTTGGCTGGTCCTCAGGCGGACCCCGCAGCTGCTGGATCTGTACTGCCTCGCGATGGCCGCCGCCTATTTCTTCTGGACGGCTGGAGCGGGCCAGATCGCAAGCGTGCTGTTCCCGGCGCCGACGGATCCGAATTCGACCGGCGGCGGGATCGGGAACCTGCAAACGATGATGCTGAGTTCGTTGGCGACGGCGCTGTTTGCGATTCCGGTTGTCGGCGCGGCATTCCTGTTCGACAGTCAGCGCATCGGCGGATCGTCGCTGGCCGCGGCGGCTGCGGCCGTCGCCATCCTGACCGCAACCGCGTCCAGTTTCGGGTCGCGCGCCGCAGGGCGCCTGTTCGAGATTAGGCGAGAGAAAATGATTGCCGCCCTGCGGTGACCGGTCGTCCGATTTCCAGAGGGTTGCCCCATGACAGCTATTCCAATTGAAGCTCAGGGTGTCGAGAAGGGCTACGGCGAGGTGCGGGCGTTGCGAGGCGTGTCGCTGGCGATTGCGCCCGGCTCCGCCGTCGGCCTGGTTGGCCCCAACGGCGCGGGAAAGTCATCGCTGCTCAGAATTCTTTGTGGCCTCAGCCGCCCGGATGCCGGCGCCGCCTCTATTCACGGCCACGACCCGATCCGCGATCCCGCTCGCGTCAACGCCCTTCTCGGTTGTGTCCCTGAACAGTTGCCGCTTTTCGACCTGCTCACCGGCCACGAGCAGCTGTTGTGGGTGGGCCAGCTGCACGATGTCCCGGCAGCGGCTCTCGATCGGCGCATCGGCGAACTGACCGCCGCCGTTGATCTCACCAAGGCGCTGCACCGCCGCATCAGCGGCTATTCGAAGGGGATGCGCCAGAAGCTCGCCTTCGTCGCCGCACTCATTCACGATCCACGGGTCATCCTGATGGACGAGCCATTCGACGGGGTTGATGTGCTCGCGGTTCAGGCCATGAAGGACGTGTTGAGCCAGTTTGTCGAGGCCGGCGCCGCCATTGTGCTCAGCTCTCACGTGTTGCAACTGGTGGAAGATGTCTGCCAGCGATTTATCGTGATTAACGACGGCCTGATCGCCTTCGACGGCGATCGGCAGGCCCTTTCACGGGAGGCCGACCGTCTCTCCGCCGGCGCCGCTGGCTCCGGCCGGAGCCTCGAGTCGGTGTTTCTGGGACTCGTTGCGCCCGGACGCCTTTCGTCCAGACTCCGCACGGTCGCAGCCCATCACATCGGAGGTCTGGAGTGAATCCACGCGCCATCGTTGACGCCTACGCGAATCCCGAGCGCTTCTTTTCTCGGAAGCTAACCTATGCCGACGCCGCGGTCCCTCTTCTGGTGGCGATGGTGATTGGGGTGTGGCTCAATCATGTCCTGCAGCCATTTGTCGCAAAGGCGGTCTACGAGACTCTTCCGCCCGAGGCCGCGCAGCGCTTCGTTGCCGACAGTGGCGCCAGGCTGACCTCGGCCCGTTGGCTCGGCGACCTTGGAGCTCTCGCGGCGCCATTGATCCTGACGGGGCTGGTGGCATCGCTGGCGTTTCTGGCGTTGGGCGCATGGTTCCGCTTGCCGCGGTTTGAGAGCCTTACAGTCGGCGCGGCCTGGGCGCTGCTCGCCCTGACCTTCAAGGATGTGGCCCAGTACGCCTTGCTGATGGCTCGCGGGCTAGACAGTGTTCGCGGACCGACGGATCTGGTTCCTGGCCTGGGATTCGGTTTCCTGCTGGCGAACCAGTCGTCCGTTCTGTATGGCGTGCTGGAGTTGATCAATGGCTTTGACCTGGGCTACGTGATCTTCTTTGCCTTCGCCATCAGGCTTGCCGAGAGCATTCCGTTTCGTGAAGCCCTCTTTGCCACTGCCATTCCGTGGCTGTTACTTCAGGGAGTTCGGCTAGGCTTCAGTTCATTGTTTCACTCGTAGCGCCTGACTGGCGGCGTGCGCGAAATTCCGTCGGCGAGGCCCCAAACCGGCGCCTGAAGGTCCGATAAGAGTGGCTCGGAACTGACGCACCGACCCGATCCAGTATCTCTTTCAGCCTTATGGTGGGATCGGCAAGAAGCTCGGCGGCGGCCTCCAGCCGCAGTTTGGTCAGCAGCTTAATCGGAGAGCCCAGCTCGCCTTTCCGGGCGAACATCCGCCGCAGGTGACCCTTTGATACGCCAGCGACCGAGGCCATCTGGGCAACGGTCCACTCGCGGCGAAGATCGGCTCTGACCAGGGCGATCACCGCAGCGATTCGGTCGTCCAAGTCGAGTCGACGTGGCTTGGGCATAGATTGCATCGACCTCGGAGCACGCGCGCCAAACGGCCAGCTCGGCTTCTCTGACGACAGTCAACATATTCCGATTGTTACGATTAGTCTACTGACGCTTTCCCGGGGCTTCCAGAAGATGTCGGAGTGCCTCGCCGACGCCGAGAAGAGACAGTGGTTGCCGGTTTGGGGCGTAGGATACGGAACCTGCGAGATGCGAAGGGATGGTCGCAAGAGCGTCTAGCCGATCAGGCTTTTCATCGCCTCGCGCAATCGCTCGACACACCTCCGGCTTGCTCACCGACAGCTCGAC
>CAYHCX010000074.1:0-12768 GCA_964355095.1 uncultured Acidobacterium sp.
GCATCCACGTCAACCTCGGCAAGAAGCACGGGCTGACCGCGGACGACGTCCGCAAGCTCCTCGGTGACGGCGCCGGCGTCGACCCCGGGTCGCTCGGCTCGGTCGCGATGCGCGACACCTACTGCCACGTCCGGGTGCCGTCCTCGATCGCCGACCGCATCATCGCGGCGGTGGCCGGGACCAGCCACGGCGACGTGGTGATCAAGATCGAGCTCGCGCACAGCTGAGCCCGACCCGCGTCGTGACCCACGGGCAGGCCTCACCGCCTGCCCGTGGGTCGTTTCGGGATCCCGCGCCGGCCCTCGCCTGCCAGATGGGCCAGCTTGACACCTGAACGCCCGTTCCGTAGCCTTCGGGCCGCATGCCGCGTCCGCCCGCGCCGTCGATGACCCGCCCCCCGCTGACCCGCAACCCGCGCGAGCCCGACGCGATCATCGTCGAGGGCGCCCGCGAGCACAACCTCCGGGTCGACCGCCTCGAGATCCCGAAGCACCAGCTGGTGGTCATCACCGGGCCGTCGGGGTCCGGCAAGTCGAGCATGGCGTTCGACACCCTGTACGCCGAGGGCCAGCGCCGCTACGTCGAGTCGCTGTCGGCCTACGCCCGGCAGTTCCTCGAGCAGATGGAGAAGCCCGACGTCGATCTGATCGACGGCCTGTCGCCCGCCATCTCGATCGAGCAGAAGACCACCGGCGCCAATCCGCGTTCCACCGTCGGCACGGTCACCGAGATCTACGACTACCTGCGGCTGCTGTTCGCCAACATCGGCGTGCCGCACTGTCCGAACTGCGGCCGCGCCATCGCCTCCCAGTCGCTCGAGCGCATCGTTGACCTGGTGATGACCCATCCGCAGGACACCCGCATCAACGTGATGGCGCCGATCGTCCGCGGCCGCAAGGGCGAGTTCAGGAAGGAACTGCTGGCGCTGCGCACGCGCGGCTTCACCAAGGCCCGCGTCGACGGCCACACCCGCTCGCTCGAAGAAGAGATCAAGCTGGATCGCCGCCGCAACCACGACATCGACATCGTCATCGACCGCCTGATCGTCCGCAGCGGCATCGAGCGCCGCCTCGCCGAATCGGTCGAGGTCGCGCTCACCATGGCCGACGATGTCGTGGTGATCAACTCGCTCGATGGCGGGGACCGGCTGTTCTCGCGCAAGCTGGCGTGCGTGGTGTGCGGCATCAGCGTGCCGGAGATGTCGCCGCGCGCGTTCTCGTTCAACTCACCGCACGGCGCCTGCCAGTCGTGCCAGGGGCTGGGCGCCACCTGGGACTTCGACCCGAACCGCATTGTCCCCGACGAGTCGCTGTCGCTGGCCGGCGGCGCCATTGCGCCGTGGGGCCGCGGCGACGGCAAGCTGGTGTCGGAGGCAGTGGCGTCAATCTCCGCGTACTACGGCATCGATCCGCAGGTGCCCTTCGGCAAGCTCCCGAAGAAGCATCGCGACCTGATCCTGCAGGGGCCTGGCGCCGCGCAGCGCGAAAAGCCCGAGGGAAGGGTGCCAGGAGGGCGGGACGCGATGCCAGGAGGGCGGAACTTAAGTTCCGCCAAGAAGGCCGGCAAGAAGAAGGCCGCCACGGCCGAACCGTTCGGCCGCGACTTCGAGGGCGTGATCCCGAATCTGCGCCGGCGGTTCGAGGAGGGTTCGTGGGCCGTCCAGGAAGAGCTCGACCCGTACCGGGCGCTGCGTGAATGCCCGGTGTGCCTGGGTAACCGGCTCCGCTCCGAAAGCCTGGCCGTTACGCTCAAGGGCAAGACCATTGCCGACTACGTCAACCTGCCGATTTCATCCGCGCTCGTGGTATTCGAGGGCCTCGAGCTGCAGGACCGGGAGGCGATTATCGCCACGCGCATCCTGAAGGAAATTCGCGACCGGCTGCGCTTCCTCAACGACGTCGGCGTCGGCTACCTCACGCTGGCGCGCTCGGCGGCAACGTTGTCGGGCGGCGAGGGCCAGCGCATCCGGCTGGCGACGCAGATCGGCTCCAACCTCACCGGCGTGCTCTACGTGCTGGACGAACCGTCGATCGGCCTGCACCAGCGCGACAACCGCAAGTTACTGGCCACGCTCGGGCGCTTGCGCGACCTTGGCAACACCGTGGTGGTGGTGGAGCACGACGAAGAGACCATTCGCACCGCGGATTACGTGGTGGACCTTGGCCCCGGCGCCGGTGACCTCGGCGGCCACGTGATCTTCCAGGGCACGCCGGCCGACCTGATCAGTAACGGCAACGGGTCGCTGACCGGCGCCTATCTCGCCGGACACCACTGCGTGGCGACGCCGGCGGCCCGCCGGAAAGAGGCGAAGGGCGAAATCGTGATTCGCGGCGCCCGCGCCAACAACCTCAAGTCGGTGGACGTGAAGATTCCGCTCGGGCGCCTGGTGGCGGTCACCGGCGTCAGCGGCTCCGGCAAGAGCACGCTGGTCAACGACATTCTTTACAAGGCGCTGGCCCGTGAGTTCTATCGCGCCGCCGACGAGCCCGGCGCGCACGACAAGATCGAAGGCATCAACCTGATCGACAAGGTGATCGAGATCGATCAGTCGCCGATCGGGCGGACGCCGCGATCGAACCCGGCGACCTACACCAGCCTGTTCACGTTCATCCGCGAGTTGTTCGCGATGGTGCCCGAGGCGCGCACCCGCGGCTTCAAGCCGGGGCGCTTCTCGTTCAACGTCAAGGGCGGGCGGTGCGAGGCGTGCCAGGGCGACGGTGTGATCGCCATCGAAATGCACTTCCTGCCCAACGTCTACGTGACGTGCGAGCAGTGCAAGGGCCGCCGCTACAACCGCGAGACGCTGGAGATCAAGTACCGCGGCAAGTCGATTGCCGACGTCCTCGACCTCACCGTCGATCAGGCGCTGCCGCTGCTGGAGAACTTTCCGCCGCTGGCCGTCAAGCTGCGCACGCTGCAGAGCGTGGGCCTGGGCTACATCACGCTGGGGCAGTCGGCGACGACGTTGAGCGGCGGCGAGGCGCAGCGCGTCAAGCTGTCGCGCGAGCTGTCGAAGCGCGGCACCGGCCGCACGCTCTACATCCTGGACGAGCCGACCACCGGCCTGCACTTCGAGGATGTGCGCAAGCTGCTCGATGTGCTGATGCGCCTCGTCGATCAGGGCAACACCATCGTCGTGATCGAGCACAATTTGGATGTAATTAAGTCGGCCGACTGGTTAATCGACCTCGGGCCCGAAGGCGGCGAGGGCGGCGGCCGGGTCGTGGCGCAGGGAACGCCGGAACAGGTGGCCAAGTCGAAGAGCTCGGCGACCGGTCAGTTTCTGGCCGCAATGTTAGAGGCTTGAGCCTGCTCCGCCGAAGCCCGAAGGGCGAAGGCGAGGCAAGATAGCCACACTTTGGGCATTTGCAGCTGTGGCTCTGGAAACACAGCCGTAAGAAGCGCCCGAGTGTGAAAATTTGTGTAAACGTTGCAGGTAATGGGCTTAGTTCATTTGTGCCGGGGGTCCAATCGTAGGCATCGACTTTGCTTCTGTTGGGAGCGGAACCGTAGACTGAATGGACGCACAACGGACGATTAAACGGCAGATTTCATGCGCTGGCATCGGGCTTCACTCCGGCCAGAAGGTCACCTTGACCCTGAAGCCCGCAGCCGCGGACACCGGCATCCGGTTCCGCCGCACGGACCTGGGCGTGGAAATCGCCGCTTCGGTTTCTGAGGTTTCCAGCGTGCAGCACGCGACCGTGCTGGGCAAGGCCGGCGCCACCGTCGAAACGGTCGAGCACCTGCTGGCGGCGCTGGTCTCGGCCGGCATCGACAACATCATCGTCGAGCTCAACCACAAAGAAGTGCCGATCATGGACGGCAGCAGCGCGCCGTTCCTGTATCTGTTGCAGGAAGCGGGCGTCAAGACGCTCGGCCCGTCGCGCAAGTATCTCAAGATCCTCAAGCCGGTGCAGATTGCGAGCGGCGACAAGCGCATTGCCATCTACCCGTCGGATCACTTCAAGGTCAGCTACACCATCAGCTTCGACCATCCGCTGCTGCGGCACCAGTCGCGCACCGAGCGCATTACCGAAAGCAGCTTCGCCGACAACATCGCCGCGGCGCGCACGTTCGGCTTCCTGAAGGAAGTGGAATGGCTGCGCCAGAACGGCCTGGCGCTCGGCGGCTCGCTCGAGAACGCCATCGTCATCGGCGACACCGGCGTGCTGAACGCCCTGCGCTTCGAAGACGAGTTCGTTCGCCACAAGATCCTTGACGTCGTCGGTGACCTGGCGCTCGTCGGATATCCGATCGTCGGTCACATCGTCGCCCATCGCGCCGGCCACGCGCTGCACACGCAGCTCGCGGCCGAAATTCTCAACGATCAAGAGGCGTGGTGCCTGGTCGAGGCGCCCGCCGCTGTGCCCGAAGGGGCATTCGATGCCGTGGGTGCGCCGGGAGCGGTGCGCGCTCACTAGTTCGTCCAATCGCTCGACCTCCAACGTGAACGCAACTAGGCCGCGGGCGCCCGCGGCCTCTTTTTTTGTACCCGCACCGCGGTCCGGCCCGCTAGAAGCGTTTGGTATACACGGCCTTGGCGGCGCCGCGGCGGTCGAGCGTCATGAAGCGGGCGGAAGGATTGGCCGAGTCCAGCCAGTTGTGGGTGTAGACGACGAAGATGTCGTTGCCGGGCGTCACGATCCAGCGGAACCGCGACTGCCATCCAAGAACGCGGCTGACCGAGTCGAACTGCACGTTGTTCACCAGGTACATGAACGGGCTGAACTGCGTGTCGGCGACGAGCCGATACAGGCGGGTCTGGAAACTCCCCTCCGCAAGATCGACCGCGTTCCATTCATAGGAGAGGTTGAGCGTGACGCCGGACCGCGGACGCACGCCCAGGCCGAGGGCGGCCTCGGTGCGCGTGCCGGACAGGAAGTTGCCCCACTCCACGCGCGGCTGCAGCGCCAGGATCCGCTTGTTGGCGGTCTGGCCCGAGATCCGGAACCGGGTGAACGAGTACTCGGCCCCGGCCGGCAGGGTGACGCCCGTTGAGATCCCGAAATCCTCTTCGAGACGCTCGTAGGTGGGCACCACGCTCACTTCGGCGTTGTCGCCGCTGTGGAGCTCGACGCGCATGGCGGTGAGGTCCACCTCGCGCGTCACCAGGTGGTTGCGCGTGTCGGTGTAGATGTCGGCGTCGCCGCCGAACGAGAGGCGGCGGATCCAGCGGTGGTCGGTGGGCCGCGGGCCCCATCGGAACTCCGGCTGGTAGCGGCGATAGTCGCGCCGCGGCAGGAAGCCGACCTCCGGGCTCACGTTCTTCTGCACTTCCTGGAACGCGAAGCTGCTGTCCCAGACGTCGTTCGGGTAATCGAGGCGCAGGCCGTACGAGAGGTTGTCGCCGATGCCCAGCGACGGCGTGGTGACGGCGAAGAACCCGGTCGCCTCCAGGTTCTTGTTGCCGCGGAAAGACGATGTCGCCAAACGGAAGTCGAGGCCGGCGGTGGTGCGGGTCGCCACGGCCGACTGGTCGCGGGTCGAGCGCCCCGTGTAGAGGGCGCCGATGAACGACTGGCGGAGGATGCGGCGGCGCACGCGGGCCACCAGGAAGTCTTCGCCGAGCGCGCCCTCGTCTTCGCCGGTGCGGACGTAGAGCGCGCCCACGTCGAAGCGTCCCGCCTGGCCGGTCAGCTTGGTGCCGCCCAGCACGCGTTGTGGCTGGCCGTTGGCGTCGAGGCCGATGCGCCGAGAGAAGAAGGCCGGCACGTGAAAATCAAAGAAGGTCGCGCCGTCGAGAAAGAAGCCGCGCTTTTCCGGAAAGAACAACGGAAACCGGGTCAGATTGACACGCCGCGTATCAACTTCGGTTTCCGCGAAGTCGGTGTTGATGGTGGCGACGGCCCGGAGGCTCGGCGTCAGGTTGTAGGTGATTTCGCCGCCGACGTCGGCCGAGCCTTCGCGCTCGGCCGCGGGCGTCCGGCCCGGCGCATCACCGATGGCGCCGGCGAGATACGGCTTGAACTCGAGGCCGCGCCCCTGCGTGACGTCGGTCAGGCCGACCAGCAGCCCCGCGTTCGACATCCGCCGCAGGCCCTGGTTGCGCTGGTGGCCGGTCCACACCGTCTCTTCGTTCTTGCGGCGGACGGTGCGCTGGAAGTTGACGCCCCATGCCGGGGCGTTGGGGTCGAAGGCCAGCGTCCGAAACGGGATGTCGATCTCGATGGTCCAGCCGATTTCGCTCCGGCGGACCCGCGCGTTCCACACCCCGTCCCATTCGCGGCTGTTGGTGCCGCCGGGCCCCATCAGCGAATCGGCCATCAACCCCGACGGGTTCATCTCGAAGAAGTAGCCCGTCTGCTGGTTGAGGAACGTGTCCATCGTCCACATGAAGCGGTCGTCGGCGCTGAGGAACTCGTCGCGCTTGCGCGTGTTGCCCTTCAGCTTGTCCGGTTCCGAGTCGTAGCAGACGACGCCGATGTAGAGGTGGTCGCGGTTGAAGACGACGCGGATGTCGGTGGGCTCGGTGGGCGTGCCGCCGAGCACCGGGTCCTGCATGATGAACTCGCCCGCGGTGGTGGCGCGCTTCCAGGCGCCCTCGTCGAGAATGCCGTCCAGCGTCACCCGCTCGTCGTCGCCGAGGCGCTCGGCGGTGAGCACCCGCCGTCCCGACGTCAGGATGTCGCTGGTCTGAGCGTGAAGCGGGGAAACTGGCCACCAGGCGGCCAGCACGGCAAGCAGGACGAGGTGACGCATCGCCCTACAGAATACCGTTGCGCCGGCCGATCGCGATCTATTTGCTGCCGGTGTCCCACTTCGAGGTGAAGCCGTTGGTGCCCTTGTGGCTCCACGACTGCGCGGCGCTGGTGTGGGTGTGCGAGACGGAGGGCAGGGATGGTGTTCGCATGGCTGACATGTTGGCAGTCCTCTCGTCCGGTTACTTGCCCGCGATGCGGGCGCCCTTGATGTGCTTGTGGCACTGGAAGCAGGTCAGGCTCAACGACATGTATTGGAGCGCCGCGGTGTCGAGGTCGCGCGCCTTGGCCGCGTCACGCAGGTCCTGGATCGCGCTGATGAAGGCGGCGCTCTGCCGCAAGTACTCGGGGCTTTTCAGCACCGACCAGGCCGGGAGCTCGGTGGCGCGCACCAGGGCGGCGCTTTCCCGGTCGAGCGACTCGTAGTCGCTGGTCAGGATGGCCTCGAGGATCCTGTTGGCATGGGTCAGCTTGTCGCGCATGAGGCGCCCGGTTGACGGCGTCTGCGCCGACGGCGCCGACATTCCCAGCGTGGCCGCGACCAGCACCAGTCCAACCCATGCTCGCGGAGTGTCTTTCATGGCCCCATTATGCACTCCGGCAGGCCCCCTTGACACCGGCTGCCCGCAGGCGTATCACAGTGGTAGCCACGCCCCTCACCGCCGTGGAGGTGTAATGGTAACAAGCCGTCGCAAAGGCGTGGGCGGCGGAATGGAACGGAACGACACGGTTTGAATTCTCGGCAAAGGGGGTTGCACGATGAACACTCCGCCGGACCATTTCGCCGCGTGACCGGGTGTAAGTCCCCGGTCACGCGACGAAATGGGAACAACTCGGAACTGATCTAGACCGATAGTCCCGGCTCCTGCCGGGAGGCGCAAATTGCGCACTGAAGCGCCCGGAGCGGCATTCGCCGCTCGGGCGTTTCGTTTTTTCGCCGGGCGTTCCGGCGCGATTCCCGGTCGCTTGACGCATGGTAGAGTGACGGCCAATGCCCGCCACATCCCCTTGCCTTCGCCTGCTGAACACCGATGACATCCTTGCCGGGTTGCGCGCCTTGCGAGAGAAGCAACCGGTCAAGTATTGGGCGTTCTATTCGAGCCAGCTCGGCGGCGTGGTGACCGACCCGGCGCTGATGGTGATCCCGTTCGACGATCACATGGTCCATCGCGGCCACGGCATCTTCGACACGGCGAGTATCGTCCACGGCAAGATCTACGACCTCGACGCGCATCTCGATCGGTTCATGCGGTCGGCGGCGCGGTCGAACCTGCGGCTGCCGGGCACGCGCGAGCACATGCGCGACATCGTCATTCGCACCACGGCGGCTGCCGGCAAGCGCGACGGCGCCATCCGCTACTGGTTGTCGTCCGGGCCCGGGAGCCTGGAGCTCAGCCCCGCCGCCGGCGCCGAGCCGGGGTTCTTCGTGATGATCTTCGCCGGCCTGTCGTATCCCGAGCGTTGGTACACCGAGGGGCTGCGGGTGATGACCACCACGTTGCCGATCAAGCCGCCGCTCTACGCCATCACCAAGAGCACCAACTACCTGCCGAACGTGCTGATGCAGATGGAGGCGAAGAAGGCCGGCCTCGACAACGGCGTCTTCATCGACGAGGCCGGGCACGTCGGCGAGAGCTCGAACATGAATGTCGCGTTCGTGACGCGGGACGGGGTGTTCCGCCATCCGAAATTCGATCGCATTCTGTCGGGCTGCACGTCGCTCCGGCTCCTGGCGCTGGCGCCCGAACTGGTGAAGCAGGGGCGGATCGCGGGCGTCGAGGTGTGCGACGTGCCCGTGGCCGACGCGCGCGCCGCCCGCGAGATGATGCTGATCGGCAGCTCGATCAAGGTGGCGTCGATCGTGGAATGGGACGGCGCGAAGATTGGCGATGGCAAGCCGGGTTCCATCGCCAGGGCGCTCATGGCGCTGCTCGAAGAGGACATGCGCAGCGGCGACCGGCTGTTCGACGTGCCCGGTCTGTGACGAGCGCGTCAATGCGGCCAGCGGCCGCTACGGCGCGACCGGCTTGGGCCGCGAATCCGCGTTGGCGAGATCCCAGCTCGCCTGGTGAATCAGCCGCGCGATCTTCTCCATTTTCACGTAGTTGATCTTCTCCGGCCGGTCGTAGACGGTGTGATAGTCGGGATGAAGCCCGGTCATGAACCCCAGCGCCGGCACGCCGCGCTGCAGGAACGGCCACTGGTCGCTGCGGCGCACGAGGTTTGACGTGTTGTTGTCGTACCGTCGCTTGAGTTCGAGGTTGATGCCGAGGTTCGCCTTGTCGATCGCCAACGACAGATCCGGCGCGCGGGCGAAGCCCATCACGTTGAGCGCGTTGCTGTTTGACTCCGCGCTCTGCACCTCAAGGCCGTTGAAGCGTCCGCCGCCGCCCACCTGCACCTCTTCGTTGCGGCCGATCATGTCCATGTTGAGCACCGCCGCAATCGTGTTCAGCGGCGCCAGCGGTTCCTCGGTGTAGGCCCACGCGCCGAGCAGCCCGCGCTCTTCCGAGTTCCACGCCGCGAACAGGATGCTGCGGCGCGGGCGCCGGCCCTGCTGCGCCGCCAGCGCGTAGGCATCCGCGATCTCGAGCAGCGCCACGGTGCCGGAGCCGTTGTCGTCGGCGCCGGGGAAGACCTGGTCGCCGTCGGCGCCGTTGTGATCGAAGTGCGCCGAGACGATCACCCATTCGTCCTTGAGTTTGGGATCGCTGCCTTCGAGCAGCGCGACCACGTTGCGGTCGGGGATGGTGTGCCGATCGACGGCGGTGGTCAGCTCGATCTCGACGCCCGGCAGCGGCAACGGCGTGAAGCCGCGCGCCGCCTCCGCCGCCTGGCCCAGTTCCGCCAGCGTCTTCCCGGTGCCGGCGACGAGCGAGGCCGCGAGAGCGGGGGAGATCTGCGCCGCGGGAATACGGATGCGATCCGCCCAGGCGGCGAGGGTGAACGTGCGCAGGTGCGGCCGCGCTTCGGGCCAGACGTTGCGCGCCGCCTGCTCGAAGTTGGCGGTGCCGGCATGGTTGTGGATGTCGCTCACGAACAGGATGGCCGCCGCCCCCTTCTCTTGCGCGGCCAGCGCCTTGCGCCACGCCGCCGCCGGCTCCGCGGTGACGACACCTTCGAACGGACTGTCGGGGTCGCGCTCGCCGGGCTCGTGGTCGAGCACGAGCACGATCTTGCCCTTGACGTCGCCGCTGTAGTCGTCGTGCCGCCACCTGGGCGCGGTGATGCCGAAGCCGGCGAACACCACCGGCGCGGTGACCTGTCCGCTCGCGCCGAACCGCTGGGGATAGAACTCCTGCCCGTGCCGATACCGGCGCGCGCCGCCGCCGCCCCCCGTCACCGCCAACGCATTGCCCTCGCCGAGCGTGGCGGTCATCAGGTTGTAGTTCTGGAAGTAGGAATTGCCAGCCCCGGCGGGCTTGAGGCCAATCCGTTCAAACCGGGACCGGATGTAGTCGCCGGTGGCGCGGTTCTCGACCGTGTCGGTCAGCCGGCCGCGCATCGCGTCGCCGGCCAGAAAGAACAGGTCGGCGCGCAGATCCTCCAGGCGAATGGACTCGTTGTGCGGCGCCCGCTGCTGGGCCGCCAGCGAGACAGTGGCAATCAAACAGATGGCGATGAGCACGCGTTTCAGCACGGTGACCTCCGGGTGACGCATTGTACATGCGGTCGCTCCGTGTCGGATTGAGATAGACTCCCCCCTGCGAGGCGCCGCCCCCACGGTCGCGGAATCGTCTCACCATTACCCGGGTGCATCCGGGCCGTCGAGGGATTTCGCATGCAGATCACTGAGCGCACCATTGGCGACATCACCGTCCTGGATCTCCAGGGCAAGCTCACGATTGACGATGGCGCGACGTTGCTGCGCGACAAGGTGGCGAGCGTCGTGTTCCAGGGCCGGAACAAGGTCCTGCTGAACCTGGCCGGGGTCGGCTACATGGATAGCGGCGGCCTGGGCGAACTGGTCCGCTGCTCGATGGCCGCCCGCAAGGCCAACGGCGCGGTCAAGCTCGTCAACCTGACCAGCCGCATCACCGACCTGCTGACCATCACCAAGCTGCTCACCGTGTTCGACACCTACGACTCGGAAGAGAAGGCGCTGGCCGGCTTCACCGCCTGAGTCGCACGCGCCGCGCGCTTCCCGCTCAGTAGGTCACCCGCACGCGGTACTTGAGTACCACCGTGCCGTCCGCCGCCACCGGCACCTTGAACTGCGCCGCCCACGCCGCGGTCTTGGTCCACTCGTGCGACGAGCGAATCATCCGCCACGTGCCACCCAGCGGCTCGTTGACTTCCACCGATACCGCGGTGGCCTTGTGATTGCGCAGGGTCACCTCGTACTCGAACTCGTAGACGTTGCCGGTGATGCGCTGGAAGTCGATCTGGCTGCGCTCGCACACCACGTCGAAGGCGTTGCCGATCTTGACGTTGAGCGTCTCGTCCTTCGGCGTGTGCATGATGCGGTCTTCGCCGACGAACTGCACGCCGCCCTTTGAGTCTTCCTGATAGACGCGGAGCACGCCCGCCGGCATCGGGATCCCCAGCCCGCCTTTCTGCTCGTTTTTGAACTGGTAGTAGACCTGCACCAGGTCCTTGAGGGGGGAACCCGGGTGCTGCTGGTTGTGGTAGTAGTAGTTCTGCCCGTCAACGACGTAGCGCTTCACGATTGGCACGTCGGTCCCCTCGAGCATGCTCACCTGCTTGGTCTGGTTGTTGTTGATGGTCGTCTTCCGGCCGAGCGTGTAGAGGTGATAGTCGGAGAACGCCTCCTGGGCCATGGCCTCCGCGGCCGCGGGCGCGTCGCGGCGAGCCACCATCTCCTGCTTCATCATGCCGAGCTGCTGGCGCACGCGATTGAGGTCGCCGGCCACCAACTGCAGCTTGGCGTTGCGGAACGTGGTGCCGCTGCCGTTGGTCAGCGTCACCCAGCCGTTGAGGTCCGCCGCCTTGTCGTCGCGGGCCACGGTCAGCACGTAGTCCGCATTCCAGGCGAGCTTGGTGGCGAGATATGACGCTTCGACGCGATGGCGCGACTCGCCGTCGTTGGCGACCGTCCAGATCAGCGTGGGCCGTGAATACAGCGTGCTGGGCAGTTCCGGGAACCGGATGTGATCGGCGCCGATCCCGGTGACGATTTCGTTGCCGATCTTCCACACCGGCGCGGCGTTGTAGCTGAGGAGCAACGCCTTCACTTCCTCCTGTCGAGTGGTGCCGCCGTCCTGCCGCGTGCGCATCAGCGTGACTTCGCGTCCCACGTACTTCCGCAGCAGCTTGTCGGGCTCGAGCAGGTCGTATTCGTAGTTCTGCTCGAGCACCTTCACGCGGGAGGGATCGGTGAGTGAGCGGAAGTGCACCGTCGCCGGATTCACGGTGGCGGCAATGTCCATGAACCGCAGGTTGCCGACGCCGCGCGCCAGTTGCAGGTTGCGGACGTCGCGCACCAGCGCGATGTCGGAGTTGTAGACCGTGATGGCCAGTTCGGACTGGTCGTCGAGCGTGGTGGTCAGATCCGGGCCCCCACTGGCCGAGGCTGGCGCTTTGTCGATCGTTGCGGGCCCCGCCGACAGCGCCGGCTGGGCCTCGGGCCGCACCAACAGAACGCCGCCGAGGATGACGAGTGAGGCGAGATACGTGCGTGCAGACATGGCAACCGCTCCTTGAAAACCGGGGCCACCAGAGGCCCCTTTCCCTTAGAACGGGCGAGTCGGCAATCCTTGCAGGGTGGGACTCGATCCTACTGCCGCCGCCAGGTGCGGCCGCCGTCGTCGGTGGCGAAGGCGAGGCCATCCGCGGACGTGACCGTGGCCGTGCGGGCGTTCACAGCGGTAACTGACGAGAGGTCGGTGACGTCAGGGAACGGCGCTCGCGTGAAGGTCCGGCCGTCGCTGGACACCAGGACGAGGCCGCTTCGGCCCACCAGCCAGCACACGGTGGACGAGGGCGACGAGCCGGCCGAGATCTCCGGGCCCGCGGGCGAGGTGGCCGGGAGCCACGTGGCGGCGGCGTCGGTTGAGTAGTCGACCGTGCCACCGGCGCCGGCACGCCAGCGGTGGGTGACGTCCGG
>CAYHCX010000074.1:12868-20275 GCA_964355095.1 uncultured Acidobacterium sp.
CGCGGCACGACCATCCACAGCGTGGCCGCGGCGGCGCTGGCGGCGAGCGGGGCCAACCACCAGCGCCACAGGCGCGCGCCTGTCGCATCCGCGGCGGCTGCCGCCGGCGTGGTGCGCGCGACCGTGGCGAGCAGGGCCTGGCACCGTTCGCAACCGGAGGCGTGCGCCTCCACCATGGCGGCGGCTTGCGGGTTGAGGCCGCCATCCATCCAGGCCGCCACGGTTTCCGCGTCGAGGCACGCCGCCGAGGCCGGCGCGGCGGTGGCCGCGCCCAGCTCGTGCTTGAGCAGCTGCTCCAGTTGGCGATCGCGATCGCGTTCGGCGTTCACGAGGGGTCCTCAGGGTTAGAACGATCCGCGCCGGCCTTCTTGCGGGTGCCATCCGGCGGCAGCCACTCGTCGAGATTCATCGGCCCCGCGTCGGCCGATACGCTGGCAAAGCACTCTGAAATCTCGCGGTCGCCGAACCCGTGTTGTTCGCGCAATTGCCGCTCCACCTCATCCCGGATCGCGCGACGGGTGCGCGTGAGTTGGCGCGACACGGTCGCTTCGTGCTCCCCCGTGAGCCGGCCAATCTGCGCGAGCGTCATCTCTTGCGCATAGTAGCAGCCGAGGCGCAGGCGATCGCGCGGCGCCAGCGCGGCAATGGCGAGTCCGAGCGCGGCGCGCATCGCCGCCGAGAACCGCGGCCGATCGGGGTCTGGAACAGCCGGCTTGGCGGCGATCGCAGCCGGTGATGTCTCTTCCGGCAGCGGATCGAGGCGCCGCCTCTCGCGGATGCGATCGACGAAGCGTTGCGCCACCAGGGTGCGCAGCCAGGTGCTGAGGCTGCTGCGGCCATGGAAGTAGCGGAAGAGGGATTGCCGGTCGCCATCGCGCTGCTTGACGCCGAAGAGTTCGGCGTAGAGGGCGTCGGCGACGTCGCGGGCGCCGCCGTGTGCGTCCACGGCGTCGGCCGCGCGGTACAACGCGGGCCTGAACTCGGCCACGAAGTGGTCCCACGCGCCTTCGTGCCCGAGCGCGCACGCGCAGGCGAGCGCCAGGTCGGCCACGTGCAAGGTCCCCAGGTATCGATCGAGTTCCCCATCCGAAGGAGTTCGGCCGGCAAACGCCTTGGCCGCGCTTCGTACCAAGGCGTCCACCAGCACGGCGCGTGGCAGGTCCCACCGGCTGGCATTGGCCTCCCGATACAGGCGCGCGGCCCGTGCCTCATCCATTCCCGCCAATCGTCTCTCAGTTTTGCCCGGGATGGTAGGATCCGCGCTTCAGGAGACCTGTCCATGACCCGCCTTGCTTCATTTGCCGCCGCTCTCTTTCTCTTCGTGACCCTGGCCGACCCGCAGGCCGCGGCCCAGGCCGGCGCCGACGCCGCGCTGATCGCCAAGGCCCGGGCCATTCACGAGCGCGTGATCACGCTCGACACGCACGACGACATCAACCCCGACAACTTCACGCGGCAGAAGAACTACACCCAGCGGCTCGAGACCCAGGTCAACCTGCCGAAGATGATGGAGGGCGGGCTCGACGCTTCTTTCTTCATCGTCTACGTCGGCCAGGGGCCGCTGACGCCCGAAGGCTACGACGGCGCCTACCAGCAGGCGGTGGCCAAGTTCGACGCCGTGCATCACCTCACCAGGGAGATCGCCGCCAACCAGATCGAGCTGGCGCTCACCGCCGCGGACGTGCCCCGCATCGCCAAGTCCGGCAAGAAGGTGGCCCTCATCGGCATTGAGAACGCCTACTCGCTTGGCACCGACATCAAGCGCGTGAAGGAGTTCCACGATCGCGGCGGCCGCTACATGTCGCTCGCGCACAACGGCCACAGCCAGTTCGCCGACTCGAACACCGGCGAGCGCGACGGCCAGTGGCTGCACAACGGCCTCAGCGAGCTCGGCAAGCAGGCGATTGCCGAGATGAACAAGTGGGGCATCATGGTGGACCTGTCGCACCCGTCGAAGGCCGCCAACCTGCAGGCGATGGCGCTGTCGAAGGCGCCGGTCATCGCCTCGCACTCCGCGGCGCGCGCGCTCGCCGACCACAGCCGTAACATGGACGATGAGCAGTTGATGGCGCTGAAGAAGAACGGCGGCGTCATCCAGACCGTGGCGCTTGCGAGCTACGTGAAGGTCAACAAGCCCGACTCGCCCGAGCGCGCCGCGGCGATCGCGGCGCTGCGCAAGGAGTTCGGCCTCGGCATGCCCGGTGGCGGCACGGGCGGCGGCGGGGGTGGCGGACGCGGCGGCCTCAACGCGATGTCGCCCGAGCAGCGCGCCAGGTTCGATGCGCGCATGGCGGACATCAACAGGAAGACCCCCGGTGACCCGCGCGCCACCGTGGCCGACTTCGTCAATCACATCGACTACCTCGTGAAGAAGATCGGCCTCGAGCACGTCGGCATCTCGTCGGACTTCGACGGCGGCGGCGGCGTGACCGGCTGGAACGGCGCCGACGAGACCTTCAACGTCACGCTGGAACTGGTGCGCCGCGGCTACACCGAGGAACAGATCGGCAAGATCTGGAGCGGCAACCTGCTGCGCGTAATGGCCGACGTCGAGCAGGTCGCCAAACAGATCCAGTCGGAGCGCCACTAGGTCTCCGACCGCTTCGATAGTTTCGTTTTGTAACCGAACTTGCGGCGGGCATCGTGACGTGTGAAGCGCCAGTTGATCCGGACCTTCCGCCGATTGGCCCGGTCGGGCAGGCCGAGGGGGACGCACCTCGGCGTGCAAGGAGACGGGCTTCTCCCCATCGAGCGACGGCCGCCGGCAGGCGCCGACTACGACCGAAGAAGGACAGGTGCAGGAGTTGTACTGGCGGTTCCTGGCCGCCGGTGTCGCCCTCGCCGCGGCGGGCATCATCTTCCTGCGAGAGCCCGTGGAGCTGGGCCTGCAGTTGGCGGGGGCGTCGCTGGCGACCCTGGGTCTTCTGCGCTTTCTCTGGTAGCGTGGGCGCATGAGCTTCCCTCGCATCATTGCCGCGCTCCTGCTCATCTGGACGCAGGGCCTGCTGCTGCAGGCCCGGCAACCTGAGCCCGACTCCGGCAAGCTCTCGCTGGACCAGCTGACGGAACGTGCCGCGGTCATCGTGGTCAGCACCGTCACCAGCCGCCACGCCGAGTGGGAGCACTACGGTTCGTCGCGGCTCATCATCACCAAGGTCACCATGGAGGTGGAGCAGAGCCTGAAGGGCAGCGCCCCTCGCACCCTCACCGTTGAAGTACTGGGCGGGACCATCGGCGACGAAACGCTGCGCGTGTCGCACGTGCCCGAGTTTCGCGTCGGCGATCGCGATGTCCTGTTCCTCAATAACGCGCCGCACGCCGTCAGCCCGCTGGTCGGATCCGACCAGGGCCGCGTCCGCGTGATGAACGAGGCCGGCAGCGGCACGGCAAGAATGCTGACCGTGGGATTTGCGCCGCTGGTGTCGGTCGAGGCCATTGGCTCGACCACCTCGGCCCAAGGCGACGGCGGGCTGGTGCGGTCGATGTCGGCAGCCTTGTCGCTCAGCGAATTCGTGACGCTGGTCCGCGATCGCGTGCGGCAACTGGAGCGGCGCCGATGATCCGTCGTCTGTGCGCGCCCCTCGCCGCGCTCGCCTTCATCCTGATCGCCGCCGACCGTTCGCCCGCGTACTGGTACGACGGCCCACGGTGGGCGGGCAACCCGGTGATGTCGCTGCAACTGGGATCGATCAGCAACGGCGTGACGTTGATCGACGGCTCCACCACGTGGGGCCAGCCGGCGGAAGCGGCGATGTGGACCTGGAACCAGTACCTGGACACCGTCCAGTTCCGGGTGATCCGCGACTCCAACGCCTCCACCGGCCTCGGCAACGGCGTCAACAACGTCTTCTGGTCGTCGTCGATTTACGGGCGATCGTGGGAATCGTACGCCGGCTACTGCCTGTGGCGATCGAGCGGCAGCGCGATCACCGAAGCCGACGTGATCATGAACAACCAGCTGTCGTGGAATTCATACCGCGGCAACGTGCGCTCGGGGATCGTCGACTTCCGCCGCCTCGTGATGCACGAGTTCGGGCACGTGATTGGCCTGAACCATCCCAACGATCATGGGCAAAGCGTGAACGCGGTGATGAACTCGGCGCCGGGCAACACCGACACGGTCACCGCCGACGACATCTCGGGGGCGCAGTTCCTGTATTCATACGGCGGTACCGGAAGCGTGTCTTTCCCCGCGCGCAACGAGTCGTTGGATTTTCGCAACCAGCTCGAATCCAAGTACCGCGACGGCCTTCGCCGGGGCAACTCCAACACCTTTGTCGACCGCGAAGGCGACATTGTCTGGATTTCGGAGTACTACCGGTACCGCGTCAACGGGTGCTCGCACAGCCAGGCGCAGACCCGGGTCTTCGCGCAGATCGACAATACCGGCACCTACGGCGTGTGCGGCACGGCCTCGTTCGGGACCATCGCGTTCCCCCCGCGCAATGAGGCCCTGGACTTCCGGACCAGCCTCGAGACGAAGTACCGGGACGACTTGCGGCGCGGCACCACCCAGACGGCTGTTGACAACGAAGGGGACGTCGTCTGGATCCAGGAGTACCTGCGTTACCGGGTGAACAGCTGCGGCCATGCCGTGGCCATCGACAAGGTGTTCGCCCAGATCGACGGGCGGGGCGTGCAACCGGTCTGCCGGTAGCCCGATTCTCCCTCGCTTCCGCCGCGGATCGGGTGCACGGCGGACCTCTGTGCGTTGAGCAGCCACGCGCGACACAGGGTATTATTCCGCCCGATGACCAGACGGTCCTTGCTACTTGCCGCTTGCCTGGCCGCCGCCTCCATGGTGGTGGCTGGAGCGCAGGCACGCCAATACCGCGCCCGGCTGTCGCCAGTGCCGCTCGACGTCGCCATGCAGGCGACAGTTGCCGGCTCCGGCACGGTGACGGCGACCCTCAACGGCAGCACACTGACCCTGACCGGGAACTACACCGGGCTCCGGACCGCGTCGACCGTGGCACGGGTGCATCGTGGTCCGCGGACGGCGATGCGCGGTCCGGCCATCGGCGACCTCAAGATCACGCCCGGGACGAGCGGCACCATCACCGGCACCATCGAGTTGACGAAGGAACAGGTCGATGACCTGGTCAACCGACGGCTGTACATCCAACTGCACAGCGAGAAGGCGCCGGAAGGGAATCTCTGGGGCTGGCTGCTCATTCAAGAGGGCAAGAATTGAAGGCCTGGATTAGTTGTGCCGCCCTGGTGCTGATCTCGAGCGCCCACCTCACGCTCACCGCCACTCAGACGCCGTCGCCGGCTGTCTACACCGCCGCGCAGGCAAACGCCGGCCAGGCGTCGTACCAGGCCAACTGCGCCAGTTGCCACCAGCCCACGCTGGTGGGTCAGAACGAAGCGCCGGCCCTGGCTGGTCCCAACTTCATGACCACCTGGCGCGGGCAGACCACGAAGGATCTCGTCGAGTACATGGCGGCGACGATGCCACCCGGGAAGCCGAGCCTGGGTGAAGCGGAGTACCTCAACATCACCGCTTACATCCTGCAGTTCAATGGCGCGGCCGCCGGCCCCCAGCCACTGGCGCTTGCCACCACCGTCGCGATTGGTTCGATCGCCACTGGCCAGCGCGCCGCGGCCAGGCCCGCGGCACCAGACGCGCCGACCGGGACCGTGCCTCCCGCGCGCGCAGCCGTCGCCCCGCCGCGTGGCCATTCGGTCAAGGGCGAAGTGAAGAACTACGTGCCGGTGACCGACGCCATGCTCAAGAATCCCGATCCGGGCGACTGGCTGATGGCGCGCCGCAACTACCAGGCGTGGAGCTACAGCCCGCTCACCGAGATCACCAACAAGAACGTGAAAGACCTCAAGCTGGCGTGGAGCTGGTCGATGAACGAGGGCGGCGCCAACCAGCCGATGCCGCTCGTGCACAACGGCATCATGTACCTCACCCACACGCTGAACATGGTGCAGGCGCTCGACGCCGCCACCGGCGACCTGATCTGGGAAAACCAGGTCGGCCCCAACGCCGTCGTCGGCTCGTTTGCCTCGATGCGCAACATCGCGATTTACCAGGACAAGATCTTCCTGTCCACCACCGACGCCAAGCTATACGCCCTCGACGCCCGGACCGGGGCCGTCGTCTGGAACGTGACGGTCGCCGACAACACCAAGGGGTACTACCAGACGAGCGGTCCGCTGGTGGTTCGCGGCAAAGTGATCCAGGGGCTGCAGGGCTGCGATCGCTTCCACGCCAACGAGCGCTGTTTCATCAGCGCCTACGACTCCAGCACCGGCAAGCTGCTGTGGAAGTTCCACACCGTTGCGCGGACCGGCGAACCGGGCGGCGACACCTGGGGCGCGTTGCCTGACGGGATGCGCGCCGGAGGTGACACCTGGATCGTCGGCAGCTACGATCCCGATCTCGATCTCATCTATTACGGCGTCGCGCAGCCGAAGCCGTGGATGCCCGCGAGCCGCGGCACCAAGGTCAGCGACGCGGCGCTCTACACCGGTTCGACGGTAGCGCTCCGAGCCGAGGATGGCAGCCTGGCCTGGCACTACCAGCACATTCCCGGCGAGACCCTCGACCAGGACGAAGTCTTCGAGCGCGTGCTGATCGACAATGGACCAGAGAAGGCGCTCTTCACCATCGGCAAGGCCGGCATCCTGTGGAAGCTCGAGCGCAAGACCGGCAAGTTCCTGGGCTACAAGCAGACCGTGTTCCAGAACATGTTCGACAAGATCGATCCCGAGAAGGGCACGCCCACCTACCGGCAGGACATCATCGACCAGAAGCTCGACGAGTGGCTGGCGGTGTGCCCGAGCACCGAGGGCGGACACAACTGGCAGGCGATGACCTATCACCCGCCGACCCACCAGTTGATCATCCCGCTCAGCCAGTCGTGCATGGAGATCGCGGCCCGCAAGGTGGAGTTCGCGGAAGGTTCGGGCGGCACCTCGGCCGCGCGCCGGTTCTTCGAAATGCCCGGCAGCGACGGCAACGTCGGCAAGCTCCTCGCCATCGATGTCACGACCATGAAAGAGACCTGGAGCGTGCAGCAGCGCGCGGCCTACCTGACCGCGGCGCTCAGCACCGCCGGTGGCGTAATGTTCATCGGCGACCTGGATCGCCAATTCCGGGCCTACGACGTGAAGACCGGCGAGGTGTTGTGGTCGGCTCGTCTCGGGACGGCCGTGCAGGGTTTCCCGGTTTCGTTCGCCGCCAACGGCAAGCAGTACATCGCCGTGACCACGGGGGTCGGCGGCGGCAGCCCGCGCGTGGTGCCGCGGACGATCACGCCGGAGATCAACCCGCCGGCCAACGGTCACACGCTGTACGTGTTCGAGTTGCCGAAGCGCTGAGCCACCGAAGCGCTGAACGCGATTCGTATTCGCCATCTCCGTAGGGCACCCCTTTATGGGGTGCCGTGAGAC
>CAYHCX010000075.1:0-20038 GCA_964355095.1 uncultured Acidobacterium sp.
GCTCTTGCGACCGGCGAGGTGATCGATGGAGCAGTTTCTTAGGAGGCACAGATTAGGCACAGATTTAGAGGTTCAGAACCTCCAGCCACGGATCGATCGCAAACTGCAGGCAGCCGTGCGCCGTTCGCACGGCCTGCTCCGCGGCCTCGGGCGTGGGCGCGTGGGCGAAGATGAAGCCCAGGTAGCTCGCCCCCTCCGGCAGCGCCAGCAATTGCTGGTCCGGCTTCGCCGTCACCCGCACGTCATCCACGCCGGCCACCTGCATCGCCTCGTCCACACCGGTCACGCCGCGGAAGACCCCGCTGCGCGGGATGGGGATCATCATCACCGCCGACGCATCCGGCTCGCGGGTCCAGCCGCCGATCGGCTCGCCGATGGCATGCCGCAGCAGCACCTGCTCGAAGCCAATCGTCGTCGCGCCGGGCCGCGTGAATCGCAACGCCCGTGCGCACAGGCCGCCGATCGGCCGCGCCGCCACTTCGAGCACGTAGACCCCGCGGCTGTTGACCCGGCACTCGGCATGGACCGGACCGTGGTGCAAGCCGATGACCTTGGCGGCGCGCGACACGACATCCTCGATCTGCCGCTCGATGGCGGCGCCGACCCGCGACGGCGTGACGTAGACCGATTCCTCGAAGAACGGGCCCTCGAGCGGATCCGGCTTGTCGAAAATCGCCAGCGTGTGAAAGACGCCGTGCTCGAGAATGCCCTCCAGCGCGTATTCGGCGCCAGGGATGTACGACTCGACCTGGATCACATCGCCTTCTGGATCGCGCAGATCGCGCACGTCGCTCGAGGCGAGCAGGCGTGCGACGCGGTCAAACGCCGTCACGAAGCTCAGCTCATCGTCGGCGCGAATCACGCCGCGGCTCCCCGACAACACCGTCGGTTTCACCACCGCGGGAAAGGTGACGCGAGGCAGCACGGTCGAGGGATCCAGGCCGGACGGCACCGCGAACCATTCCGGCACCGGAAAACCGCCGGTCTTGAGCCGCGCGCGCAATAGCCGCTTGTCGCGGGCCACACCCGCGGCGTCGGGCGGATGGCCGGGCAGTCCCAGCAGCCGCGTGAGGTAGGCCGCCAGCACGATGGGGCGGTCGCCCACCACCAGCACGCCCAACACCGGCCGCGATTCAAGGGCCTTGAGGATGGTGTCCACCGACCGCCACTCTTCGTGAAAGCGAATCGGAATGGCGCCATCGCGCCACGGGTCGTCCAGGTGTTCGCAACGGTCCGTGGCATACACGATTTCAACGCCCAAGGCGGCCGCGGCCTCCGCGAACATTCGCGTCTGATAGCCAGTCGTCGTGGCAAGCAGGAGCACCCGTTGCGGCGAGCTCCTCTTCTCACTTTCCACTTCCGGCTTCTCACTTTCCACTTCCGGCTTCTCACTTCCTACTTCCGACTTCTCACTTCCCTTCATAACAGAGCCACCTGCTCTGCGCTGGGTTCCGCTCAACAGTACCAGGGCTCGTTCATGTAGGGGATGCCGGTCCGCGGACGTGGCAGGGTGCTTGGGTGCTTCGGTGCTGGGGTGCTCGGGTGCTCGGACGCCAGCAAGCGCCGAATCCGGTCCATGGTCTCATGGCGCGGGCGGTTGATTTGCACACCAATGAGGTTCATCACGCCGGCCTGCAGCGCGTCCACGCGCGGGTCGCGATGACGCCAGGGGAACGTCAGCGACGCCCGATCGAACGGCCCGATCAGGTCGTGCACATCCGGCAACTCGAGCAGCCGCGATTGCGCGGTGACCAGCAACCGGATGCCCCACTGCACCGGTGCCACGTTGGGAACCAGATCCAGTTCGTCCACCTGGTTCAACAGATCCACATAGCCGTCGATCGTGGTCCAGGGTGTGAACGCGACGAACGTCGGGGCCAGCGTGAGCCCGGCATCGCGGCAGAGGGCCGCCGCCGCGATGAAGTCGGCCCGTGTGTGGCCCTTCTCGAGCTTCGCCAGCACCTCGTCGTCCACCGACTCGACCGCACTGGTCACGAACAAGCAGCCGGTGCGAACCAGCAGCGGCAACAGATCGCGATGCTGCAGCAGATGCTCGACCTTGATGATCACGTCGTAGGTGATGGCCGGGAACTCGGCATGCAGTGCCTCGATCAGCTTGCGGGCGTGGGTCGGCCCGTTGAAGAAATCCGGATCGCCGAAGGTGATGTGGGTCGCGCCCTGCGCCACCTGCGCCCGCACGTCGGCGAGCACGACGTCCACCGGGACGACGCGAAACTGGCCATCGTAGACAGGCACGATCGGGCAATGCCGGCACCGGTGCTTGCAGCCGCGGGTGGCGTCGGTTGCACCCACCACCTTGCGGGTGCCATCCGGCATCTGCAGGCTCGCGTAGCGGTCGAGCGCCGGAAGTCCGGTTCTATCCGGCTGAATGAAACGAAGCTTCGGTAACGGGTTCACGGCGCTCATTGGCCGCGAACTCGCCCAGTCAACCAGGTCAGACTCGGCTTCCGGTCCAAACACCGCCGAGACGCCTCGTTCACGCAATAAAGCTTCGTTCAGCGGCGCGTAGAGTCCATACGCCGCAATGGTCATGGCCGGGTTAATGGCGCGCAGCTTGTCGATCACCGGCAAGACCAGGCGCGTCGCCGTGTGCATGGGCAGGTGGAGCGCCGCGAAGTGCGCGCCTGACACGACATCAACGTTGAGCTTCTCGCGCGACAGGTCCACGCACGCCACCTCGAACCCGGCCCGCCTCAACCACGCTGCTGGCGAGGCCAGGCCAAACGGCTGGTGGCCAAGGTCGTAAGTCGAGATGAGCAGCACGGCTGCCGATGACGCGGAGGACTTCAGGGCCACAGATGACACAGATAACACAGAATCTGAAACCTCAAGGCACAAGCCTCAGGTCCCAGGTCCCAAGCCTCAAGCCTTCGTCAGCTTCCGCATCGACGGCACCAGGGCCAGCAGGATCAAGCCCGCCACGATGGCGAACGCGGCGACGACGCCAAACAGCGTCGGCAGCGCGAGCGACTCGTAGAGTCCGGAGACACGGCCGCCGATGAAGTTGCCGACCGAGGTGGCGAGGAACCACACGCCCATCATCAGGCCGGCAATGCGCGCCGGCGCCAGGGTGGTCATGGCGCTCAAACCCACCGGGCTCAGCACCAGCTCGCCGATCGTGTGAAGGAAGTAAGTGGCGGTCAGCCACATCGGGCTGACCAGGGCGCCCTGCTCGGAGGCCCGCGCAGGAATGACCAGGATCAGGAAGCCCGCGCCGACGAAGATCAGTCCGAATGCGAACTTCGTCGGGCTAATCGGCTCCTTGCCAGTCGAGGCGAGCCTCACCCACAGCCACGCGAGAACCGGCGCGAACGCGAAGATGAAGAGCGAGTTCATCGACTGGAACCAGCTGCTGGGGTACGCCATACCGAACACCTCGTTGCGCGTGCTGCGATCGGCAAAGAGGTTCAACGTGGATCCCGCCTGCTCGAACACCGACCAGAACAGCGACGCCGCGAAGAACAGCACGGTGATCACGTAGAGGCGCTTCTTCTCTTCAGGGGTCCACCCGCCCGAGAACATCAGCCAGCCGAAGAAACCGACCACCACGAGCAACAGGAACACGCCGGCGGCATCGCTGACCTGCGTGGCCGACACATTGACGAGTCCCGCGTACACGGCCAGCACCGCCACCACGACGAACGCCGCGGCGCCGCCCACCCAGGTTTGCACCTGGCGCTTCCACTGCGCGGCAATGGCCGGGCTCGGAGCAAGAGCGGGCGCAAGGCCGGCATCGCCAAGGTTGTTGCTGCCCATCACGTACTGGATCACGCCGATCAGCATGCCGAACCCGGCCGCCGCGAAGCCCAGGTGCCAGCTCACTTGCTGGCCGAGGTAACCGCAGACCAGCGGCGCCAGGAACGCGCCGAGGTTGATCCCCATGTAGAAAATTGAGAATCCCGCGTCGCGGCGAATGTCGGCCGCGCCGTAAAGCTTGCCGACAATGACGCTGACGTTGCCCTTGAGCAGGCCCGTGCCGATCACGATCAGAAAGAGGCCGAGGTAGAACGTGGCCAGCGACGGGATCGCCATGCTGAAGTGGCCGGCGGCGATGATGATGCCGCCGTAGAGCACGGCTCGGCGCGGCCCGATCAACCGATCGGCGATCCAGCCTCCGGGCAGGGTCGCCATGTAGACCATCGAGGTGTAGAGCCCATAGATGGCGCCGCCCTGCGCGGCGTCGAAGCCGAGCCCCCCGGCCGTGAGTGGCGCGGTCATGTACAACAGCAGCAGCGCGCGCATGCCGTAGTAGCTGAAACGCTCCCACATCTCGGTGAAGAACAGCGTCGACAGGCCACGGGGGTGGCCGAAGAAGGCGCGGTCCTGGGCGGTCGGTGTACTCATAAGAAGCGTATTCTACCCCTCGGCCGTTGTATTCTGCGTAGCGAGTGGCCCTCGATCATTACCGAAAGAAACGGGATTTCACCAAGTCGCCGGAACCGGCCGGCGCGCCATCGCCCAAGAAGAAGAAGGCCGGCGCCCCGCTGTTCTTCTGCGTCCAGAAGCACCTCGCCTCTCACCTGCATTACGACCTGCGCCTGGAATGGAACGGCGTGCTGCTGTCATGGGCCGTGCCCAAAGGGCCGTCGATCGACTCGCGCGACAAGCGGCTGGCGATGCACGTGGAAGACCATCCCCTCGAATACGGCACCTTCGAGGGTGTCATTCCCGAAGGCTACGGCGCCGGCATCGTCATGCTCTGGGACGTCGGGACGTGGGAACCGGAGGTGGACGTTGATGAAGCCTTCCGGAAAGGCGACCTCAAGTTCCGCCTGAACGGCTACAAGCTCAAGGGATCGTGGGTGCTGGTCAAGACGCGCGGCTTCGGTGGCGCGCCGAACAGCTGGCTGCTGATCAAGCACAAGGACGACTGGTCGGGCCCGATCGACATTACCGAGTTCGCCCCGCTGAGCGTCAAGACGCCGAACGCCGACTTCGCCGAGATCCTGCAGGGCCGCACGCCCGACTTGTGGCTCAAGAACCCGCCGGTGAAGACAGGTGATACCGCCGGGACGTTCAAGAAGATCATCGAGCGGGCGTTGACGATGAAAGCGCCAAAGGCAACCACGAAGGACGCGAAGGTCACGAAGGCCAAGACAGCCAAGCCAACGGCCAAGGCCAAGAAACGCTAGCCGCCTACTTCCGATAGTCCAAGGCCGGCTTGCGATCCGCGAGGCGCGTCGTGTACTTGAAGTTCGGGCCGCGGCGCCTGTCGAACTCCTCGCGTGCCTTCACCAGGTGCGTCGGATCGGAGAACAGGTCCATGGCCATCAGGCTCATCGACTTCGCCGCCACCATCATCCCCTTGACGCCAATCGACATGCCGCCGGCGGCGACCGCCTGCCAGCTGTGCGCGGGCGTGCCGGGGACCCACGTCGCCGCGGTCAGCTGCACGGTGGGCACACGCCAGCTGACATCACCAAGGTCGGTGGAGGCGCTGCCGATGCCCGCTTCCGGCGCGAACACCGAATTGGCACTGTCGATCGGCGGCAGCTCGCCGTCGAGGGTTTTGCGGATGCCTTCGGCAAACTGGCGTTCCACCGGCGTGTACTCGTAGCCGCCGACCTGGCGGAGGTTCTCCTGCATGAGACCGACGAGATAGCTGTTCGGCAGCACGTTCCACACCGCGCCGGTCAGCTCCAGTTCCATGGTGGTCCCCGTCCCCAGGGCGGCGCCGCGCGCCGCATTCGTGATCCGCTCCCAGATGCCTTCGAGGACGCGCATGTCATTATGGCGGGCGTAGTAGTAGGCTTCCGCGAAATCGGGTACCACGTTGGGGGCGCGGCCGCCGTTGGTGATCACATAGTGGATGCGCGCGTCGGACGGCACGTGCTCGCGCATCAGGTTGACCATGGCGTTCATGGCCTCGACGCCGTCGAGTGCCGAGCGCCCGCGTTCCGGCGCGGTCGAGGCGTGCGCGGAGATGCCGCGGAACCGGAACTTGCCGGTGATGTTGGCCAGCGTGCTCGACGCGCTCGAGGCATTGCGATCGCCCGGATGCATCGTCACCACCGCATCGACATCGTCGAAAAGGCCGGCGCGCAGCATGTAGACCTTGCCGGCGCCGCCTTCCTCGGCCGGCGTGCCGTAGAAGCGGAGCGTGCCCGAACGCTGGTTGGCGCTCAGCCATTCCTTCACGGCAATCGCCGACGCGGTAGCGGCGGTGCCGAACAGGTGGTGGCCGCAGCCGTGGCCGGCGCCGTCGGCGACCAGCGCATGGCGGTCGGCCTCGGCGGCCTGCGACAGGCCGGGCAGGGCGTCGAACTCACCGATGATGCCGATGACCGGCTGGCCCGAGCCCCAGATGGCGGTGAAGGCCGTGGGGATCTCGGCGACGCCGGCGTTCACCGTGAAGCCGGCGGCCCTCAACTGCTCCTGCAGGAGGGCGCTGCTCCTGGTTTCCTGGTAGCCCACTTCCGCGAACGACCAGATCTTGAGCGCGACGTCGCGATAGGCCGCGCCCTTCGCGTCGATCGAGGCGAGCACGGCGTTGGCGTCCATGGTCTGCGCCGGCGCGGCGGCCACGGTCATGGCGATCAGGAGCGCCGCGACCATTCCGGTTTTCAACTGTGAATTCATCATGCCAGCAGTCTCCGTGACAACACCGACCACACCGCGTACGACAGCCGCTGCCGATCGTGGCGCGCCATTTCCGATCGCCAGAAATCCCCGACCACCACTTCCGTGCCCGGCGGCGGCGCACCCACGGCGAGCGGATGCTTGTGCTCGGCCGCGTAGCGGGCCAGGCCTTCGGCGGACGGACGGCCGTCGTTGGCGATCACGACGTCCACGGGCCGGCCGATGGTGCGGCTGACCCACGACACGGCGTCGGCGGCCGTGAAGCCCTGCATCCCCTGCCCTTCGGTCAGCAGGTTGGTGACCACCACGATGGGGCCCTTGACGTCGGCGAGCGCGTCAGCGACGCCATCAACCAACAGCGTGGGCAGCAGGCTGGTGAAGAAGCTGCCGGGTCCAATCACCACCGCGTCGAACGTGCCAATGGCCGCCTTGACGCCGGGATGGATGCGCGCCGGCGGCTCGAGCCAGACGCGCGTCACGTGATGGCCGCGGGCGTGACCGGCATCCACTTCCACTTCCCCGCGCGTCACCTCGCCGTCGGCATACTCGGCGCACAGCGTGGCCTGTTCCACACTCACCGGCCAGACGAAGCCGCGGCAGCCGAGCAAGGCGCGCAAGCCGTCCACGGCCGCCAGGAAGTCGCCGCTGTAGCGCTCCATCATCGACAGCAGCAGGTTGCCGCCGGTGTGGCCGCCGAGCCGCGCGTGTTCGAGCGTCGGCAGGCGCGCCAGCAGCACGCGGCGCGCTTCGCCTTCGTTGCGCGACAGCGCGAGGGCACACCGCAGCACGTCGCCGGGCGGCAACACGCCCAACTCGTCGCGCAGCTGGCCGGAGCTGCCTCCCGAGTCGAACATGGTGACCACGGCATTCAGGCGCAGCCAGGGATTGCGTTTGAGCCCGCCGAGCAGGCTCGGCAGGCCGGTGCCGCCGCCAAAACATCCCAGATTGATCTCGCGAAGGCGCATATTCGAACAGCTGACCCGGAAGAGTCGTATTCTACAAGAGATGGACAGTTCGCACGCCTCCGCGCCTGGCGCTTCGGCGCACAAGCACGGCGGACCACTCGCCGCCACGCTTCACGATCTTCAACTCATCTTCGGCGACCGCCTGACGGCGTTTGTGGCCTACGGCCACCAGCCCGCGGGGCCGGCGCCGAGCGTGGCGCTCGTGCGCACGCTCACCGCCGACGACTTGACGGCCTGCGCGGCGCGCGCCGCCACCTGGCACCGCGCCGGCAGCGCCACGCCGCTCCTGCTCACGAAAGACGAGTTCGCCGGCTCGCTCGACGCGTTTCCGATCGAGTACGGCGAAATCATCGAGACCCACCAGACGATCTTCGGCGTCGATCCGTTTGCCGGGTTGTCGATTCGTCCCGACGACCTCCGGCGGGCGTGCGAGGTGCAGGTGAAGAGCCACCTGCTGCACCTCCGCGAGAACTTCGTCGAGTGCGGCGGACGGCCGTCGCGGGTGGCGTCACTCGTCACCGACGCGGTGCCGGCGTTTGCCGTGCTGCTCCGCCGCATCGCGCAACTCGACGGACACGCGGCGGCCAGCGCCGCCGATCTCGGCGCCTTCGCCGGACGGCGGCCCCAGCTCGATCCCCGCGTGGTCGGAGATGTGCTCGCGCTGGCGTCGGGGGCCTCCGCATCGGGGGTCGATCCGGCGCGGCTCTTCCCCGGCTATCTCGCCGCCGTGGAGCAACTGTCGCACTTCATCGACACCTGGAAGCTGTCGTGATCACGCTCGCCCCGAAGGGCTTGCCGCGCCGACCTGTCCGCCGTAGCCTTGGCGGAGGTGGAAGCCCTGGGCAAAGGCGGGCGGCCTTCGGCCGCCTGGGTCTCGCCTTGTGCCTGTGCCTGAGCGCGAACGTGGCGCGCGCGCAAACCGCGCCGCCCGAGCTCACCGCGCCGGTCAACGACTTCGCCAACACGATTGACGCCGGCAGCGAGCGTGCGATCGAAGCGCTGATCCGGCAGCTGCAATCGGCCACCGGCGACGTGATGGTGGTGACGACCGTCAAGACCTATCAACCCTGGGCGGATCTCAAGTCGTACGCCGTCGAGATGTTCGAGAACGGCGGCAAGGGCATTGGCACGAAGGGCAAAGACAACGGCGTGCTGATCGTGCTCGCCCTCGATGATCGCCAGGTCTGGATCGAAAGCGGCTACGGGCTCGAGGGCTTCATCACCGACGGATTTGCCGGCGAGACCAGCCGCGGCATGGTGCCGTTCTTCCGCGAAGGCGACTACGGCCGGGGACTCCTGGCCGGCGCCCAGAGAGTCGCCCAACGGGTGGCCCAGGGTCGCAACGTCAACCTCGACATCGCGCCCATCGCGGCGCCGCAAGCGGAGCCGCGCGGCAGCCGCACCCGATTTCCGCTCGGATTGATCGTCATCCTGTTGATCATCTTTTTCAACATGATGAACGGCGGCGGCCGCGGACGCGGCCTCCGGCGCGGCAGCCGCTGGATCAGCGGCGTGGGACCGTTCGGCGGTGGGTTCGGCGGCGGTGGCAGCTGGGGTGGATCAGGCGGGTTTGGCGGCGGGTTCGGCGGCGGCCGCTCGGGCGGCGGCGGCGGTGGGGCCGGTTGGTAGTGGCGTTCTACAGGAGCGCAAGAGGAATTTCACAGGAGATCAAGAGATCAGAAGAAACGTTTCTTCTGATCTTCTAAGCTCCTGTGAAACTTCTGATCTCCTGTGGGGATCGAATCTGATAGAAAGGTAGCTATGAAGAGTCTCAAGCGAATGCTCGTGGTTGTGGCCCTCGTGAGTGCGGCTGTCGCGATGTCGGGCTGTTCGTACAACAAGTTCGTCAGTCAGGAGGAGGCCATCAAGACGCAGTGGTCCCAGGTGGAAAACCAGCTCCAGCGGCGAAACGACCTCATTCCCAACCTGGTCGAGGCCACCAAGGGCTTTGCCCAGCAGGAACGGGACGTCTTCCAGTCGATCGCCGACTCGCGCGCGAAGCTGGCCGGCGCCACCACCCCCGAGGCGAAGATGGCGGCGGCCAACGAGCAGACCTCGGCCCTCGCCCGCCTGCTGGTGGTCGTGGAGAACTACCCCGTGCTCAAGTCCGACGCCACCTTTGCCCGGCTGATGGACGAGCTCGCCGGCACCGAAAACCGGATTGCCGTGGAGCGCATGCGTTACAACGAGACCATCCAGGCGTACAACACCGCCCGCCGGCAGTTCCCGGCCAACATCACCGCCGGCATTTTCGGGTTCAAGGGCGACTACAAGCTGTTCGAGGCCCCGGAATCGGCCAAAGTGGCGCCGAAAGTGGACTTTACGAAGAAGCCGTAAAACAACACCGGGTGTGGTTTTGGGAGAAACGGGCCAAAACCACACCCGGTGTTGTTTCAGACTTCCACAAACCCGGCCGCCGGTTCCAACCCTTCCGTCTCCCCTGTCATCCAAACCAGTGCCGGTGAACGACGTCGTCCTTGCTACCCAAGGGGATACGGCGGCTTTCGAACGGGTCTACCGGGCCCATCTGCCGCGGATTTTCAATCTCGCGCGGCGCATGGCCGGTCCCGACGCAGCCGACGAGCTGACGCAGGACGTGTTTGTCCGCGCGTGGCAGAAGCTCGCCCTCTTTCGCGGTGAGTCGTCTTTCGCCACGTGGCTTCACCGGCTGGCGGTGAACGTGATCATCGAGCGGTTCCGGACGCTCGGCACGGCCCGCCAGCGGTTCCTCGCCGACGGCGAGGCGGTGCTGGAGGTGGCGCCCGCGGCGCGCACCAAGCACCTGGACCTGAGCATGGACTTGCAGGCGGCCATCGGGCAGCTGCCGCACGGCGCCCGCACGGTGTTCGTGCTGCACGACGTCGAAGGCTACCGCCACGAAGAGATCGGCGAGATCCTCGGCGTGTCGCCGGGAACCTCGAAGTCGCAGTTGCACCGCGCGCGCCAGACGCTGCGCGGGTTGTTGACCAAGACCACCGATGGCACCCCGTAAAGGGGTGCCCTACAGAGTGAAGAAGAGATCGTAGGGCACCCCTTTTAGGGGTGCCTGCCAGAAGAAGCAACTATGACGGAACCACGACATTTCGGGGACAGCGATCACGAGCCGCTCGCGGCCGATGACATCCTGTCGCAGGCGATCGGGCAGTGGCGCGACGAGCAGCCGGCGCGCGACCTGTGGCGGGGCGTTGCCACGAGGCTCGAGGTACGGACGGCGCCGCGCCGCGGGCAGATCTCCTTTACCCTGCCGCAGCTCGCCATGGCCGCCTCGCTGTTGATCGCCGTGGCCTCGGGCGTGACGTGGCTCGCGGCGCGCCAGCCGGCGGCGCCGGCCGACACCCAGCGAATGGTGGTGGCCGAGAGTGAAGCGATCGGCGACGTGGAAGGCGATGTCGTGAATGCCAATTTCGCCGACGCGCAGTTCAATGCCGCGGTGACCGACCTCGAACAGATCCTTCACGAAGAACGGGATCGCCTCGACCCCCGCACCGTGCTCGTGATCGAACGCAACTTGCAGACCATTGATGCGGCAATCCAGGAAGCGCGGATGGCGCTCGACAACGACCCGGCAAACCCCTATCTGAATTCCCATTTGGCCGACGCGCGGCGGCGAAAGCTCAACTTGCTGCGTCATGCCACGACCCTCGCGTCCGCTGGAGGAGACTGACCGATGACCCGATCCTTCTTTTGTGGCGACAAACCTTTAGGTTTGTCGATCCTGACCGCAGCGCTCCTGTTCGTGAGCGCGGCCCCGTCGCTCGCGCAGCCGCGCGAATCGGCGCCCGACGGCCAACAGCCGATCCAGGCCCGCCCCGGCGGCCCGGAGACCAACCCGAAGACCGACCAGACCATCGACGTGGTCAAGGGCACGCGCCTCGTGCTCAGCAACAACGCCGGCGAGGTGGTCGTGCGCTCGTGGGACCAGGACAAGGTCCGCATCCAGGCCACGCACGGCGCCCGCGAGACCGTGACCGCGGAAACCACCGACATGACGCTCCGCATCCGCACGCAACGGCAGGCGCGTGGCCCCATGTCAGGCCTCGCCGACTTCCAGATCACCGTGCCGCGCTGGATGGCCGTGAACCTGTCGGGCACGTATCTCGATGCGACCATCGAAGGGACGGCGGCCGAAGTCACGGTCGAAACCGTGCATGGCAACGCCCGCATCACGGGCGGCACCGGCTCCGTCACGGTGCGGTCGGTTGAAGGCGCCATCACCATCGACAAGGCCAGCGGCCGCGTACAGGCCACCACCGTCAACGAAGGCATTCGCGTCACCAACGTGACCGGCGAGATCACGGCGGAAACCACCAACGGCGACATCGTCATCGACAACGCGCAGACCTCGAACCTCGAGGCCTCAACGGTCAACGGCGACGTCACCTTCAACGGCACCATCCGCGACAACGGCGTCTATCGCCTGACCACGCACGGCGGCGACATCCGCGTCGGCCTGGGCGGCGCCACCAACGCCACCATCTTCGTCCGCACCTTCCAGGGCGACTTCTCCGCCGACTTCCCCATCCAGTTGCCAGACGGGCAGAACCCGCGCAGCGGCAGCAAGCGCTTCAACTTCACGCTCGGCAACGGCAGCGCGCGCATTGAAACCCAGTCGTTCAACGGCGACATCATCCTCGCTCGCAAGGCCATCGTCAGCAAGGACGACGAGCGTCAGCGCCGCCGCATGGGCATTGCGCCAGTGCCGCCCGCGCCGCCGGCGCCGAAGCCGCCCAAACCGCCAGGGTGGGATGACTTCGACTTCAAGCAGTTCGAGGCCGGTCTTGAAGCCTTCGGCCAGCAGTTCGAAACCACGTTTGAAGAATCCTTCGGCGAGGACTTCGCCAAGGACTTCGAAGCGAACTTTGAAAAGAATTTCGAGCAGAACTTCGGCAAGGCGTTCAAGGGCAAGGGTCCGGCCAAGCCGAAGCGGTAGGACGAATTAGAATGCCGGGATGCCGCTGATTGACACGCTGCTTCCCGAGTTCGACCGCGAGATGGGCCAGACCCGCAAGGTGCTGGACCGCGTGCCGGATGGCCAGTTCGAGTGGCGCCCGCACCCCACCAGCATGACGCTGGGCCGGCTCGCCGAACACCTCGCTGAGTTTCCGCTCTGGGCCGCCATGACGATGACCCAGAGCGAACTCGACATCCTGACGCCGCGGCCGGCCGGCCATCAGTCTCCGGTGACGCGGGCCGCCGTGCTGGCCATGTTCGACGCCAACCTCAAGTCCGGCCGCTCCCACCTGGTCAACAAGACCGACGCCGAATTCGACGCGCCGTGGACGCTCAAGGCGGGCGGCAAGGAGATGTTCACCATGCCGAAAGCGTCGGTGATGCGGGCCTTCGTGCTCAACCACATGGTCCACCACCGCGGCCAGATGACGGTGTACCTGCGGATGCTGGGCGTACCGATCCCGTCGATTTACGGGCCATCTGGCGACGAACGGCCACCGCTGTGAGACAGCCAGATCAGGCACCGATTAGACAAATACAGGAAGTCATAAAGACTTTTCAGAATCTGCGATAAATCTGCGTCTAATCGGCGGCTGTTTTCAGGTAATCTTCGGCGCGGAGGCCACTATGGCTGGATCGGTTTCACGTCGTGATTTCGCCCGTCTTTTTGCCGTCGGTGGCTCGGCTGCGTTATTTGCCGATCCGGTGTGGGCGCGAACCACGCCGCAGGCGCCGGCCTTTGCGCCCGGGAGCGCGGCCACCGGCGAAGCGTTCTGGAAGAGCGTGCGCGAGCAGTTCGTAATGCCGCCGGATCTCGGCGTGCTGAACGCCGCTAACCTCTGCCCCTCGTCTCGACCCGTACTCGAAGCCCTGCGGCGCGAAACCGACAGCGTCGATCGCGATCCGTCTGGCCAGAACCGCGCGCGGCTCACGGGCGAGAAGGAGAACACGCGCAAGGCGCTCGCCGAGTTCCTGCGCGTCACCCCCGAGGAGATCGTCATCACGCGCAACACCAGCGAGGCCAACAATATGGTCTCGAGCGGCCTCGACCTCAAGGCCGGCGACGAAGTGATCGTGTTCCACGACAACCACCCGAGCAACCTCGTGGCGTGGCAGCAGAAAGCCAAGCGCTTCGGCTTCACCGTCGTCGAGATCGCGCAGCAGAATCCCCACCCGGGGATGGAGTACTACGTGGACGCCTACAAGAAGGCGATCACCGCGAAGACGAAGATCCTGACCTTCACGCATCTCACCAGCACGGTCGGCGACCTGTTTCCGGCGAAGGAGCTGTGCGCGCTGGCGAAAGAGCACGGCGTGCTGTCGCTCGTGGACGGCGCCCAGACCTTCGGCCTGCTCGACGTCAACCTCGCCGACATCTCGCCGGATTTCTACACCGGCAGCGCCCACAAGTGGCCATGCGGCGCCCGCGAATGCGGCGTCCTCTACATCAACGCCCGGGCGCAAAAACAGATCTGGCCGTCGATTTACAGCGCCTATCCAGGCGCCGTCGGCATTTCGAAGACGTTCGAGAGCTTCGGACAGCGGGACGAAGCGACGATGATCGCACTGCGCGAAGCCCTGGAGTTCCAGACCAAGGTCGGCCGCGCCGCCATCGAGCAGCGATCGCGGTCCCTGGCCAATCAGCTGATCGCCGGGCTGTCGAAGCTGCCCGAGGTGAAGGTGTGGACGTCGCCTAACCCGGCGCTGAACGCCGCAGTGGTGTCGTTCCTGCCCGGCTCCCTCAACGCCCAGAAGCTGGGCCAGGCGCTCTACGAGAAAGACAGGATCGGCACCGCGGGTCGCGGCGGCGCCGATCGCGGCGGCCTGCGGGCCTCACCGCACTTCTACAACTCGCCGGCCGAAGTGGATCGGCTGGTCAGTGCGGTCGGGCGATACTTGAAATCCGGAGTGTAGAGAAACAGGAGATTAGGAGATCAGGAGCACCAGAATTAGGTACCCTCGGCCTCCTAAATCTCCAGTCGGTTACTACTGCCGAATTGTCGAGACTTGACGCCCCATCGTGGGATCGCCGCCGTCCACCTATTCCCGGGATTCACGGGGCATTGGCGCCGGAACCATTTCCCGGATCCGAGTGCCGTCGCTTTCGGCCACATCACACTGACCGATGGACTTACCGGCGGATCGAATGGCGGTCAGAACGCCCGCCGGTGAGGATGGCCCCGGGGGGCGAGCACCGGCGCGACGGGCGTCTGACCAGCAATTGGCGCCAGACACCCATATGAAGTTATGCCGATAACAACAGAACTTGAACGAACATGCCTGAACTCGCGCGCTTCCTCGGCATCGTGATCGGCATGTTCTACCGCGAGCACGGGGTGGCGCACATTCACGCGGTATACGGAGAATACGAAATCTCGGTGGAAGTCGAAACGGGAAGGATTCACGGGCAATTCCCGCCTCGTGCCCTCAAGCTCGTGCTTGAATGGATGAGCCTTCACACTGCAGAATTGCTGGAGAACTGGCAACTGGCCAAGCAGGGCCAGCCCCTGAAACGGATTGCGCCCCTGGAGTAAGCGGCATGGACTATCACATCGTTGAGGCTCGCTACGTGGCTGGGCACGTCGTCTGGCTCCGCTTCCGAGACGGAACCAGCGGCGAAATCAACTTGGAGTCCGCCCTTGAAGGGCCGGTGTTCGAACCCCTCCGAGATCCACGGGTATTCCGCCAGTTTGAGATCCACCCCGAATTTCACACGTTGGTCTGGGCGAACGGCGCCGACATCGCGCCGGAATTTCTGCACGACAACGTGCGAGTCACGGCATAACATCCGGCTGCACCCGACGCCGCCGCGTCGCTCACGCGCCGCTTACCGGCGCGGGTGAGCCGGAGCGTTAACCTTGGGTGGCGAGAGTAGCAACCATGGAGAAGGCCAGACAGTTCGTCGTTAAGCACCTCTGGTGGATAGTGTTGACCGGGGCTCTGGTGTTGCTTGTTGTTCACAGCATCGGCGTCACAGCGGTGATCGTTGACAACACCTCTCTTGTGCTATTGCTGATCATCCTCGCGAGCCCATTTATCGCAGCAATTAGAAAGATCAAGATCGGCGAGTTTGAAGCGGAGATCCAGCCTGACGAAGTGAAACGTGTGACACAAAAGGCCGAAGAAGCGCTGCCGTGACCGCCACGTCTGGCCTGACTACCATGCCGTCATTTCGCACGCCATAATGACGCCAGCATGGGCAGCTATCGCCGTGTGCTCACGCCCCTCCTCTCAGCCCGGCTGATTCTCGCACCCATTTAGGGTACGTTCTAACCCCTAATGGGTACGATGTCGTCTCGCTTGGGCCAGGTCCTCTTCGGCCGAACGCGGCTGCAGGTCCTCGCGTGGCTCTTCGGCCACCCTGGGCAGGCCTATTACCTCAGTGAGCTGAAGCGCCACACGGGCGTCGGACAGGGGGCGCTGCAGCGCGAACTGGCAACACTTACGGACGCCGGCCTGTTGGAACGGACGATGCGCGGCCGCCATGTCTTCTTCGCGGCGAGAGCTGACAATCCGATCTACGAAGAACTGAGGTCAATTCTCGCCAAGACGTGCGGTGCCGCAGATACGGTTCGGCAGGCACTTGCACCACTTCTCGATCGAATAGCGGTGGCGTTCATCTATGGCTCGGTTGCCCGGGGGGACGAGCGAGCGGCGAGCGATCTGGATCTGGCGGTAATCGGCGATGCGACCTTTGGGGAAGTCGTCAGCGCTCTATCCGAGGCGCAATCGCGCCTCGGCAGAGACATCAACCCCTCGGTGTTTCCTGTAGCAGAGTTTCAAGGCAAGATTCACAGTGGAAACCATTTCCTGACTTCTCTACTGTCGGAGTCCAAGATCTTCGTTGTTGGAGATGAACATGAGCTTGCCAGATTGGCAGCGCAACGGTTGGCTGACGGCGCACAAGTCGAGCGTAAGAGAGGTGCGCGACCTATTCGGCGTCGTCGACCGGGACCTCCAAGACAGCGCCATCGATGAAATCAGTACTGATGCTCGGCTGGGCATGGCGTACAACGCGCCAAGTCACCAGATCAGGAAATCAGGAAGACGGTTCCTCCTGATCTCCTCGCCTCCTGTAGGTTCTACTTCCGCAGCGTGGGATAGGTAATCCCGAGCTGCTCGAGATACGTCCCGAACTTTGTCGGGTCGTAGTAGTACTTTTTCATCTGCTCGCGGTACTTCTCGAGGATCGCCTTGTTCAGGTGCGTCGGCGCCGGCGTATCGCGGGTGATGAACGGGATGTACTTCACATCCTTCGTCTGCACGTCGTTGAAGTACGCCCACGCCTGCTTCACCAGCTCGGGCCTGGTCAGCAGATCCAGCACCGTCATCGCCTGCGCCTTGGCGCCGGCGACCACGCCCTTATGGGCGATCGGCGTCGCGCTGGCGATGCCGCTCGACCAGTTGTGGCCGGGCAGGCCGGGGATGTTCGCCGGGTAGCTCAGCGTGATGGCCGGCATGTTCCACGAGATGTCGCCGATGTCGTCGGAGCCGCCGCCGTTGTTGTCTTCGAGCGCCACCGGCTTGCCCAGCTCACCGAGCTTCACCGCGAGGCCGTTCTGCGTGGCATTGCCAAGTTCCTTCTGCAGCCCCTTCGCGAGCGCCTGGTCCTGCTCGCTCCAGGCCGGCAGGCCGACGGCCTGGATGTTGGCGTACATCGTCTCGGCGACGACCTTGTTCATGTGGCGCGGATAGGCGGTGCCGAGGATGCGCGAGGTGACCTTGGTGTTGGTCATCAGGGCCGCGCCTTCCGCCATCTTGTTGCCGATCTCGACCAGCTCCTTGATGTGCGGCTGATCGATCTCGCGGAAGTAGAACCAGATACTGGCGTTGCGCGGGACCACGTTCGGCTGGTCGCCGCCGTTGGTGATAATCGAATGCGAGCGCTGCGACAGGCGCAGGTGCTCGCGGCGGTACTGCCAGCCCACGCTCATCAACTCGACCGCGTCAAGCGCCGAACGGCCGCGCCACGGGGCGCCGGCGCTGTGCGCCGTCTCGCCCTCGAACGTGTACTCGATCGAGACGAGGCCGGTGCCGCCCTGCTGGCCCCACGAGGTGCTGAGGTTGCCGCCGACGTGCGTGAACAGGTTGACGTCGACGTCCTTGAACATGCCGTCGCGCACGAACCACGCCTTCGAGGCGACCAGCTCTTCGGCGACGCCCGGCCACAGCATGAGGGTGCCCGGCAGCCTGTCGCGCTCCATGATCTTCTTCACCGCGATGGCGGCGATGATGTTCAGCGGCATGCCGGTGTTGTGGCCTTCACCATGCCCGGGTGCGCCTTCGATGATCGGGTCGTGATACGCCACGCCCGGCTTCTGCGACGACTGCGGAATGCCGTCGATGTCGGAGCCGAGCGCGATCACCGGCTTGCCGGATCCATAGGTCGCCACCCACGCCGTCGGCATCCCCGACTGGCCGCGCCTGACCGTGAAGCCAAACTTCTCGAGTTGCGCGGTGAGGTACTTCGAGGTCTCGACTTCCTGCATGCCCAGCTCGCCGAAGCTGAACACGGAATCGACCATCTCCTGCGCCAGCTTCGCCATCTCGTCGACGCCCTTGACCGCTTCCTTCTTGTACTCGGCCAGCTTGGCTGTGTCTTGAGCAGCTGCCGGAATCGCGCCCAGCAGCATCATGAGGGTGACCACTACCGAACGTCGCGTACGCGTCATGACATCTCCGTGATTCATTGATGCACGAAAACAGGAGATCAAGAGATCAGGAGCATCTTGATCAAGACTCCTGACCTCTTGTTCTCCTGATCTCCTGTTTGTCTTCTACTGACGGACCGTCGGGTACTTGATGCCGAGCTGTTCGAGGTAGGTCCCGAACCTGGTCGGGTCGTAATAGTACTTCTTCATCTCTTCGCGGTACTTGGCGAGGATGTTGGCGTTCAGGTGCGTCGGCGGCGGCGTGTCGGTCTTGAGAAACGGGATGTACTTCACGTCCTTGGTCTGGACGTTGCTGAAGTAGTCCCACGCCTGCTTGACCAGCTCGGGCCGCGTCAGCAGGTCCAGCACCGTCATCGCCTGCACCTTGGCGCCGGCGACCACGCCCTTGTGCGCAATCGGCGTCGCGCTGGCGATGGCGCTCGACCAGTTGTGGCCCGGCAGCCCGGGGATGTTGGCCGGGTAGCGCAACGTCACCGTCGGGTAATTCCACGAGACATCGCCGATGTCGTCGGAGCCGCCGCCCATGTTCTCGCGATCGGGATTGGGCACGCCCAGGTTGCCGAGCTTGGTCGGCAGCCCCTCGATCGTGAGGTTGCCCAGTTCCTTCTGCAGCGCCTTGGCCAGCGTCTGGTCGGCCTCGCTCCAGGCCGGCAAGCCAATCGTCTTGATGTTTTCGTACATCGTTTCGGCGACCGTCTTGTTCATGTGCTGCGGGTAGGCCGTACCGAGAATGCGGGACGACCACTTGGTGTTGGTCATCAGCGCCGCGCCCGCCGCCATCTTGTCGCCGACCTCCCACAGTTCCTTGATGTGCGGCTGGTCGGTTTCGCGGAAGTAGAACCAGATGCTGGCGTTGCGCGGGACCACGTTGGGCTGGTCGCCGCCGTTGGTGACGACCGAGTGCGAACGCTGCGACAGGCGGAGGTGTTCACGCCGGTACTGCCAGCCCACGCTCATCAGCTCGACGGCGTCGAGCGCCGAGCGCCCGCGCCAGGGTGCGCCGGCGCTGTGCGCGGTCTCGCCTTCGAAGGTGTACTCCACCGACACCATGCCGTTGCCGCCGCCTTCGCCCCACGACACGCCGAGGTTGTTGCCAACGTGGCTGAAGAGGACCACGTCCACGTCCTTGAAGATGCCGTCGCGGACGTACCAGGCCTTCGACGCCAGCTGCTCTTCCGCCACGCCTGGCCACAGCATGAGGGTGCCCGGCAGCTTGTCGCGCTCCATGATCTTCTTCACCGCGATCGCGGCGATGATGTTCATCGGCATGCCGGTGTTGTGGCCTTCGCCATGACCGGGCGCGCCGGCGATGATGGGATCCGGGTAGGCCACGCCCGGCTTCTGCGACGCCTGCGGGATGCCGTCGATGTCGGAGCCCATGGCGATCACGGGCTTGCCCGAGCCGTAGGTCGCGACCCACGCCGTCGGGATGCCGGCGACCCCACGCTGGATCTTGAAGCCGAACTTCTCGAGCTGCGCCGTCAGGTAGCGGGAGGTCTCGACCTCCTGCATGCCCAGCTCACCAAAACTGAACACCGAGTCCACCATCTCCTGGGCGAGCTTGGCCATCTCATCGACGCCCTTGACCGCCTCGGTCTTGTACCCGGCCAGTTTGGGATTGGATTGGGCCGCCGCCGGCGCGCTGCCCATCAACACCGATAAGCCTGCCAGCACACACACATGTTTCACATTCATTGCAACTCCTCCAACGCGCCAGGTAAATGACGGCACTCAGTTTAGCCGCAGATTACACAGATTACACAGAGACCGAGGCACCAACGGCAGCCCGGCGGCGGAGCCGCCGTTCGGTATCTGTGTCATCTGCGTCATCTGTGGCCCTCGGCCAGATCA
>CAYHCX010000076.1:0-16048 GCA_964355095.1 uncultured Acidobacterium sp.
AGGTCACCCTTTCCACTTCGTTGTTCCGCTGAGAAATCAGCGGCCCCATTGAAGCATCTTGTCGAAGCGGACACCGATCAGTTTCCCGGCGTTGTTCCGCTGAGAAATCAGCGGCCCCATTGAAGCCGGATCTTGTTCACGACCACGGGCGTCCGTTGTGTTGTTCCGCTGAGAAATCAGCGGCCCCATTGAAGCTGAATACCGTCGCCCTAATCCCGGAATGCACTTGAGTGGCCGTCATCCTCCGGATGAATGCCGCCACAGATTCGACACCGATTAGACGCCGATTGAGAACCGGGCGCGCTCCGCCTGCGACCGCTGTCTCGTGGACGCCCTGCTTCCGGTGGCGTCCTCGGGCCCTCGGCTCCTCGGCGTAAATCGGCGTAAATCGGTGGCTGTACCTGTGACACGCGCGCCCCCATCCGACACGTCGCGTACGAGACGGTGACGCACGGGGCGACGTCAACCGAAGTGAACTGCGGGATTGAAGGTAGGCGCACCCACGTCGTTCCGCTGAGAAATCAGCGGCCCCATTGAAGTGCAACCACGCGTATCACCGGGGGCAAGCTCAGAATGCCCAAGTACTCACCTGGCCGCTGTTGTCGAGTTTACGAATCAAGTGCTCGTCCAGCAGGTACAGCGTGCCGTCGGGCGCGAAACTCATGTCCCTGATGTAGCGGAACAGCGCCCGGTCGGCCGGGCCGTCTTTCGGCTCGGCGTCGCCGCCACCCTTGTAGCTCCCGCCGGTTACCGATGTCACCGTCGCGCCGGCTTCGTCCACGCGCAACACCGCGACCACGCCCGGCGTGCCCATGATCCGGCTGCCGATGTGGATGCGCCCCTCGGGATCCACGGCCAGCGACCAGACGCCGTCGAGATGGTGCCTGGCCGGGCTCTTGGCAACCTTGGTGGCGTAGAGCACTCGCCTGAACTCGCCGCTGGGCTTGATCCGCCACACCGTCGTGTAGAGGTTGTGGACGGGTTCCGCTACCGTGAGCGTGTTGGCGGCGACGAGTTCGCCGTGCACGGGATCCCAGGCGAGCTTGTCCAGCCCCACGCGATCTTCGCCGGGCGTCGTCTTCGCGCAGGCCTGTTCCGGAGTAATCACGGTGGTGACCTGTCCGTCCGGCGTGATGCGGCGCAGGGAGCAGCCGCTCTGGTCGACGACCCAGACGTTGCCCTCGGGATCCGCCACGATGCCCGACGCCTTGTTGAAGCGCGCGAGGTCGGCCGGGCCGTCGGCCTGGCCCCTGACCTGCGATGCCTGCCCGCTTTCCTCGCACGAGAAGGGCGCGCCGGCAATGCGCCGCACGTTGCCATCGGCGCCGATCTTCACCACCGCATACTCAATCGTCTTCAGCAGGCCGCCGCCGGCGGCGGTCGCGAAATTCTCCGGATCCAGATGCGTGCGGCTGTACGGTGCCTCGCACTTGGTGGCCGGCGTCTGGCCATAGGTATTAGTGCTGCGGGTGTGCAAGGGCGTGATCGTGCCGTCGGGGGCGATGCGCCAATACCCGGTCCCGAGCGCGTGCATGTCGTGGTCGAGCTCGACGCGTCCGCCGACGATCAGGCCGCCGTCTTCGGTGGCCTTCAACGCCACGGCTTGCGCGAAGAAAATCCTGTCGAGCGCCAGGTAGGGATTGGTGATAGTCAGCTGACCCCCCGGGCCCTTGGCAAACTTGCTTCCGACGACCGGCTGCAGATTGGCGCGCCGCGGACCGTCAGCCACGCGCGTCGTCGCCCGCGCCGGCACGTAGGCCTTCTCGGCATCGCTGAACCGTTGGACGGGAGTCTGACCGCCGCCATCGGGCGGGCCCGCGACAGCGGTCACCGCGCCGGCGCACAAGCACACGATCAGCAAGGCCTTGGTGTTCATTTCGTCCTCCCGGACACGCTGGGGGCGCCCCGCCATTGTCCCCCATTTACCTCGACTGTCGCGTGTTACGATCCAGCCGTGACGCGGGATGACATCCGGGCATTCGCGAACCGCGATTGGGCTCGTGTTGCCGCCGCGAAGGCGGAGGCGTGGGAGGCCGGTAAGCAGACACCGGCCGGGGACTTGCGCGCTGCCCACGAGTTGAGGCGTTACGCTCTGACCGCGCGACCTGATTGGCCGGGCCTCGACGATCGCGCCGAAGACCTGCGAACCCACCTCCGAGTCAGCGAGGCGCTCGGTGCCGTCGGCATCCGACCCCGCTAGCCTCCTCCGCGCGTTGTCGTCGGCGCTCCGCACGCACGGCTGCCGCTGGTATCTGTTTGGCGCGCAGGCCGTGACCATCTGGGGACGCCCGCGGCTCACGACGGACGTCGATGTCACGGTCCAGCTCGCATCGGCGGGCTCGGAGAGGCTCGTCGCTGCGTTGGGCGCAGCCGGGTTCCGGTTGTCGCAGGCATTTTCCGACGAGTTCGTTCGGAGCACACGGGTCCTGCCGCTCATTCACACGGTGTCCGGGATGCCGCTTGACGTGGTCCTCGCCGGCCCGGGTCTCGAAGAACAGTTCCTCGATCGAGCGGTAGTTGTGCAGCTGGGTGACTTCGCCGTGCCGGTGATTTCTCCCGAGGACCTGGTCGTGACCAAGGTGCTGGCGGGCAGGGGCAAAGACGTCGAGGATATTCGCGGCGTCTTGCGGGTGCGCTCGACCTCTCTCGATGTCGGCTACATCCGTCGCACGCTGGCGATGGTCGAAGATGCGCTGGGACAGAGCGATCTCACGCCGCTGTTTGAGAGCGAACTGTCCCGCGCCGGACGGCAATCGCGGCAGGACTGACGGGACGAGGGTCCCAAGATCCGCTATAGTCGATAGTCCGCATGGCACCTCAGTTCGTTTACACGATGAAGGGGCTCGGGAAGGTCTATCCTCCCGACGCTCAAGTCCTCAAAGACATCTGGCTTTCGTTCCTGCCCGGCGCCAAGATCGGCGTGCTTGGCCTGAACGGCGCGGGAAAGTCCACGCTGCTGAAGATCATGGCCGGCGTCGAGACGAATTTCACCGGCGAAGCCTTCGTCGGGCAGGGCGTCAGCGTCGGCTACCTGGCGCAGGAGCCGGCCCTCAATCCCGACAAGACCGTCAGAGGCAACGTCGAAGAAGGCGCCGCCGAGGTCAAGGCGCTGCTCGATCGCTACGACGCCGTCAACGCCAGGCTCGGCGAAGAGATGACGCCCGAAGAGATGGACAAGGTCATGGACGAGCAGTCGAAGCTCCAGGACCGCATTGACGCCACCAACGCGTGGGACCTCGACTCGCGCCTCGACCTGGCGATGGACGCGCTGCGCCTGCCGCCGCCCGAGGCCGACGTCACGACGCTGTCGGGCGGCGAGCGCCGCCGCGTCGCGCTGTGCCGCCTGCTGTTGTTGTCGCCCGACCTGCTGCTGCTCGACGAGCCGACCAACCACCTCGACGCCGAGTCGGTGGCGTGGCTCGAGCGCTTCCTGAAGGACTACCCCGGCACCGTCGTCGCGGTCACGCACGATCGTTACTTCCTCGACAACGTCGCCGGCTGGATTCTCGAACTCGATCGCGGCAGCGGCATTCCCTACGAGGGCAACTACACGGGCTGGCTCGAGCAGAAGTCGAACCGGCTGCAGCAGGAAGAGAAGGCCGAGAGCAAGCGCCAGCGCTCGCTCCAGCGCGAGCTGGACTGGATCCGCATGTCGCCGCGCGCGCGCCAGGCCAAAGGCAAGGCCCGCCTCAACCACTACGAGCAGCTGCTCGCCGAAGACACCGCGCAGAAGGTGGACTCGGTCGAAATCTACATTCCGCCCGGCCCGCGGCTCGGCGACATCGTGGTCGAGGCCCGCGGGCTGAAGAAGGCCTACGGCGACACCGTGTTGTTCGACGACCTCACCTTCACCCTTCCACCCGCCGGCATCGTCGGCGTGATCGGCCCGAACGGCGCCGGCAAGACCACCCTGTTCCGCCTGATCACGGGGCAGGAGCCGCCGGATGGCGGCACGCTCCGCCTCGGCCAGACGGTGCAGGTCGGCTACGTCGACCAGTCACGCGACGCGCTCGACCCCAACAAGTCGGTGTTCGACGAGGTCACGGGCGGCCTCGACGAGCTGACGATGGGCAAGAAGACGGTGGCGTCGCGGGCCTACGTGTCGTGGTTCAACTTCAAGGGCGGGCAACAGCAGCGCAAGGTCGGCACGCTGTCGGGCGGCGAGCGCAACCGCGTGCATCTCGCCAAGCTGCTGCGCAAGGGCAGCAACCTGCTGCTGCTCGATGAGCCGACCAACGACCTCGACGTCGACACGCTGCGCGCGCTGGAAGAAGCGCTGCTCAACTACGCCGGTTGCGCGGTGGTGATCAGCCACGACCGCTGGTTCCTCGATCGCATTGCCACGCACATCCTGGCCTTCGAGGGCGACAGCCAGACGGTGTGGTACGAAGGCAACTACCAGGACTACGAGGCCGACCGCCATCGCCGCCTCGGCGCGCAGGCCGACCAGCCGCATCGCATCAAGTACAGAAAGTTGACCCGAGGTTGAACGTAGTCGTGTAGGGCCGCCCTTTAGGGCGGCCGAAAAGGAGAGCGACGATGAACGCAGAGCACGCGAAATTTCTGGCCACCACGCTCGGGCAGAACCTGCAGGGCGAGTGGATGCACACCTACAAGGTGATTTCGGCCATTCCCGAAGGCAAGAAAGACTACAAGCCGGAGGCGCACTCGCGCACCGCGTGGGAGATCGCGACCCACCTGGCGACCGCCGACGTCGGCTTCCTGCACGCCGTGGCCGCCAACAACTTCAGCGTCTTTCCGCCGGCCTGTCCGGCGTCAACCGTCGCCGAGCTCGCCGACTGGTACAAGCACGAATTCCCGAAGGCCCTGGAAAAGGTCCTCACGCTCGACGGCAACCACCTCACGCAGATCGTCGAGGCCTGGGGCATGAAGCTGCCCTCGGTGACCTACCTGATGTTCTGCAACAACCACATGATTCACCACCGCGGCCAGCTGAGCACCTACCTGCGGCCGATGGGCGGCAAGGTACCGGCCATGTATGGCGAGAGCTACGACGAGAAGTTCCCGGGTTGATTTGACGCGCGCGATTGTCGTGGCGTGGGCGCTGACCCTCAGCGCCTGCGCCGCGCCGTCTGCTGAGACGGTGCTTCTGAACGGCAAGATCTTCACTGCCAATCCAGCACAGCCCTGGGCCACGGCGCTCGCCATTCGCGGCGAACGGATTGTCGCCATTGGCGGCGACGCCGCGGTCGAGGCCGGGGCGGGGCCGTCCACCCATCGCCTTGACCTTGCCGGCCGAGTGGTCGTGCCCGGCTTGAACGACGCGCACCTGGCCTTGACGGATGCGACACCCGCGAGCGTCCGCCTGCTGGGCGCCCAGGCGTTGGCCAACGGCGTGACCTCGATCCAGGTGTTTTCGGTCTCGCCGGTCGCCGGCACCGTGCGCGCCTTTCTCGAGGCCGGCCTGCCGTTGCGGGTGCGAATCCTGCGCATGCCTCAACCGGACGCGACCGGGGACAATCGCGACAGCCGGCCGTTCTTCCCACCGCAGCCCACGCCGCGGATCGACGTGCGTGGCATGGGCTTCGCGCTTGGCGCCGAAGACGACGAACGGCTGCGGCAAGCGGTGGGGTGGGCCTATGGCAGCGAGGACCCGCTGGCCATCGCCAGCCGTGACGCGCAGGCGGCCGGTGCCTATGTGGACGCACTCGAACGCCATGGCGCCGCGGATGTGTGGAAGGCGAAACGGCCGCGCCTGGAGCAGTTGGGCGCGGTTGCTCCTGGCCTGCTGGCGCGCCTGCCGAAACTGGGCGTGGTCGTCGTGGAGGTGCCGGGCCCGGGTGCGCCGCTTCGTTCGGTGCTCGACGCCGGCGTCCCGCTCGGGCTCGGGTCGGGAGGAGCCCTCCGCGGGTTCGACCTGCTCCGGCTCGCGACCGCGGCGGCGCTGGGCGACGAGCGATTGTCGATGGCGCAGGCGGTGACCGCCTACTCGCATGGGTCGGCCATCGGCGAGTTCGAAGACAAGGACAAGGGCCGCCTGGCCGTCGGCGCGCTGGCCGACCTGGCGGTGCTGTCGCGCGATCCCTTCGCGGCGACCGAAGAGGAACTCCGCACGATCCGGGCGGTGTTGACTATGATCGGCGGACGGCCCGTCTACGATGTTCCCAGACCTTAGAGCCTTTCTCGATCAGCTCCGCCGCGATCGCGACCTTGTCGAGATCACCGCGCCGGTCGATCCGGTGCAGGAGGCCGCGGAAATCCATCGGCGGGTGATTGCCGCCGGCGGCCCGGCGCTGCTGTTCACCAACGTTAAAGGGGCGGCGTTCCCGCTGGTCACCAACCTGTTTGGCACGCCGCGGCGGGCGGAACTCGCCTTTGGCAAGCGGCCGCTGGATTTCATCAAGCGGGTGGTGCGCCTCGCCGAAACGCTGCTGCCGCCGACCCCGGCCAAGCTCTGGGGCGCCCGCGACATTGGCTTCGATCTGCTGAAGGTGGGCACGCGACGCGTGGCGACCGGGCCGGTGCGCGAGGTCGTGACCACCGACGTCCGCCTCGATCGCCTGCCGGTGATCACCTGCTGGCCGGACGATGGCGGGCCGTTCGTGACGCTGCCGCTGGTCTACACGCAACATCCAGAGAAGCCCGGGCACCCGCCTGCGCACGGCTCCGGCGGGGCAAGCAACCTCGGCATGTATCGCCTGCAGGTGCACGATGCGACCTCCACGGGCATGCACTGGCAAATCGGCAAGGGCGGCGGTTTTCACTACGCGCGCGCCGAAGCCCGCAACGAGGCGCTGCCGGTGACGGTGTTTCTCGGCGGCCCGCCGGCGCTGATCCTGTCGGCCATCGCGCCGCTGCCCGAGAACGTGCCGGAGCTGATGCTCGCCTCGCTGATCGCCGGCGAGCGGCTGCCGCAGGTCACGGCTCCAAACGGGCATCCGCATCCGTTGATTGCCAACGCGGAGTTTGCGCTGATGGGGCAGGTGGCGCCCAGGGTCCGCCGGCCGGAGGGGCCGTTCGGCGATCACTACGGTTATTACTCGTTGCGGCACGACTACCCGGTGTTCGACGTCCGGCAGATCGCGCATCGCAAGCACGCCATCTATCCCGCGACCGTCGTCGGCAAGCCCCGCCAGGAGGACTTCTTCATCGGCGACCTGCTGCAGGAGCTGCTGTCGCCGCTGTTCCCGCTGGTGATGCCGGCGGTGGAGCAGCTGTGGTCCTACGGCGAGACCGGCTACCACTCGCTGGCCGCCGCCGTGGTCAAGCAGCGCTACCAGCGCGAGGCCATGGCGAGCGCGTTCCGCATTCTCGGCGAAGGACAGTTGTCGCTCACCAAGTTCATCCTCCTCACCGATCAGTTCGTGGATGTGAAAGACTTCCGTTCCACGCTGGAGCACGTGCTGGCGCGCACCGACCCGCGCACCGACCTCTACGTGTTCGCCAACCTGTCCATGGACACGCTGGACTACACCGGGCCGGTCGTCAACGAAGGCTCCAAGGGCGTGTGGCTCGGGCTGGGGGATCCGGTGCGCGAGCTGCCGCGGACGTTCGCGCCGTCGACGCCGCCGCCGTCGGATGTCACCGGCGTCCGCGTCTACTGTGGCGGCTGCCTGGTGGTGGGGACCCGCGGTTACGGCGACGATCCGCAGGCCGCGGCCCGCGTCGCCGCGCACCCGGCGTTTGCCGGCTGGCCGCTGGTGGTGGTGAGCGACGAGCCGGAACGCGCCACCCGCAGCGACATGAACTTCCTGTGGACCACGTTCACGCGGTTCGAGCCGGCGGCCGACATTCACTCGGCAGCCCGGCGCGTGGTGCGCAACCACATCGCCTACGAGCCCCCGGTCGTGATCGATGCGCGGATGAAGCCGTGGTATCCCGCCGAAGTATCCTGCCATCCCGACGTGGCGTCAAAGGTGAGTGGGAGATGGACGGAGTACTTCCCGGCGGCCGGTGTCGAGATGGGCGACGCCGAACGCGGGCACTTGGACTGACCTCAAGCCCCAGGCCCCAGGCCCCAAGCCCCAAGCCCCAAGCGTGGGATAATCGTTCAGTGAGCGACACCACCACCAACGGCATCCGCATCCAGGTCACCACCAGGTTTCTTCCGGAGCGCAGCTCACCCAAGGACAAGGAATACTGGTTCGCCTACTTCATCCGCATTTCCAATATCGGGCCGGAGACCGCGCAACTGCTCAGCCGTCACTGGGTGATCACCAACGCCGACGGCGAAGAGGAAGAAGTGCGGGGCGAAGGCGTGATCGGCAAGAAGCCCGTGCTGGCGCCGGGCGCCACCTACGACTACGACAGTATCTGCAACCTGAAGACGGCGGTCGGCGCCATGCATGGCAGCTACACGATGGTGACGCCGTCGGGTGATACCTTCGACGCGCGCATCGCGCCGTTCACCCTCGCCGTGCCCTACGCCGTGCACTAAGCGGCTTGGGACTTGGGACTTGGGGCTTGCAAGCCTCAAGCCCCAGGCCCCTGGCCATCAGAAAGCACCTATGGTCATCCTCAGATCCGGCGCCCCCAGCATGCGACGAGCCGAGCGGTCCGGCAGCGGCCGCGGCGCGCTCGCCGGTGGCCCCGACCCCGGGAAGAGCGCGGCCAGGAAGAAGATCGACTCGGCGGCGGCCTGGCGGGAGTTCCGCGAGCTGGTGTGGGTCCATCGCCGGCGCCTGACCATCGGCCTGACCCTGATGATGATCAGCCGCCTGTCGGGCATCGTCCTGCCGGCGCTGTCCAAGTACGTGATCGACGATGTGATCGGGAAGGGGCGGCACGACCTGCTGGTGCCGATCGCCTTGACGGCGGGAGCGGCCACCGTCGTGCAGGCGTTCACCAGCTTCGGCCTGTCGCAGACGCTCGGCGTGGCGGCGCAGCGCGCCATCACCGACATGCGCAAGAAGGTGCAGGCCAAGATCATGCGCCTGCCGGTGCGCTACTTCGACTCCACCCAGACCGGCGTGCTGCTGTCGCGCATCATGAGCGACGCCGAAGGCATCCGCAACCTGGTCGGCACCGGCCTGGTGCAACTGGTGGGCGGCGTGCTCACCGCGTTCATCAGCCTCGGCGTGCTGCTCTACCTGAACTGGCGCATGACCGTGGTCACCGCGATCGTGCTGGCGCTGTTTGGCGGCGGCATGGCCTACGCCTTCAAGCGGCTGCGGCCGCTGTTCCGCGAGCGCGGCAAGATCCAGGCGGAAGTGACCGGCCGCCTCACCGAGGCGCTGGGCGGCATCCGCATCGTCAAGAGCTACACCGCCGAGAAGCGTGAGGAGATTGTCTTCACCCACGGCGCCCACAAGCTGTTCCGGAACATCGCCCAGTCGATGACCGGCGTGTCGGCGACCACCTCGGGCAGCACGGTGATCATCGGCGTGGTCGGCGTGGTGATGATCTGGATGGGCGGCAACGACATCCTCGCCGGCAAGATGACGCTGGGCGATTTCGTGATGTACATCTTCTTCATTGGCCTGCTCGCGACGCCGATGATCTCGATCGCCAGCATCGGCACCCAGATCACCGAGGCGTTCGCCGGTCTCGACCGCATCCGCGAGATCATGAACATGGAGACCGAAGACGAGGCCGACGCCGGCAAGCCCTCGCTCGGCGCGATCCAGGGCGACATCCGGTTCGACGGCGTATGGTTCGAGTACAACCCGGGCGTGCCGGTGTTAAAGGACGTCACCTTCCACGCCGCGCCCGGCACGACGACGGCGCTGGTGGGGTCGAGCGGGTCGGGCAAGAGCACCCTGATCAGCCTGGTGATGGCGTTCAACCGGCCGCTGAAGGGCGCCATCTCGGTGGACGGCAAGAACCTGATGGACATCCCGCTGCGCGATTACCGCGAGCAGCTGGCGTCGGTGCTGCAGGAGAATTTCCTGTTCGACGGCACCATTGCCGAGAACATCGGTTACGCCGAGCCGAGCGCGTCGCTCGACGAGATCAAGGCCGCGGCGCGCCTGGCGCACTGCGAGGAATTCATCATGCGCTTCCCCGAGGGCTACGGCACCATCGTCGGCGAGCGCGGCATCAAGTTGAGTGGCGGCCAACGCCAGCGGGTGTCGATCGCGCGCGCCATCCTGGCGTCGCCGAAGGTGCTGATCCTCGACGAAGCGACGTCGAGCCTCGACAGCGAGAGCGAAGAGATGATCCAGGACGGCCTCAAGGCCCTGCGCACCGGCCGCACCACCTTCGTGATTGCCCACCGCCTGTCCACCATCCGCAGCGCCGACCAGATTCTGGTGATGGAGGGCGGCGAGATCGTCGAACGCGGCACCCACGACGAGTTACTGGCCCGCGACGGCCGCTACCGCCAGTTGTACGACAAGCAATACAAGCTGGAAACCAACCGCTTCATCAACCCGGGCGAAGACTGGACGCCCGAGGCGCCGAAGCCGGTGGGGGTCAAGCAGGCCTCAACCCAGATGTAGTCGTCATTTAGACGAGGATCGTTCGTTTTTTCCACTGGAACCTTTCCACGGCGCTGCCAGTATTTTCTTCACTGAGGGACGAACGACGTGCTGACCAATCCGGCTGACATTCTCTCCATCGTGTTGCGCGGCGCCATGGGCCGCTCCGGACGCAAGCGCGCCCGGCGGGCGACCCGCTTCATCACCGGCCACGGCGGCTTTCTGACCGCCAGCACGGTGATGGCGGCGGCGGGCGTCGCGTGGGGGATTTACGACAGCATCAAGGGGCAGAACGTACCTCAGATGCCGAGCGCCAATGTACCAAGTGCACAGGTGCCTCCCATTCCGGCGGTCGCCGAGTCGCTGGCCGATCCGCTGCTGCAGCTCGTGAGGCTGGCGGTGTCGGCGGCGCGGGCCGACGGCGAGCTGACGCCGCAGGAGCGTGCCCTGATCCTGGCGCGGGCCAAGGAGGCCGGGCTCGACTCGGTCGTCGAGGCGGAGCTCGCGCAACCGCGGCCGCTGGCCGAAATTGTGCGCGGGGTCACCGACCCCGCGGCGAAGAAGGAATACTACGTGCTCGCGTTTACCATCGTGCGGGCCGACGAAACGGTGTCGGGCGCCGAGCGCATCTACCTGGCGCAGTTGGCGCACCAGTTGGGATTGGATCCGGCGGCGGTCGCGGCGATCGAAGTGGAGACGGCGGCGAAGATCGACGCCGAAGAGGATAAGGAGTAGCGCACATGGACGGCTCGAATCAGTGGTACATGGCCATCGGCGGCCACCAGGTGGGACCGGTTGGGCAGAACGAGATCATCTCCAACCTGCAGAACGGCAGCATCGACGCCGAGACGCTCGTCTTCAGCGCCGGCATGACGTCGTGGCAGAAGGTGAAGGAGGTGGCCGCCTTCGCGCCGTTTGTCAAAGGCCCCGCCGGCGCTTCGGCGAGCCAAGCCGCGGGAGCGGCCTTCGTTTTGCCGCCGGCGCCGGGTCGCCGCGCCCACGACATCGACTTCGAGGTCCACGGCAACGAGATGCAGTTCGTCGAGGTCACCCTCGATCCAGGTGAGGGCGCGGTCGCCGAGGCCGGCGCGATGATGTACATGACCAGTGGCATCCAGATGGAGACGATCTTCGGCGATGGCAGCCAGAAGCAGTCCAAGGGCGTGATGGACGCGCTGCTCGGCGCCGGCAAGCGCATCCTGACGGGTGAAAGCCTGTTCATGACGGTGTTCACCAACGGGGGCCAGGGCAAGCACAAGGTCGCCTTCGGCGCGCCCTATCCGGGCAAGATCATCCCGATGGACCTGCGCGCGCTCGGCGGGCACCTGGTGTGCCAGAAAGACTCGTTCCTGTGCGCCGCCCGCGGCGTGTCGGTCGGCATCGCGTTCCAGAAGAAGCTTGGCGTCGGCCTGTTCGGCGGTGAAGGCTTCATCATGCAGAAGCTCGAAGGCGACGGCCTGTGCTTCGTGCACGCCGGCGGCACCATTCATCACTTCGAGCTGGCCGCCGGTGAAACCATGCGCGTGGACACCGGCTGCCTGGTGGCGCTGCAGTCCAGCGTCAACTACGACATCCAGTTCGTCGGTGGCATCAAGACGGCGCTCTTCGGCGGGGAAGGCATCTTCTTCGCCACGCTGCAGGGGCCCGGCCGCGTGTGGCTGCAGTCGCTCCCGCTCTCGCGCATGGCCGATCGCATCTACGCCGCCGCGCCGCAGAGCAAAGGCTGGCGCAAGGAAGAGGGCTCGATCCTCGACCGCGTCGGTGGCCTGGGCGATCTCATTGATGGACGATAGAATGCGGAGATGCGCCTGGCTGTAATCGCCATTCTTGCCTGCCTGGGCGTCACCGCCCTCGACGCCCAGGGCAGCGCCGACGCCACCCGGACCATGCTGGCCGCGAGGAAGCTGAAGTAATGGCCGAGCAGAGCTACCAGAGCCACGCGCACCACCCGGTGCCCACCTACGTGGCTGCGTTCTTCACGCTGGCGGCCATGGTCGGCATCTATGGCCACCTGCACCTGGGGTGGCGCTCGGAAGACCTCGCCATCAGCGCCTTGTCGCTGGCGGTGTTCACCCTCGTTTGCATCTCGCGCTGGTACATCGTGGCGCTGCAGGACCGCATCATCATGCTCGAGATGAAAGTCCGCTGCGCGGAGCTGCTGCCGGCCGGGCAGGACGCCAACCTGGCCAGGCTCTCCGCCAAGCAGACCGCGGCGCTGCGATTTGCTTCGGATGATGAATTGGGCGCGTTGCTCGAGCGGGCCGCGCGCGAGAACCTGACCCCCAACGACATCAAGGCCTCGATCCGGACCTGGCGTCCCGATCCCTATCGGACGTAGGGCCGTTGCCGTGACTCCGGAAGAGCAGCAGGAAGTCCGCCGGTTGATCGACGCGCACGAGCACACGCTGCAGGTGTGCCGCGCCTGCGCCGAAACCACGCGCGACCTGGCCTGGGAGGTCAAGCGGGGCAGCCTGCCGCCGCCCGAGGCCCTGGCCGCGACGCTCGCCGAAGTGGAGCGCGTGCTCGACGACCTCGGCAAGGTGGAGATCGCCATTGCCGGGATGAAGGCCGTCCTCTGGTAGGCCGCGGCGGCGTTGCACACGCTCAGTGGGACGTCCGATCGATACGCAAAGGGGCCGTTCCGCTCGTCGTTGCGCATTGGTTGATACGCTCCACTAGAATAGGCAGATGCCCAGGCGGAGCATGCGGTGAACGGGACAAAGGGCGTCGAGCAACTCGCGGCCCTCGTCAATTTCAGCGTTGACGCGGTGGTGCTGGCGGATAACGACGGCATCATCCACTGGGCGAACCCGGCCACGGCCGCGGTGCTCGGCTATGCACCGGACGAGCTGATCGGTTTCCGGGTCCGCGACCTGGTCGAGCCCGACGACCGCGACGCCTGGCAGCGGCTGGTCCGCGAGCTGTTCGACCATCCGGCCGTGCCGCAGGCTGGCGCCTTCCGCTGCCGCCATCGGGATGGCACCGTGCGGTGGGTCGAAGGCATGGCGCGGAACCTGCTGCAGGAGCCGACGGTCGGCGCCATCGTCGTCTATTACCGCGACGTGACCGAGCGGAAGGCGACCGAAGACGCCCTGCGGGTCACCGAGGATCGCTACACCCAGCTCTTCGACGCGGCCGCCGATATCATCTTCGAGGCGGATGCCGAGGGCTACTTCCGCTTCGTCAATCCCCAGACGTTGCGGGTGTTTGGCTACACCAACGACGAGGTGATCGGGCGCCGCTTCACCGAGTTCATCCGCGCCGACTACCGGCCGGCGATCCTGCAGCACTACTACCAGCAGACCAGCGGCGGCGTGCCGACCTCCTACGTCGAGTTCCCCGCGGTCAGCAAGTCGGGGCAGGAAGTGTGGCTGGGGCAGAACGCGTGGCTGGTGTTCGACGCCAATGGCCACTACACCGGCATGCAGGCGATGGCCCGCGACATCACGGAGCGGCGGCGGGTCGAAGACGCGCTGCGGGCCGCCGAGGCGAAGTACCGGGCACTGGTGGAGCAGTCGCTGGTCGGCGTCTACATCGTCCAGCACGACCGGCTGGTCTACGCCAATCCGAAGGCCGCCGACATTCTCGGCTACACCCAGCAGGAACTGCTGGACCTGCCGTGGGCCTACACGGTGTTGCACGAGCAGGATCGCGCGCTGGTCGTCGATCAGCTCTCGCGCATGGACGCCACCACCGCCGCGAACGTGCAGCTGACGATCCGTGGCCAGCGCAAGGACGGCACCGTGGTGCAGGCCGAGGCGTTCTGCGCGACGACCGAGTTTGCCGGGCAGCCGGCCATCCTGGCCACCGTGATCGACATCAGCGACCGGGTCAAGCTCGAGGACCAGCTGCGCCAGGCGCAGAAGATGGAGGCGGTCGGCCGCCTCGCCGGCGGCATCGCGCACGACTTCAACAACCTGTTGACCGCCATTCGCGGCAACGCCGAGTTGATGTCGCACCGGGTGAAGAACGACCCGGCGATGGCGGCCGAGGTCGACGAGATCCTGCACGCCGCGGACCGCGCCGCGTCGCTGACGCGCCAGTTGCTGGCGTTCAGCCGCAAGCAGGTCCTGCAGCCGGTGTCGCTCGACATCAACGAGATTGTCTCCAGCGTGTCGCGGATGGCGCGCCGCCTGATTGGCACCGAGGTCCGGTTGCAGCTCGATCTCGCGCAACGAGTGGCGAAGGTGCTGGCCGACCCGGCCCAGATCGAGCAGGTGCTGCTCAACCTGATTGTCAACGCGCGGGATGCGATGCCGAGCGGCGGGATGATCACGGTGCGGACGTCGAACGTGCGCCTCGAGGCCGACTCGCCGGAGATGTCGCAGGCCGGGCTGGCGCCCGGGCAGTTCGTGCTGCTGGCCGTCAGCGACAACGGCATCGGCATGGATCAGGCTACGCAGGCGCGAATCTTCGAACCCTTCTTCACCACGAAAGAGACCGGCCGCGGGACCGGCCTGGGGCTGGCCACCGTGTACGGAATCATCCGTCAGACCGGCGGCGCCATCTCGGTGGTCAGCGAACGCGGTCGCGGCGCCAGTTTTCGCGTGTTCTTGCCAGCCGTGACGGGAGAGTCGTCTTGATGCGTAAGCCGGTCGTGTTGATTACGGGCGCGGGTGGAGAGATTGGTCATGGGCTGATCGCGCACCTGGCCGGGGCCGGCGCGCAGCCGGTGGTGACGCTCGACGTCAATCCCCTGGAGCCGGCGCTCGCGCGTCAGGTGCAGCGCGAGTTCACCGGCTCCATCATGGACAAGTCGCTGCTCGAGCGGGTGCTGTCGGAGTTCGAGGTCGAGACCGTGTATCACCTGGCGGCGCTGCTGTCGACGCGCTCCGAGTTCACGCCGGTCACGGCCCACCAGATCAACGTCGAAGGCACGCTCAACCTGCTCGAGTTTTCCCAGCGCGAAGCGGAATCGCACGGCCGGCCGGTGACGTTCCTCTACCCGTCGTCGATTGCCGCGTACGGCCTGCCGGACCTGGATGCCAAGCGCATGGCCGGGCGCGTGAAAGAAGACGACTTCAACACGCCGTCCACCATGTATGGCTGCAACAAGCTGTACTGCGAGCAGCTCGGGCGCTACTACGCGAGGTTCTACAAGCAGTTGGCCGCCGAGCCGCAGTCGGGCCGCGTCGACTTCCGCTGCGTGCGGTTCCCGGGGCTCATTTCGGCGCTCACCGTGCCGTCGGGCGGCACCTCCGACTACGCTCCCGAGATGATTCACGCCGCGGCGAAGGGTGAGGCCTACGCCTGCTTCGTCCGCCCCGACACCCGCATCCCGTTCATGGCCATGCCCGACGGCGTCGAGGCGCTGCTGCGGCTGGCGGCAGCGCCGAAGGCGGCGCTGACCCGCACGGCCTACAACCTGGCCGCGTTCAACCCGTCGGCCGACGAAGTGCGGCAGGAAGTGGTGCGCGCATTTCCGGGCGCCAACATCACCTGGCAGATCGACACCAAGCGGCAGGGCATCGTCGATTCCTGGCCCGAAGACGTGGATGACACCGCCGCCCGCAAGGACTGGGGCTTCGCCCCGGCCCACGACTTCACCCGCGCCTTTCGCGATTACCTGATTCCGACGATTGGCTCCCGCTATGGCAAATGACAGAACAACACCGGGTGTGGTTTTCTCACGAACGCTCCGGAAAACCACACCCGGTGTTGTATTTTTG
>CAYHCX010000076.1:16148-19266 GCA_964355095.1 uncultured Acidobacterium sp.
TTGAAATGATGCATTCCGTGTGAGGCATTCAGAATGCGAGTTGTCGAGATTTCCGCGTTTGGGCCTCCTGATGTTCTGAAGCTCGCCGAGCGGCCGGACCCGTCGGCCGGGCCGGGTGACGTGCTCATCGACGTGGCGGCGGCCGGTGTCAATCGCCCCGACATCATCCAGCGGCTTGGCAAGTACCCGCCTCCACCTGGCGCCTCCGATATTCCGGGCCTGGAAGTGGCTGGCACCGTCATCGCCCTTGGCGCCGGCGTCACCGGCTTCGCGATTGGCGACGACGTGTGCGCGCTGGTGGCCGGTGGCGGCTACGCCGAACTGGCGGCCGTGCCCTACGAACAGGTGTTGCCCATGCCGAAGGGCCTGAGCTTCATCGAAGCGGCGGCCATTCCGGAGACTTACTTCACGGTCTGGACCAACGTGTTCCAGCGCGGGCGGCTGCACGAGCGCGAGTCGATCCTGATTCATGGCGGCACCAGCGGCATCGGCACCACCGCGATCCAGTTGTCGCGGGAATTCGCGGCGCGGGTGTTCGCCACCGCCGGCAGCGACGAGAAGTGCGCGGCGTGCCGCGACCTCGGCGCCGACATCGCGATCAACTATCGCACCACCGACTGGGTGGCGGCGCTGAAGGAGGCCACCGGCGGCCGCGGCGTGGATCTCATCCTCGACATGGTCGGCGGCGACTACCTGGCCCGCAACGTGGACCTGCTGGCCACCGAGGGCCGCCTGGTCCAGATTGCGTTTCTCAAGAGCCCGAAGGCCGAGGTCGATGTCTCGGTGCTGATGCGCAAGCGGGCGTGGATCACCGGGTCGACGCTGCGGCCACGCTCGCCGAAGGAGAAGGGCGCCATCGCGGCCGAACTGCGGCGGCAGGTGTGGCCGCTGCTCGAGTCGCGCGCGGTGCGGCCGATCATTCACCAGGTGTTTCCGCTGGCACAGGCCGCGGACGCCCACCGGCTCATGGAGGCCGGCACGCACATTGGCAAGCTCGTACTCGACATCAGAGCCTGACGAGCTCTTTACGCCGCGCTTCTTCCTGATGTGCAGCTACAGCTTCACGGTCTTCATGTCCGCGTTCCAGTTGCTGCCGACGGCGCCGTTCCACATCCTCGCGCTGGGCGGGACGGGCAGCGAGGCGGGCCTGTTCCTCGGCTTCCTGACCTACGCCTCCGCGGTGTCGGCGCCGATTACGGGGGCCATCGGCGATCGCCTCGGCAAGCGGCGGGTCCTGATCGTGGCCAGCCTCGCCATCACCGCTTTCTCGCTGCTCTACGCGGTGGCGCCGTCCTACCAGGTCATCCTGTCGCTGGTCCTCGTCCACGGCGTGTTCTGGTCGGGGTTGCTGTCGTCCTCCAGTGCCTACGTCATCGACATCGTTCCCCAGTCGCGCCGGGCCGAAGGACTTGGCTACGCCGGTTTTGCCAGCATCCTGGCGGTGGCGATCGCGCCGTGGCTCGGCCTGTGGGTCTTCGACCGCGGCGGATGGACGCTGCTGTGCCTCGAATCGGCGGCGTTGAACCTGATCATGGCCGTCATTGCCTGGCGGCTGCCGCCGGACCGGCGGCGGGAGATGCCGCCGCTGTCGCTGAAGCCATCGGACCTGGTGGAGTGGCGCGTGATCGTCGGCGCCGTCACCCTGTTTCTCTACTCGTTCAGCTACGGCGGCATCACCAGCTTCGTCGCCGTCTACGCCGACACCATTGGCGTGACTCCCCGGGCGCTGTTCTTCACGATCTTCGCCCTGTCGATTGTCGCCACGCGCCCGTTCATCGGCCGCTATGCCGACCGGGTCGGTCACGCCCGGGTGATCGTGCCGTGCCTCGCCATGATGGTGTTCGGCGTCTTCGTGCTCGCGTTCGCCTCGACCCGGATGACCTTCGCCCTGTCGGCGGTCCTGTTCGGCGTGGGCTTCGGCTCGGCCTATCCGATTTTCGTGGCCCACTTGATGCATCACGTGCCCGACCATCGCCGTGGCGCCACCTTCGGCGCCTTGATCGGGGCCTTCGACACCGGCATTGGCACGGGCTCCATTGCCATCGGCTGGCTCAGCGAGCACTACGGCTTCGGCCGCGCCTTCGCCGTGGCCGGCGCGCTGGCGATGCTTTCGATCCCGTATTTCCTCATCATGGAGAAACGACAATGGACTACGTCCGCCTTGGCACCACCGGCCTGAAGGTCTCGCGACTGTGTCTCGGCACCATGACCTACGGCACGCCCACCTGGCGGCCGTGGGTGCTGGACGAGGCGGCCAGCCGCCCGTTCATCAAGCGGGCGCTGGACCTCGGCATCAACTTCTTCGACACCGCCGACATGTACTCACGCGGCGCCAGTGAAGAGGTGGTGGGCCGGGCGCTGAAAGACTTCGTCCGGCGGGAGGAAGTGGTGGTAGCGACCAAGGTGTTCTACCCGGTCGTCGATCACCCCAACGGCGGCGGCCTGTCGCGCAAGCACATCATGGAGGCCATCGACGGCTCCCTCAAGCGGCTCGGCATGGACTACGTCGACCTCTACCAGATTCATCGCTACGACACCCACACGCCGATTGAAGAGACGCTGGAAGCGCTCCACGACGTTGTCAGGGCGGGGAAGGCCTTGTACCTCGGCGCCTCGAGCATGTCTGCCTGGCAGTTCGCGAACATGCTGGCCACCCAGCGCCTGCATGGCTGGACGCGGTTCGTGTCGATGCAGAACCACTACAACCTGGTGTATCGCGAGGAAGAGCGCGAGATGTTCCCGCTGTGCCAGGCCGAGGGCATCGGCGTGATTCCGTGGAGTCCGCTGGCGCGCGGCTTTCTGGCCGGCAACCGCCGGCGGGGGACCAGGGATGCGTCGCTGCGCGAACGGCACGATGGTTACGGCCATAGCCTGTACTATGCGGACAGCGATTACGACGTCGCCGAGCGCGTCGTCGACGTGGCGAAGCGGAAGGGCGTCCTGCCGATCCAGGTGGCCCTTGCCTGGGTGGCGAACCGCCCGGGCGTGACGGCACCGATCGTCAGTGCGACCAGGCTCGAACAGCTCGATGAACTGATCGCCGGACTGCACGTGACCCTGACGGCGGATGAACAGAAGGCCGTGGAAGAGGTCTACACCCCGCACCCGGTGCTCGGCA
>CAYHCX010000077.1:0-1536 GCA_964355095.1 uncultured Acidobacterium sp.
AAGCCATCGCCCTCCAACAGTAGGCGACGGCTAAAGCCGTCGCCCTCCGAACGCCGACGTTCGGAGAGCCGGGGCTTTAGCCCCGGCGGAAAGGGCAGGATGAAGACATTCGACATCATCAATCCCGCAACGGGCGCAGTGGTTGGCTCGGCGGTCAACGGCGGAGCGGACGAAGCGCGGGGCGCCATCGAACGGTCGGTGAGCGCGTTCCCGTCATGGAAGGCGAAGACCGCCTTCGAACGCGCTGACATCTTGCGCCGGTGGCGCGATCTCATCCTCCAGAACGAAGACGCGATCGCGCGACTCATGGCCGGCGAGATGGGAAAGCCGATTACCGAGGCGCGCGGCGAGGTGAAATACGCCGCCGGGTTCGTGGACTGGTACGCCGACGAGGGCAAGCGCGCCTACGGTGACATCATCCCCACCCATGCGGCCGGCAAGCGGCTGTTCGCCATGCGGCAGCCGGTCGGGCCGGTCTACGCGGTGACGCCGTGGAACTTTCCCGCGGCCATGGTCACGCGCAAGGTCGCGCCGGCGCTGGCTGCCGGATGCACCGTGGTGCTGAAGCCGGCGGAGCAGTCGCCGCTGACGGCCGTGCGCCTCGCGGAGCTCTGGGTCGACGCGGGCGGGCCCGCCGACGCGTTCCAGTTACTGACGACCTCCGATCCGGCCGCCGTCTCCGCGCCCTTCTTCGACGACGCGCGTGTGCGCAAGCTGACGTTCACGGGCAGCACCGAAGTGGGGAAGCTCCTCTACGCGCAGGCCGCCCGCACCGTGAAGCGCGTGTCCCTCGAACTGGGCGGACACGCGCCGTTTCTCATCTTCGAGGACGCCGACGTGGAGCAGGCGGTCCAGCAGGTGATGGCCACCAAGTTCCGCAACGCCGGCCAGACCTGCGTGTGCGCCAACCGGATCTACGTGCATGACTCCATTCGCGAGGCCTTCGTGGCGCGGATGGCCGAAGCGGTGCAGGCGCTGCGCGTGGGCGATCCGCTGAACGATGCCACGCAGGTGGGACCGCTCGTGGATCGGGCGGGGCTCGACAAGGTGACCGCTCACGTGGCGGACGCAGTGTCGAAGGGCGCCCGCGCCGTGGTCGGCGGTCACGCCCGTGAGGGGCTCTACTTCGAGCCGACCCTGCTCGTGGGCGTCGCGCCGGGCATGCGCATCCTCGACGAAGAAACCTTCGGGCCGGTCGCGCCCATCGTCGGGTTCACCTCGGAAGCGGACGTGGTGAAGGCGGCCAACGACACGCCCTACGGGCTGGCGGCGTACTTGTGGACACGCGACCTCGGACGCGCGTTCCGCGTGGCCGAGGCGTTGGACTATGGCATTGTCGGAGTCAACGACGGCTTGCCGGCGACGCCCCACGCGCCGTTTGGCGGCGTGAAGGCGTCGGGCATCGGCCGCGAGGGCGGCCGGTGGGGTCTGGATGAGTATCTGGACGTGAAATACGTGTCGATCGCGCTGCTCAGCGGCGGCTAAAGCCGCCGCTCTCCGAACGTTCGGAGGGCGATGGCTTCAGCCATCGCCGCG
>CAYHCX010000077.1:1636-19260 GCA_964355095.1 uncultured Acidobacterium sp.
GTTCGGAGGGCGATGGCTTCAGCCATCGCCGCGCTATTCCTGCTCGTCGAAGTCGTCCTTCGAGGCCGGGTCGAGTTCCCAGCGGTGGCGGTCGCGGTCCACGATCTCCCCGCCGCCCTGCAGTTCTTCGTCGTCCGCGTACTCGACGCCGAGGGCGCGGCCGATTTCGTCCACCACATCCTGATCAGGCGTGGGGTTGTCGCCGCCCGGGGCCTCGTCGCCCACGGCGTCGGCGGACGGCCAGTCGGCGTCCACATCCCCCGCAGTGAGGGCGGGGCTTGCGGCGTTGTTCCGCTGCATCTTCTGGTTCATGTCTTCCCGCCCGCTGTGCGCGGCGGAAGCCATCCGGTCGGCCATGCCGAGGCTGGAGGGCAGGCCGTGGATGTCGGCCACGGTCTTGCGCGGCCGGTCGAGGTTGGCCTTCTTGGGCGGCGTGAACGCCGCCTTGACGCCGGCCTTCACGGCCACTGCTTTCTTGCCGGCGGCGGATTGCTTCACCTTCTTGATGACCACCTTGGCCTTCGCCTTGGCGACCTTGGCGCCGGCCTTGGCTCTCCTGGTGGCGGCGACCCTCGCGCCCGCGGCCTGCCGTGACGCCTTCTTCAGCGGCTTTCTGGCCTTGCGGGCCACCGCTTTCGCGGCCTTCACGCCTTTCTTGACCGCTTTCTTGACGGCTTTTCGGACCGCCGCACGGGGCGCGGCCTTCTTCGTAGCGTTCCTGGCAGCGGGCCTTGCGGGCTTCTTGCGGGCCATGGCGAAATCCTTTCGGCTTTCTTGACAGTTAGCGCTAAGTAACGTAACCTCTATCGGTTACGCGGGCCGCCAGTTTCCAGTTCACTTCACAAGTTCCGCTGTGATCACGACGCTGGCTCCCTGACAGTAGCAAATCTGAGAGTAAAGGACACGCACCGCAAATGGCAATTTCGCAGGACGAACAACCCCCCGCTTCGGAGCCTCAAGGCGCGGCGACCCCCGCGGCCCGGATCCCGGGGAAGCAGGCGCTCAAAACCACGTCACCCTGGGGTCATGACGATGATACCGACCCACAGGAGTATGCCCGCCTGCTGGACCTTTACGATAACAGCTTCCGCAACCTCGCGGAAGGTGAAGTCGTCAAGGGCACCGTTCTCAAGGTCACCGCAAATGAAGTCGTAATCGACGTCGGCTACAAGTCGGAAGGCGTCATCGCCGTCGAGGAATTCCTCGACGAAACCGGCCAGGTCATCGTGCGCGAAGGCGACGTGGTCGATGTGCTGCTCGAGCGCACCGAAGACCGTGAAGGCCACATCGTCCTCTCGCGCGAGAAGGCCGAGAAGATGAAGATTTGGGACGAAGTCGAGCGCGCCTTCCAGGAACGGAAGGTCGTGATCGGCCGCGTCGTCGAGCGGATCAAGGGCGGTCTCGCCGTGGACATCGGCGTCCGCGCGTTCCTGCCCGGCAGCCAGATCGACGTGCGTCCCGTGCGCAACCTGGACGCCCTCAAGGGCCAGGAACTGCGCATGCGCGTGATCAAGGTCAACAAGAAGCGCGGCAACATCGTGCTGTCCCGCAAGGTGCTTCTCGAAGAGGAGAACGCCGAGAAGAAGAAGTCGACGCTCGAGACGCTGACCGAGAGCAAGGTCCTGCGCGGCGTGGTCAAGAACATCACCGACTACGGTGCGTTCATCGACCTCGGCGGCATCGACGGCCTGCTGCACATCACGGACATGTCGTGGGGCCGCGTCGGGCATCCCTCGGAGCTGTTCAAGGTCAACGACGAGATCGACGTGGTGGTGCTCAAGTACGACCAGGCCACCGAGCGCGTCTCGCTCGGCCACAAGCAGTTGATGGCCGACCCGTGGACCACCGTGATGGATCGGTTCCCGGCCGGCGCCCGCATGAGCGGCAAGGTGGTCAGCCTGACCGACTACGGCGCCTTCATCGAGCTGGAGCCCGGCGTCGAGGGCCTGATCCACGTCAGCGAAATGTCGTGGAGCAAGCGCGTCAAGCACCCGTCGAAGATCCTCAACGTCGGGGACTCGGTGGAAGCCATGGTGCTCGGCGTCGATCCCGCGGCGCGCCGCATCTCGCTCGGCCTCAAGCAGGTCGAGAGCAACCCGTGGCACGAGCTGGCCGCGAAGTACCCGGTCGGCACGAAGATCAAGGGCAAGGTCCGCAACCTCACCGAGTTCGGCGCGTTCGTCGAAGTCGAAGAAGACATCGACGGCCTGATCCACATCTCGGACATGTCGTGGAGCAAGCGCGTCAAGCACCCGAGCGAAGTGCTCAAGAAGGGTGATGTCGTCGAGGCGATGGTGCTCAGCATCGACGCCGAGAACCAGCGCCTGTCGCTCGGCCTCAAGCAGTTGGCCACCGACATCTGGGAAGACTTCTTCGCCCGTCACCAGGTCGGCTCGACCGTGGAGGGCAAGGTGGTCCGCATGACCAACTTCGGCGCGTTCGTCGAGCTCGACGAAGGCATCGAAGGCCTGATTCACGTGAGCGAGTTCGACGATTCGCAGGGCGGCGAGAAGATCGATCTGGAAGTCGAGAAGAGCTACCAGATGAAGATCATCAAGCTCAGCCCGGCGGAGCGGAAAATCGGCCTCAGCATTCGCGCCCTGACCAACGCCAACTACCGCGCCGACTACGAGTCGTTCTCGGAGGCGCAGGGCCAGGGCGGCGCGACGCTGGGTGACCACCTGAAACACAAGTAGGGTGCCTAGAGTGCCTGAGGTGCCTAGAGTGCCTGAGGTGCCTGGAGTGCCTGAGGTGCCTGGAGTGCTGAGTGCGACATGCACCGGCCCTTAGGGCACCCCAGGCACCTTAGGCACCTTAGGCACCTGAGGCACCTGAGGCACCTGAGGCACCTTAGGCACCTTAGGCACCTTAAATTTATGACGAAGGCGGAACTGGTCGAAGAAGTCTCGCGTGTCTCGGACCTCACGAAGAAGCACTCGGAGGTCATCGTTGACACCGTGTTCGAGAGCATCATTGATGCGCTCAAGCGCGGTGACAAGATCGAGCTGCGCGGCTTCGGCAGTTTCCGCCTTCGTAAACGCGAGCCCCGCAAGGGCCGCAACCCCAAGACCGGCGACAAGGTGGACGTGCCGCCCAAGCGCGTTCCCTATTTCAAGCCGGGCAAGGAATTGAAAGACCTGATCAACCGGGAAACCGGGGAGCCGCCCGACGGCGCCCCGGTCCCACCGCCCGCCGACGGCGCCGCGGGTTCCCTTTAGCGGTCTGCCGGGCACCCTCTCCGAACCGTTCGGGTAGGGCACCCCTTTATGGGGTGCCATGAGAGGCAAATGGAACGCATCTGGTCTCCCTGGCGACATTCCTACGTGACCCGCACTGAAGACGCCGCCGACTGCGTGTTCTGCGCCGCGCCGGCCTCCGAATCCGGACGGCAGTTGGTGGTGCACGAAGGCCGGCTCGCCTACGTCATTCTCAACCTGTATCCCTACAACGCCGGTCACCTGATGGTGGTGCCGCGCCGCCACATCGCCACGCTGGCGCTGCTGACGGCGGACGAATTGAGCGAGATGGCGCGGCTGACGCAACTCTGCGAGCAGGTGCTCACGGAAGCATTTCATCCGCAAGGGATCAACGTCGGCATGAACCTCGGCCGCCCGGCCGGGGCCGGCATCGTCGATCACTTGCACACCCACGTGGTTCCGCGCTGGAACGGCGATACCAACTTCATGACGGTGGTTGGAGAGGTGCGGGTGCTGCCGGAAGAGCTGCCGCGCACCGCTGAGCGACTGCGGCCAATTTTTCAAAAACTGTCGTAGCCTCCGGCTTTAGCCGGAGCCCCCGACGTCAGCCACCGAGGACACAGAGGACGCCAAGCCTTTCTTGATCAAAGGCGTGGCTTGCCATGGCCATTTCGAATTATCATCAGAGCTTATCGGCATCGGCGATTCGGCTTATCTGACATGACCTTCGACCTGACCCCTGAACAGCACCATCTGGTCGCCCGTGCGCGCACCGCGGCCGCCGGAGCCTCCGGCGCGGCGTCACTGCGAGGACTGCTCGACGCCGGCGCGCTCAACACCACGCTGGTGATCGAAGAAGTGTCGATCATCAATGCCGGCCTTGGCGCGCAGCTCGGATTTGAGGTGCTCGCCGGAGAGGCGCCGGGAACGGTGCTGGCGCTGCCGGGCTTGCTCGGCAGCGAGGGGGCGCTGGCGGCCGTTGGCGCGGGCAATCTCGACCGCGCGCGGCTGGTCGTGGCAGCCGTGGCCCTGGGCGTCGGCCGTGCGGCCACTGCGCATGCGGTGGCGGCGATGAAGGCGGCTGGCGTGCGGCCGGGACCGGACGAGCAGGCGCCGCACTGGGTATTCGCCAACGCCGCCACCGCAGGGGAGGCCGCGCGGCTGCTGACCTACGAATCGGCGCAGGCGATCGATCGCGATGACGCGGAAGCGGGAACGATCGTGGCGCGCGCCAGGGCGTGTGCGGTGAAGGCGGCCGAGCAGGCGGTGGCTGCCGCGATTCGGATTGAAGGTCCTGGCGGCTACGTGCGCGGCGGCCTGCTCGAGCGCCTGAGCCGAGACGCCCGCACCCTTTCAATTATTCTCAGCTAGCCGTCAGCTAGCCGAGAATATTCTTCGCGATCGTCATCAACTGCATGTTGGTGGTGCCTTCGTAGATCTGGCCGATCTTGGCGTCGCGATAGAGCTTCTCGACCGGGTACTCCTTGACGAAGCCGTTGCCGCCGAACAGGTTGATCGCCATTGAGGCGACCCGCTCGGCGACCTCCGACGAATACACCTTGCACATCGCGGCTTCGGTCAGGAACGGCAGCCCCGCGTCGCGGAGCCGCGCCGAGTTGTAGACCAGCAGGCGGGTCGCTTCCACGTCGAGGGCCATGCGCGCGAGCTGGAACTGCACGCCCTGGAAGTCCGCGATCGACTTGCCGAACTGCTTGCGCTCCTTGATGTACTTCACGGTATGGTCGAGCGCGCCCTGCGCCAGGCCGAGCATCTGCGCGCCAATGCCGATGCGGCCCTCGTTGAGGGTCTCGATCGCCACCTTGTAGCCCTTGCCGACCTCGCCGAGAATTTGTGACTTCGGCACCACGCAGTTGTCGAACAGCAACTCGCACGTGCTGCTGGCGCGGATGCCGAGCTTGTCTTCCTTCTTGCCGACGGTGAACCCGGGCGTGCCGCGATCGACGATGAAGGCGGTGATGCCGCGATAGCCGGCCTCGAGGTTGATGGTCGCGAACACGATGAACATGCCCGCTTCGTTGCCGTTGGTGATCCACAGCTTGCGGCCCGTCAGCGCGAAGCCGTCACCCTGCTCGACGGCCCGGGTCGTGAGGGCGAAGGCGTCGCTGCCCGAGCCCGCTTCCGACAGGCAGTAGGCGCCAATCGTGTTCGTCGCCAGCCTGGTGAGGTAGGTCTTCTTGATGGCATCCGTGCCCCAACGCAGCACGGCATTGATCACGAGCGTGTTCTGCACGTCCACCAGGACGCCGACCGAGGGATCGACCCGCGACAGGCTCTCCACCGCGAGCACCGAGTGGAAGAACGTACCGCCGGCGCCGCCATAGCTTTCGGGCACCTCGACGCTGAGCATGCCCATGGCGAAGAGCTTCTCGATCAGGGCGGGGGACATCTTGGCGTGCTCGTCCATCTCGCGGGCGAGCGGACGCACTTCCTTGTCGGCAAATTCGTAGACGCTGTCGCGAAAGATGACTTCGTCTTCGGCCAGCCTCGTCAGCGCGGGGACGGCGGCGATCGTCTGAGTCATGAAAACCTCGGGGGTTCATCGACAAACCCGTGGTTTGTCGCCAAGAGAGCCGGGTAAGGACCAACTACTCGCGGAAAACGTCAATGTTATCATCGACCCCACGGGCATGCGCATCACGCCTTCGCGCTCGGTTCTGCTGCTGGCGGCCACTCTGGTGGCCGGCCTGGCCGTGGTGCGCGCCGCCGCCTCCGCCGAGGCGACGGCGGACGTGACGGCGGGCAGGCCGGGCACCGGTGCCACGACGCAAACCCCTGCTGCGCCGGCGCCAGAGCAGCCCGCGCCTGACGGGCAAGCCCCAAGCCCCAGGCCCCAGGCCGAGCAACCAGTCTTCCGCACCGGCATCAACTTCGTCCGCGTCGATGTCACGGTGACCGACCGCCAGGGCAACCCGGTGGACGACCTCAAGCTCGAAGACTTCGAGATCACGGAAGACGGCAAGGCGCAGAAGGCCGACACCATGCGGCTGGTGAAGATCGACGCCCTCGCCGCGCCCAGCTACACGCAGCGGAGCATCCGCTCCCGCAACGACGAAGAAACCGCGGCGGCCGACGAGAGCTCCCGGATCTTCGTGTTCTTCCTGGACGACTATCACGTCCGCAGGGAGAACAGCATGTCGGTGCGCAAGCCGATCGTCGAGTTCATCGCCAACCAGCTGGCGCCCAACGATCTGGTCGGCGTGATGTACCCGTTGACGCCGATCGATGCCGTGGTGCTGACCCGCAATCACCAGGGCGTGATCAACACCGTCGAGAAGTTCGAGGGCCGCAAGTACAACTACGAGCCGATCAACGACCTGGAGCGCGCCTACGTCTACAAGCTCACGCCCGACGTCATCGAGCGGTTGCGCCGGCAGGTGTCGCTCTCCGCAATCCGCGGCATTGCGACCAAGCTTGGGTCGCTGCGCGAGGGGCGCAAGTCGGTGATCCTCGTGAGTGAGGGCTACTCGGCGCTGCTGCCGCCGCAGATGCGCAGCGACCAGCCCGGCGGCTTCAACGACCCGGGCCGCGCGACGCGGGACCCGTTTGCCGGCGACAACAATCCCCTGGAAGAACGCGCGCAGTTCACCGCCGGCATCGACCTGCTGCAGGAACTGCAGGACGTGTTCGCCGCCGCCAACCGCAACAACACGTCCATTTACGCGCTCGATCCCCGCCGCCTCTCCACCGGGGAGTTCGACATCAGCTCGAACATCTCGATGTCCACCAGCCAGTCGTACCTGAACTCGAGTGTCGACAGCCTGCGGTCGCTCGCGGAAAACACCGACGGCCGGGCCATCGTGAGTCGCAACGATCTCGGGAATGCGATGAAGCAGATCGTCCGCGACGCCAGCGCCTATTACCTGGTCGGCTACACCTCGTCGCCGGCGCCGGTTGATGGCAAGTTCCACGAGATCAAGGTCAAGGTGAAGCGGCCCGGCGTGCAGGTGCGCGCGCGGCGGGGCTACTGGGCCTACACCGAGGCCGACGTGAAGCGCGCGGCCGAAGGGCCGCGGGCCCGTCCGCCGACGGCCGTGTCGAAGGCGCTCTCGGCGATCGCGCCGATGACCAACCGCCGCTACGTGCGCATGTGGATCGGCACCGGGCGCGCCGCCGCCGCCGGGCTCACGAAGGTGACCTTCCTGTGGGAGCCGCTGCCGGCCACCCCCGGTGTGAAGCGGGATGAGGCGCGGCGGGTGACGCTGCTCGCCACTTCGCCCGCGGGTGACATCGTCTATCGCGGCCGCGTGCCGTCGACGCTGGCGCCGGCGGGCGCGGGCGCCGCGATCAGCTTCGACGCCAGGCCGGGCCGGCTCGACTTGCGCATCACGGTGGAGGGCGACGGCACCGGCACGCTCGACACCGAGAACCGCGATCTCGTGGTGCCGGACCTGTCGGCGCCCGAGGTGATGCTGGGGACGCCGAAGGTGTGGTTCGCCCGTACCGCGCGGGAGTTCACGACGCTGGCGGGCAGCACCACGACGCCACCGGTTGCGACCCGGGACTTCCGGCGCACCGATCGGCTGCTGGTGCGCGTCGACGCGTTCGCGCCCGGCGCCGCGCCGCCGGCCGTCACCGCGCAACTGCTGAATCAGCAGGGCGCGAACATGGGGAATGTGACGGTGACCGCGCCGCCGGCGGCGGGCGGGGCCTACACGGTCGATCTGTCGCTGGCGAGTTACGCGGCGGGGCAGTATCTGCTGGAGATCACCGCACACGCCGAAGGCCACCAACCCGTCACCGAGCTGGTGGCCTTCCGGATTGGAAGTTAGAAGTTAGAAGTGAGAAGTGAGAAGGGAGAAGTGAGAAGTGAGAAGTACTTCTGGCCTCTCACTTCTCACTTCTCACTTCTCACTTCTCACTTCTCACTTCCTCTAAGCGTACATCCCGCGCATCCGCGTGACCGTCGCGACGCGGCCAATGGCCACGATGTACGCGGCGGCGCGCATGTCCACCTTGTATTTCTGGGCGGTCTTCAGGACCACGTGAAACGCCTCCATCATCTTGGCTTCGAGGCGCTCGTTCACTTCCTTCTCGGTCCAGAAGTAACCGTGGCGGTCCTGCACCCACTCGAAGTACGACACCGTCACGCCGCCGGCGTTGGACAGAATGTCCGGGACCACGAACACCCCGCGCTCGTGCAGCAGCTTGTGCGCCTCGGGCGTGGTCGGACCGTTGGCGCCTTCGACGATCAGCTTGGCCTTGATGTCGTTGGCGTTCTCGCCGGTGACCTGGTTTTCGAGCGCTGCCGGGATCAGGATGTCGCAGTCGATCTTGAAGAGGTCGGCGGCCTTGAGCGGGTCGCCGCCGGCGAAGCCGTGGACCGTCTTGTGTTCCTTGACGTGGTCGATCAGCTTGGGCACGTCCAGGCCCTTGGGGTTCTGGACGCCGCCCTTCCAGTCGGTCACGCCGACAATCGTCGCGCCCTGTTGCGCGAGCAGCTCGGCGGCAATGGAGCCGACGTTGCCGAAGCCCTGCACGGCGACCCGCGATCCCTTCAGTTCGAAGCCGAGGTGCTTCGCCGATTCACGGGCCACGATCATCACGCCGCGGCCGGTGGCCTCGCGCCGCCCGAGTGAGCCGCCCATCTCGACCGGCTTGCCGGTGACCACCGCCGTCGAGGTGTGGCCGACGTGCATCGAGTAGGTGTCGGAGAACCACGCCATGATCTGCTCGTTGGTGTTGACGTCGGGGGCGGGCACGTCCTTGTCGGGCCCGATCGAGTCGATGATCTCCGCGGTGTAGCGGCGGGTCAGCGCCTCCAACTCGCGGCGCGACATCTTGGTGGGGTCGCAAATCACGCCGCCCTTGCCGCCGCCGAAGGGCAGTTGGGCCACGGCGCACTTCCACGTCATCCAGGCTGCCAGCGCGGTGACTTCGTCGAGCGTCACGCCGGGGTGGTAGCGGATGCCGCCCTTCGCCGGCCCGAGCGTGACGTTGTATTGCACGCGATAGCCGGTGAAGACCTGAATCTCGCCGTTGTCCATCTGGACCGGGCACGAGACGATGATTTGCCGCTTGGCGTGCGTGAGCATCTGCCAGAGGCCCGGTTCGAGATTGAGAATACGTGCCGCCCCTTCGAACTCCTGGAGCATGGCGCCAAAAACGCTACCCTGTTGCGTCATCAAAACCCTCGAAAGAAACCTGGATAAGACCGTGACCTTCTCGTTGGTCCAAACGGTCCAAAGTACCGTCGAATCGACGAAAATGTCAATTCGCTATCCGTAGCATGAGTTTTCGGCATCGATTGGCGACACTGAATTACACAGGCTCAGAGACCGAAACCATCGGTCAGTCCTATAATTAGGCGGATATGAAAAGCGTGGTCGATCGGGCTGAGACCCGCAAGAAGCGGTGGGAACGCGAGGTGGTCGAGCCGACCCTCCGCAAGTCGCCCGAGCGGAAGGGCCCCTTCACGACCATTTCCGGCCGCGCCATCGAGCGGCTCTACACGGCGGAAGACGTCGAGGGTATCGACTACGATCGCGACATCAACCACCCCGGCGAATTTCCCTACGTCCGTGGCATTCACCCGGCCGGCTACCGCGGCAAGCTCTGGACCATGCGGCAGTTCGCCGGGTTCGGCACGCCGGAAGAAACCAACCAGCGCTACCAGGACCTGATTGCCGCCGGCGGCACCGGCCTCAGTGTGGCGTTCGACCTGCCGACGCTGATGGGCCGCGACCCGGATCACGAGCTGTGCCTGGGCGAAGTGGGCAAGTGCGGCGTCAGCGTGATGTCGCTGGCCGACATGGAGCGCCTGTTCGCAGGCATCTCGCTTGCCGACATCACGACGTCGATGACCATCAACTCGCCGGCGCCGATGATCTTCGCGATGTACCTGGTGGTGGCCGAACAGCAGGGCGCCGACTGGAAGACCATTTCGGGGACCATCCAGAACGACATCCTGAAAGAGTTCATCGCCCAGAAGGAGTTCATCTTCCCGCCGCGCGCCTCAATGCGGCTGATCACCGACATCTTCGCGTTCTGCGCGAAGGAAGTGCCGAAGTGGAACACCATTTCGGTGAGCGGGTATCACATCCGCGAAGCGGGATCGACGTCGTTGCAGGAGCTGGCCTTCACCTTGCGCGACGGCCTGGAATACGTGCAGTACGGCGTTGATGCCGGCCTCGACGTCGACGACTTCGTGCCGCAGATCTCGTTCTTCTTCAACTCGCACAGCGACTTCTTCGAGGAGATCGCGAAATATCGCGCCGCGCGCAAGCTGTGGGCCGACGCCATGAAGAACCGGTTTGGCGCCAAGAACCCGCGGTCGTGGAAGCTGCGCTTCCACACCCAGACCGCCGGCGTGTCGCTCACCGCGCAGCAGCCCTACAACAACGTGGTGCGGACGGCGTTGCAGGCCCTGGCGGCGGTGCTCGGCGGCACCAACTCGCTGCACACCAACTCGCTGGACGAGGCGCTCGCGCTGCCGACCAAAGCGACGGCGACCATCGCCCTCCGCACGCAACAGATCATCGCCCACGAGAGCGGCGTCACCAACGTCGTGGATCCGCTGGGCGGGTCCTACTTCATCGAGAAGCTGACCCAGGACATGATCGACGGCACCCTCAAGTACTGGGACACCATCGACCGCATGGGCGGCATGGTGGAGGCGATCGAGCGCGGCTATCCGCAGAAGGAAATCGCCGAGGCCTCGTACCTGTTCCAGCAGGCGGTCGAGCGCCGCGACAAGGTCATCGTCGGGGTCAACGAATTCATCCAGGCCGACGACCCGCCGATCGAGATCCTCTACATCGACGACACCGCATCAGGCGTCCAGTTAAAGCGGCTCGCCGAGTTGAAGCAGTCGCGCGACAACCAACGCGTGCGGCGCGCGCGCGCGGCGCTGAAAGAGGTGGCGCACGGCAGCGGCAACACCATGGTGCCGCTGCTCGAGTGCGTCCGGGCCTACGCGACGGTGGGCGAGATGTGCGACACCCTGCGCGAAGTGTGGGGCGAGTACGAAGAAGTGCCCGTCATTTAGTGATTTGACGGTTGGGTGATCTCGTGATCGGGATCTGGTGAACGTATGAGCCAAAAAATACGGGTGGTAATTGCCAAGCCGGGACTGGACGGCCACGATCGCGGCGCCAAGGTGATTGCGCGCGCGCTGCGTGACGCCGGCATGGAAGTGATCTACACCGGCCTCCGCCAGACGCCCGAGATGATCGTGGCGGCCGCGCTGCAGGAGGATGCCGACGTCATCGGGCTGTCGATCCTGTCGGGTGCGCACATGCACATTTGCCCGCGGGTGGTGGAGCTGTTGAAGGAAAAAGGCCTGGACGATGTCCAGGTGGTGATTGGGGGCATTATCCCGGACGTCGATCTGCCCAGGCTGAACGCCATGGGCATTCGCGGCATCTTCATTCCAGGCACCCCCATGCAGCACATTGTCGACTACATTTCGGCGAACGCGCGGGCCAGGGTGGAGCCGGTGTGAGGGTGTTGATGCCGAGCGGTCCGTCCGATACAGGGAAGTAGCCGGGTAGATGCGCACACTGTTGCTCGCCGACGACAGCGTCACGACCCAGCGGGTCATCGCCTTGACGTTTGCCGCTGATGAATATCGCGTGGTGACCGTCTCGGACGGCCAGCAGGCCATCGAACAGATGGCGGCGCTGCGGCCCGACATCGTCCTGGCCGGCACCGGGTTGCCGCGCCGGAACGGATACGAGCTCGCGGAATACATGCGCGGGGTCGAAGGGCTTCGCAGCGTGCCGGTGTTACTGCTGTCGGGCGCGTTTGAATCGGTGGATGAGGCGCGGCTCAAGGCGAGCGGCGCGCGCGGGATACTCGAGAAACCGTTAGAGCCAACGACTGTGATCAGCCGAGTCAGAGAGCTTCTGGGCCTCAAGGACGCCCGCCCGGCAACGCCCGGGCGGCTGGTGACCGCTGCCGACACGGCGGGCAGCAAGAGGGCGCCGGTCCGCCCGGCCGCATCCGCACCGGCCGCGCGGCAGACGCCCGTCTCGTCGTGGGATGAGCTCCGCCAGGAGTCGGGCATCGAGCCCGACGCACGATCCGTGGAAGGCGGCACGCCGGGTTCGGGTCGCGTCGATTATCTCGACACGCTGGACGCCGCGTTCGACTCGCTCGACCAGCAACTGGCCGGGCGTCACGCTGAGGCCAGCGCACACCGCAATCCGTCGCCGCCGCTCGGGCAGGCATCGGGCGCGCCCGACCCGCGATCGCCCGGACGCCGGCCGACGCCCAAGGCCGATGGCGCCCCGCCGAATCCGATTTTCGAAGTGGATGCCGACTGGTTTGGGGACGATCCGCAGGCGCTCGACAAGGCGGCCGGACGCGACATGGTGTCCGACGCGAACGAGCTCATGCCGGAGCGTCCCGCGGCAGCGGGTACCCCGATCTTCGAAGTGGACGACCAGTGGTTTGCGGGCGACGAGAAGACGCGCGAGGCGCAACAACGCGAACTGGCCGCCGAGATGGGCATTCACGACGTGGACCTGCCCGAAGTGGAGCCGGTGCCCAACGCGCCGTCGCCGGCCGACGGCCTCGACTTTGATTTCGGTATCGAGGATGTGCGCCCGCCCACGGCGGCGAAGCTGGGACCGGTCCCGGATTCGCCCTTCGCGCCCCCATCGCCAGGACCCATGCGAGTCCACAGGCCCGCTGCCCCGGAGGCCCCGCCCCCCTTCGCGCCCGCACCGGCCGAGCCCGTGGCACTCGCGGCACCTGCGGCACCCGCGGCACCCGCGGCACCTGCGGTACCTGAGGCACCCGCGGCACCTGAGGCACCTGCGGCACCTGAGGCACCCAAGGCACCCAAGGCACCCAGTTCAATGGCCTCCGTGGCCGACGACTTCGCCGCACTGCTGGCATTCGAGACCGGCGAGCAGGTGTACGAGGAGCCGCCGCCGCCCCCCGTGGCCGCGGCGCCGCCGGCGCCGATTGTCGTGCAGGCGGCCACCCCGGAAATCACTGACGCGATGCTCGATCAAATTGCCGAGCGCGTCGCTGACCGCCTCAATTCAGGCACTTTCGGCGCCGGCCTGCGCCACGCCCTGACCGCCTCGGTGGGCGAGACGGTCCGGTCGGTGGTTTCGGAGACCTCCGAGCGCCTCGTCCGCGACGAGATCGCCCGCGTCAAGGCAGCGGCCGAACGGGATACGCCATAATGGTGAGATATGTCCGTTCCGGAAAAGCCCGCGCTGGAAGGTCTGGAAGACGCGCTGTCGGCGCGATGGGAGCGTGACGGCACCTACCGCTTCGACCGCTCCAAACCGCGCGACCAGATCTACGCCATAGACACGCCGCCGCCCACCGTGAGCGGCTCGCTCCACGTCGGGCACGTCTTCTCCTACACGCACACCGACATCATCGCGCGCTTCCAGCGCATGCGCGGCAAGGAAGTCTTCTACCCGATGGGGTGGGACGACAACGGCCTGCCGACCGAGCGCCGCGTCCAGAACCACTTCGGTGTGCGCTGCGATCCGTCGCTGCCGTATGACCCGTCGTTCGTGCCGCCCGGCCCTGCGACAGGCTCAGGGTCGCCCCGAGCGGAGTCGAGGGGCGAAAAGCCGAAGGGACCCATCTCGGTGTCGCGTCCCAACTTCATCGAGCTGTGCGTGAAGCTGACGGTCGAAGACGAAAAGGTCTTCGAGCACCTCTGGCGCTACCTGGGCCTGTCGGTGGACTGGTCGATGACCTACGCCACCATCGCGCCGCCGGCGCAACGGGTGTCGCAGATGATGTTCCTGCGCCTGCTGAAGAAGAACCTCGCCTACCAGGTGGAGGCGCCGACGCTGTGGGACGTCGACTTCCGCACCGCGGTGGCCCAGGCCGAGCTCGAGGATCGCGAACAGCCGGGCGCGTACCACAAGATTCTCTTCGCGAAGGGCGATGGGTCCGGAACGGTCGCGATCGAGACCACCCGGCCGGAGCTGATTGCGGCGTGCGTCGCGCTGGTGGCGCATCCCGACGACGAGCGCTACCGGCCGCTGTTCGGCAGCGAGGTGATCACGCCGATCTTCGGCGTGCGCGTCCCGGTATTGGCGCACACGCTGGCCGAGCCCGAGAAGGGCAGCGGCATCGCCATGATCTGCACGTTCGGCGACACCACCGACGTGACGTGGTGGCGCGAGCTGCGGTTGCCGGTGCGCGCGATCGTGCAGCCCAACGGCACGCTCGGCCGCGTCACGTTCGGCGCGGCGGGATGGGAATCGGCGGATGCGGCACGGGCGCAGCTGGCCTACGACCAGCTGGCCGGCCTGTCGGCCAGGAAGGCGCAGGCGAAGATCGTCGAGCTGCTGCGCGAGAGCGGCGACCTGCAGGGCGACCCGACGCCGATCACGCACAACGTCAAGTTCTACGAGAAGGGCGACCGCCCGCTGGAGATCGTGACCAGCCGCCAGTGGTTCATCAAGACCATCGACCACCGCGACGCCTTCATCCGGCGCGGGCAGGAGATCGCCTGGCATCCGGAATACATGCAGGCGCGCTATGACAACTGGGTGAACGGCCTCAACGGCGACTGGTGCGTCAGCCGCCAGCGGTTCTTCGGCGTGCCGTTTCCGGTCTGGTATCCGCTCCGCGCTGACGGCACGACCGACTACGCCAATCCGCTGATGCCGGCCGAGTCACGCCTGCCCATCGATCCCTCCACCGACGTGCCCGACGGCTACACTGCCGCCCAGCGCGGCGCGCCCGGCGGCTTCGTGGCCGACCCCGACGTGATGGACACCTGGGCCACGTCATCGGTGTCGCCGCAGCTGGTGACCCAGTGGCAGACGGACGAGGACATTTTCGCGCGCACCTTCCCGATGGATCTGCGCCCGCAGGCCCACGACATCATCCGCACGTGGCTGTTCTCGTCGGTGGTGCGCGCGCACTTCGAGAACGCCTCGGTGCCGTGGACCAACGCCGCCATCTCCGGATGGGTGCTCGACCCGGATCGCAAGAAGATGTCGAAGTCGAAGGGCAACGTGGTGACGCCCCTCGGGCTGCTGCAGGAATACGGCTCCGACGGCGTCCGCTACTGGGCCGCCCGTGGCGGCCCCGGCGTCGATACCGCCTTTGACGTCGGCCAGATGAAGATTGGCCGCAAGCTCGCCATGAAGGTGCTGAACGTCTCGAAGTTCGTGCTGGCCGGCGAGCAGCCGGCCGGCGCGGTGACCGCGGCACTCGATCGCGGCATGCTGCAGAACCTCGCCAACCTCGTCGATGAGGCGACGGCGGAGCTCGATCACTACGAGTACGCGAAGGCGCTCGCGAAGATCGAGTCGTTCTTCTGGGACTTCTGCGATAACTACGTCGAGGCGGCGAAGTCGCGCCGCTACGGCGACTTCGGTCCCGAGGCGGCGGCGTCGGCGTCCACCGCCATGCGCCTCGCGCTCTCGGTGCTGCTGCGCCTGTTGGCGCCGTACCTGTCGTTTGTCTGCGAAGAGGTGTGGTCGTGGTCGAACGCCGGCTCGGTGCACCGGGCGGCGTGGCCGGGTCGCGACGAGCTCCTGGCGGTGTCCGGCACGGATGAAGGAGCGCGGCAGTCGGTGTTCCATCTCACCGAAGCGCTCAACGCGATCCGGAAGGCCAAGACCGATCAGAAGGTGTCGGTCGGCACCCCCGTGAAGGAAGTGATCTACGTCACGACCGAGGCCGCGGCGCGCAGCCTGTCGTTGGTCGAGCGCGACCTCAAGGCGGCCTGCCGCGCCGAGGGGCTCGTGCTCAAGGCCGGCGAGTCCCGCGTCGAGCTCACGCTCAAGCCAGCGGAGGCCTGATGGGGATCTCGCCGCTGGCCGCGGACGCTTATCGCAGCCTGGTGCGCGACGCGCTCGCCGAGGATCGGGGGCGTGGTGACGCGACCAGCGCCGCCACCATCACACCGGGGCAGCGCGCGCGCGGCGTGATCGTCGCCAAGGGCGATGTCGTGATCGCCGGACTCGAGGTGGCGGCCGAAACCTTTCGCCAGGCGGATCCCGCCGCGGTGTTCGAGGTGCGCTGGGCCGACGGCGCGCGAGTCCAGCCGGGTGAGGTCGTGGCGTCGGTGACCGGCGAGGCGCGGGCGCTGCTCGAAGCCGAACGGACGGCGCTCAACTTCCTCCAGCGGCTGTGCGGCATCGCCACGCTGACCGCGAAGTTCGTGGACGCCGCCGGTGGCCGCATCACGATCCTCGATACCCGCAAGACCACGCCCGGTCTTCGCGCCCTCGAGAAGTACGCCGTGCGGTGCGGTGGCGGCACCAACCACCGCCAACGCCTGGATGACGGCATCCTGATCAAGGACAACCACAAGCGCCTCGCCGGCGGCGTGCGGGCCGCGGTGGCGCGCGCCATGCGCGGCGCCGGCGGCCTGCCCGTGGAGGTCGAGGTCGAGACCCTCGAGGAACTGGATGAGGTCCTGCCGACCGGCGTCCCGAGGATCCTGCTGGACAACTTCACCACCTACGACATTCGCGAGGCCGTGTCGCGAGTGGCGGGGCGCGCCGCGATCGAGATCTCCGGCGGTGTGACCCTCGCGCGCATTCCGGAACTGGCGACTACCGGTGCGCACTGCGTGTCGGTCGGCGCCCTCACGCATTCGGCCCCAGCCGCGGACCTCAGCTTCGAGCTCGAGCCGGTATGACGCTGCCCGACGACGTGTCGGCGGCGCTGCGCGGCCTGGCGGACCGCCGGCCGGGCCTGCGGTTCGACGTTCGCTGGCATGCGGCGGTGGCATCCACCATGGACGTTGCATCGGCGCTGGCCGCCGCGGGCGCGGAACCGGCGGTCGTGGTCGGCGCCGACGAGCAGACTGCCGGCCGCGGCCGCCGCGGGCGCACCTGGATCTCGCCGCCCGGCGCCGGCCTGTACTTCTCCTATCTCGCTCGGCCACCGGTTCGCGACAACGCGGCGTTGCCGCTGTTGACCCTGGCGGCTGGCGTCGCCGTGCGAGACGGCGTCCAGGCCGCGACGGGACTGGCGCCGCAGCTCAAGTGGCCCAACGACGTGCTGGTGGACGGCCGCAAGCTCGCGGGCATTCTCGCGGAGGGGCTGGCCATCGGCACCGTCGGCCAGGCCGTGGTGGTTGGAGTGGGCCTCAACCTCCAGCCCTCCGCGTATCCGCCGGACGTCGCCCTTCGCGCCACCTCGCTCGAAGGCGAGCTCGGCCGCCCGGTGGAGCGCGGCGCGGTCCTGGCCGAAGTGCTGGCCGCGCTGTGGGACCGCCTGGCCACGCTGGCCGGAAGTCCCGGTGATATTCTGCAGGCGTGGCGGGCGGCGTCACCCAGTGCGACCGGCACCCGCGTCGAGTGGGACGGCCGCGCCGGCATCACGGCCGGCATCGACGAGTCGGGCGCCTTGTTGATTCGCACGCCGTCTGGCGTTGAACGCGTGACCGCCGGCGAGGTGCACTGGCATCTAGGCACCCTAGGCACCCTAGGCACCCTAGGCACCCTAGGCACCCTAGGCACC
>CAYHCX010000078.1:0-5740 GCA_964355095.1 uncultured Acidobacterium sp.
CCCCACAACTTCATCGCCAGCAGAGCCAGACCGACGGCGAGGCCGATCATCGTGTGATGCTCGCGGTTGCCGCGTGCGCGCTGCCAGGTGAACGGGCGATCCATCGGCGCGGCGCGCTTCTCGGCGTAGGCGTCGTAGGCGTCGCCGAACTTCTCGCGCAGGTGCGCCTCTTCACTCCGCATCGCCGCCGTCAGCGTCAGCAGCATGTAGCCGATCACGATTGCCGCGACGACCACGTGGTGCGCCGCCACCGCGATGCCAGTCCCGATGATCGATGAGCCGAGGTAAAGCGGATGACGCGTATGGCGATACGGCCCCGACCGCGTCACCTCCTTGCTCTTCTCGAGATGGCCCGCCGCCCACAGGCGCAGGCACTCCCCCATCACCGCAATCGCGGCGCCCAGCAGCAGTGAGTTCCTCGTCGGCGTCGCCAGCCACAACACCAGGGCCGCGAACACGAACCCGAGGAACACGCGCCAGCGCGCGAGCAGGCGCGTCACGAGCGGGGCCCCGCGGTCGACAGTCGTTGCAGGGCAGCGGCGAGCACGTCGGCGACCTCGATTTCGTTGATGCACGGCGCGCCGCGCAGGCACTGCCGCTTGTGATGGCACACGCACCCGCCGGCGCGGGAAATGACCTGGTCGTCCGGATTCCAGGGACCGTTGCGCTCGGGCCACGTCGGCCCATAGAGGCCGACCAGCGGCGCGCCCATGGCAGCGGCAATGTGCAGCGGCCCGGTGTCACCAGAGACCACCAGCGCCGCATCGCGCATCAGCACCGCGAGATCGGCAATGGCCGTCGGCGGCGCCGGCGCGGCGGCGCCTTCGGACGCGGCCACCACCGACTCCGCAAGGCCCCGTTCGTCCGGCCCCCACGTGACCAGCGACCGCAGCCCCGTCCGCGCGTGCAGCTTCGCGGCCAGGGCGCCAAACCGGTCGGCGGGCCATCGCTTGTTCGGCCACGCCGCGCCGGGGTTGAGAATCGCGAATCTTCCGGGCCCACCCGCGGCGGAGATGGCGGCAGTCGCGGCGGTGCCAGCCGAGGGATGGAGCGGCAATTCGACCGGGCCCTGCGCAATGCCGAGCGCCTGCAGAATCGACAGGTTCTTCTGGATCACGTGCGGCGCCTCGAGCGGCACCACGGTCTCGCTGTAGAACATCGCCGCCCGCGGCTCGCGCAGGTGCGCGCGGTCGAAGCCGATCACGCGCGCGGCGCCCGACATCCGCGCCCACACCGCCGACTTGAGCAGGCCCTGCAGGTCGAGCGCGGCGTCGTAGTGCTGCGCCCGCAGGTGGCGGACCGCCCGCAGGTAGCCCGTCCCGCCGCCGAACGACACGCTGTCCTGAGCAGGCGAGCCCTTCCGGTCTGCCGTCCCGTCCACCGACTTGTCCACCGACTTGTCCACCGTAGCCTTGGCGGAGGTGGACGCCTTGGCGGAGGTGGAAGCCTCGGCGGAGGTGGAAGCCTTGGCGGAGCTGGACGCCCGCACAATCACGCGGCGATGCAGGCCTTCGGCCAGGGAGAGAATGGGCGCGTAGGCCTCGTCCACGATCCAGTCCACTCGCGCGGCCGGCCACGCCCGGCGGATCGCCGCGAGCACGGGCAGGGCGTGCACGATGTCGCCCAGTGCGCTCAAGCGGACGATCAGGATGCGATTCATGAGGGCTTGGGGCTTGGGGCTTGGGGCTTGGGACTTGGGACTTGGGACCTGGCATCAGTCGCCCGACGGCCGAAGGCGCGTCAGAAGATCGGTGGTCGAGTGGTCTTTCGGGTCGCCGACAATGGCGATGCGGCCGCCGTAGGCGCGCACGGTCTCTCGTTCCGGTACCGTCTCCACGGTGTAGTCGGTTCCCTTGCAGTGGACGTCGGGGCGCAACAGTTCGAGCAGCGCCGTGACCGTCGGCTCCGGAAAGATCACCACGTAGTCCACGGCGCGGAGGGCGGCCACCAGCTCCGCGCGATCGGCCTCGGGCAATACCGGCCGCGTCGGACCCTTCAGCCCGCGGATCGACCGATCGTCGTTGATCGCGACGATCAACCTGTCGGCCTCGCGGCGGGCGGCTTCGAGATAGCGCACGTGCCCGACGTGCAGCAGGTCGAATCCGCCGTTGGCAAAAGCCAGCGTCAGCCCGTGCCGGCGGTCTTCGGCGACGCGATCCACCAGCGCCGCGCGCGTCAGCACCTCACCCATGGGCCACGGCGCGGCGCAGTTCCGCCGCCGAGACGGTGGCGGTGCCGCGCTTCATCACGACCAGCCCGCCGGCGAAGTTGGCGAGCCGGGCCGCCTCCTCGAAGGTGGCGCCCGCGGCCAGCGCCAGTGTCATGGTGGCCATCACCGTGTCGCCGGCACCGGTCACGTCGGCAATCTGATCGGACCCGAAAATCGGGATGTGCACGGTGGGCTTGCCCGCCTCGAACAGCGCCATGCCCCGGCTGCCGCGCGTGACGAGCACCGCCTGCATGCGCGTGCGCTTCAGCAGGGCGCGGCCGGCGCGCTCGAGCACTTGCGGCCGGTCGTCGATGGTCACGCCCAGCACCTGTTCGACTTCCGACTCGTTGGGCGTGCAGGCGGTGAGCCCGCGATACTTCGTCAGCGCGTAGCGCGAGTCGATCAGGATGGGAGTGTTCTTCTTCAGCAGTCCCGCCAGCTCGTGGACGAACTTCGGCGTGACCAGCCCCGAGCCGTAGTCGGAGACGAGCACGGCGTCCGCGCCCTTGACCGCCTTGCGCGCGATGCGTTCGGCGGCCAGCCGATAGCCCTCCTCGACCGGGACGCTCGCGAACCGGTCGATGCGCACGACCTGTTGCTTGGCGGAGTGAATGCCGCCGGCGAGGATCCGCGTCTTCACCGGCGTGCGGTAGCCGCCCGGCCGCGCCAGCCCGGAACGCTCCACGCCTTTGGCCAGGACCTTGAACAGCCGGCGGCCGGGATCGTCTCGACCGACGAGTGACACCAGCGTGACCGCGCCGCCGAGGCTGGCCACGTTGTTGGCGGCGTTGCCGGCGCCGCCGGGGACGATTTCGGTGGCGTCGTATTCGAGGATCAGCACCGGCGCCTCGCGCGAGACGCGGGCGACGCGGCCGTAGACGTACTCGTCGGCGATCAGGTCGCCGAACACGACCAGCCGCTGGCCGCGGAACGAGGCGATGAGGCTGGACAGACGATCGGGCGTGGGCATCAGCAGGTTTCTATTGCCAGAAGGCCGGCACTTCAGTGCTGGCCCGGGCTTGCCAGTATCACCGACACGGCGGCCATGAGATTGTCGCACACCGCCTCGACCTGCTGGCCGGCCGGGCGCTTCTGCTCCTGCTCCACTCCCCAACCCGTGCGCACGAGGATCGACCGCGCGCCCACGGCGAGGCCCAGGTTCACGTCGAGCCACTTGTCGCCGATCACCCACGACGCCGCCGGATCGATCCCGCGGTCGCGCACGGCGTCTTCGATCATCCCGGGCGCCGGCTTGCGGCACCGGCAGTCGATGCCGAGGCCCTCCACCGTGCCGCGCGGGTGGTGCGGGCAGTAATAGAGCGCGTCGAGATCGGCGCCGCCCGCCTGCAGCCGCCGCCGCATCTCGTCGTGGCAGCTCTCGACGAAGCCCGGCGCGATCAGCCCCTGCGCGAGGCCCGACTGGTTGGTCACGATGATCAGCTCGAACCCGGCGCGCTTGAGCAGGCGCAGCGCGTCCACGGTCCACGGAAACAGCTCGAGGTCCGCCAGCTTGTGGAGATAGCCGACATCGACGTTCAAGGTGCCGTCGCGATCGAGAAAAATGGCTTTTGTCATGGTAACGACGCCAACGCCCTCTCCGCGGTGATGCCCCGCATGCACCGATGGTCGATTGGGCATTCGCGCAGCATGCAGGGCCGGCAGAACACCGAATGGGTGAGAATGGACGGCGCCGGCGCATCCGGGCCGGCCGCGAGCGGCGAGGTGCGCAGTTGGTTGGTGGCCCCGAACATGGCCACCACGTGCGTGCCGACGGCGCCGGCGAGGTGCATGGCGCCCGAGTCGTTCGAGACGACGGCGCGCGCTTCCGCGAGAATGCCGGCGAGCGTGGCCAGGTCGCTCTTGCCGGAGAAGTCAATCAACCGATTCAGCCGGGAACCGTGAGTCGGGAGGCGGAAGCCGATCTCCTTGCACACGGCCCGGTCGGCGGCCGCCCCCACCATCACCACGCTCCAGCCGCGTTGTTCGATCAGCATGTGGGCGAGTTCGGCGAAGCGCTCCGGCAGCCACTGCTTGGCGCGCCCGTAGGCCGCGCCCGGCGCGAACACGGCGAACGGTTCGTCGAGGTCCAGGCCAATTTCGCGCAGCAGTTGCCTGGCCCGATCGGTGTTGGGCCGCACGCGCGCGTGCATGGGGCCGGGCGCCATCCCCAGCGCGGTGGTGAGCGCCTGGTAGTACGCGCCCTGATGGAGGGGCGCGGCCGGTTTCGGCACGGCGCGGGTGAGGAAGCGTCCGCGCCAATCGGTGTCGTGGCCCCAGCGCTCGCCGATGCCAGACTTCGACGCGATCAGGGCCGTCGCGAACGAATTGGGAAACAGCAGGGCCGCGTCAAACGCCCCGGCCGACAGCGCGGCGGCGTCCTGCTTCCAGCTCGCCAGCGCTCGCAGTCCGCCGCGACCAGGCAGCGTCACGATCTCGTCCACGCCTTCGACCATGGTGAACAGGGGCGCCACCGAGGCGCGCGCGGCCACGGCGAGATGCGCGGACGAATGGTGGCGGCGCGCGTCGGCAATCGCCGGCAGCGCCATCACCGCGTCGCCGAGCCAGTTGGGCGCGACCACCACGAGGCGATCAATCGCCATGGCCGCCTTCCATCGTCACGGCCCGTTCTTCGTGCTTCGCCTTCGGGAACATGCCCGGCGTTTCCGGAATCGGCGCGTCGCGCCAGCGCCGGTGCATCCACAACCACAACTCGGGGTGCTTGCGGACGTGCATCTCCAGCACGTCGGTGCAGCGCTGCGTGAACTCGCGGATCGCCTCGGGGCCGTCGCCCGACGGCGGCTCGACCGGGGCTTCGTAGACGAAGCGGTAGCGTCCGCCCGGCAGCGGCAAGGCAAACACCGGAATCACCGCCGCGCCAGTGCGCAGCGCCAGCGCCGCCAGCGTCGACGTGGTGGCGGCCGGACGCTGGAAGAAGTCCACCCAGATCGCGTCGGGGCTGTGCATGTGCTGATCGATCAGCAACGCGACGCCCTCGCCCGCCTCCAGCAGCCTCATCACGCGCCGCACGGCGCCCTGGCGGTAGATCACGGAGTTGCCGGTGTTCGTGCGCATGCGCTCGAGCAGCCCGTTGAGCGGCGCGTTGTCGAGCGCGCGCGCCAGCATGCCGATCGGGCGCAGCTTCACGGCGTGGGCCATCGCCTGCAGTTCCCAGAAGCCGAAGTGGCCGGTGAAGAACAGCACGCCCTTGCCTTTGGCGTAGGCGAGCCGCACGCGCTCGTCGCCCTCGTAGTCGGCGCGTTCGAGCATCTGTTCCGGCGTCAGCGCGCTGAAGGTCAGCAGCTTCAACAGCACTTGCCCGAAGTGCGCGAACATCGCCCGCGCAATGGCCCGGCGCTCGCGGGCCGGCCGCTTCGGGAAGCACTGTTCGAGGTTGGCAAGCGCGACGCGCCGATGGGGAGCGTCGAGCAGGTAGAACATCAGCCCCAGCGTGCTGCCCCACGCGCGCACCATGGCGTCCGGCAGCCGGCGCGCCACGCCCCTGACCCCGGCGACGGTCCAGTATTCGAGGGT
>CAYHCX010000078.1:5840-11936 GCA_964355095.1 uncultured Acidobacterium sp.
CAGAGCACGGCCCTGACCGATTCGAACAGCGCCTCGGCGGGTTCGAAGGTGACGACCAGCGGCACTCGATACACCGGAAACGGCAAGGCCCCGATCGACTCGAGGCGCACGGCGTCCTTGTCGGTGGTGAACACCGCATCAGCGCCGGAGGCTGCAAGCTGCCGCGCCATGCGATCGATGTCGCTCCGCGAATAGCGATGGTGGTCGGGGAACATCAGCGTGTCGGCCACCTGCCAGCCGGCATCGCGCACGGCGTCAACAAAGCGCGAGGGGTTGGCGATGCCCGCTACGGTCAGAATCCTGCCGGGAGTCGGGAGTCGGGAGTCGGGAGTCGGGTCGGGAGTCGGACCGACGGGAACAGGCGCGCCGAGTGCTCGCCGGGCTCCGCATGACTGTGAAATCCCCAGCGACCAGGCTTCGGTCGAGGCGGCGCCCGCGGTGGCGTCCGACACCACCAGCACTTGCGCGCGCGCGGCGGCGTCGATCGGCTCGCGCAGGCGGCCGCGCGGGATCACCCGCCCCTGCGGAATCTCCCCCATCGTCGTCACCAGCACGTCGAGGTCGCGTGCCAGTTGCAGGTACTGGAACCCATCGTCGAGGACGTGAACGGTGCAGCCGAGTTGTCGTTCGGCCAGGGTGCCGGCGAGGTAGCGATCGGGCGAGACGCACACGGCGGCGCCCGGGACTTGCCGCGCCAGCATCAGCGGCTCGTCACCGGATCGATCCACGCCGTCGAGAATGCGGGTGCCGTCGGAGACCACGACCACGCCATCCGCGGCGTCGGCGCGGCCGTAGCCGCGGCTCAGGATCGCGGGCCGCTCACCGTGATCCACCAGCCACTGCGCGATGGCCGCGACCACGGGCGTCTTGCCGGTGCCGCCCATCGACAGGTTGCCGACGCTGACCACCGGCCGCGCCAGGCGCTGGCGGCGCCCGGGGTGCTCTTCCACCCAGCGCCGGCGGACGCGCATCACCTGTCCGTAGAGGGAATCAAGCAAGGGGTCTAAAGGGGCGGACGTTGGCCGGATAGGACCGGACTTCCTGGGGGAGCAACGCCGCCAGCACCGCCACGCTCTTCTCCTTGGCGCCGCGGTTGGCCTCGACCAGCGCGCGGGCGGCCGCGCCGAGGCGGGCGCGCCGGACCGGGTCGCCCATCAGCTCCACGAACGCCTCTTCGAGTCCGCGGGCATCGGCCACTTGCACGCCGGCGCCGTTGCTGACAAACGCATCGGCGATCTCGATGAAGTTCTCCATGTACGGGCCGAACACGATTGGCTTGCCGAACACGGCCGGCTCGAGCACGTTGTGGCCGCCGGTGGCGACGAGGCTCCCGCCCACGAAGACGACGGTGGCAACCTGGTAGACGGTGGCCAGCTCGCCGATGGTGTCGAGCACGACCACGTCCACGCGCGGCTCGACGTCGATGGCGAGGTCGCTGCGGCGGGCGACCTTCCAGCCTTCGGCGCGGGCGAGTTGCTCGGTTTCGCCGAAGCGTTCCGGGTTGCGGGGGGCGAGCACGAGCAGGGTGTTGGGGGCGCTGGCGCGGACGCGGCGGAAGGCCCGCAGCACCGCCGCTTCCTCGCCCTTCATGGTGCTGCCCGACACGATCACCGGACGCGACGGCGACAGCCGGAAGTAGCGCAGCACGCGGTCGCGGGCGCGGGCCTGCGGCGCCGTGGACGGCAGGTCGAGCGAGTCGAACTTCAGGCTACCGGTCACCACCACGCGCGCCGGATCGGCGCCGAGCTCGATGAAGCGGCGGGCCGAGTCTTCGCTCTGCACGCAGAAGCGGTCGATGTGCTCGAGCACGCGCCGCATCATCGGCCGCACCAATTTGTAGCGCGGGAACGATCGGGGCGACAGCCGGCCGTTGACGACCGCGGTCTTGATGCCGCGCTGGCGGCACTCGCGCAGCAGGGTGGGCCAGATCTCGGTCTCCATCATGATGAAGAGCTTGGGCCGCACCAGGTCGAGCGTGCGCTTCACGAAAATGCCGAGGTCGAACGGAAAGTAGAAGACCGCGTCCACGTCCTGCACGCTGCGGCGCGCCAGTTGCTGGCCGGCCAGGGTGGTGGTGGACAGGAACATGCGGAGGCCGGGGTGGCGCCCCTTGAGCTCGCTGATGAGGGGACGGGCGGTGAGCACCTCGCCCACGGACACCGCGTGGATCCAGATCGAGGGATCCCCGTCCATGTTGAACGACACGGGCAGGTAGCCCATCCGCTGTCCCAGGCTGCCCACGTATTTCTTGTAGCGCAGGGCCTGGTAAACGAACCACGGGGAGGCGATCACCACGATCACCAGCACGAGGACGCTGTAAAGGCTATACATTAAAGGGCTTAGGAATGATTGTAACGACAAACCTTCGGGTTTGTCGATGTTTGCGCTATACAATTTATCGTTTGGGTCGCGCTCGAGAAGGCTTATTGTGAGCGCTCAGCGGAGGATGCATTCATGGCTATCAAGGTAGGCATCAACGGGTTCGGGCGAATCGGCCGCAACATCATGCGCGCCGCCCTCGCCCACCACGATGTCGACATCGTCGCGGTCAACGACATTACGGACGCGGCCACTCTGGCGCACCTGCTCAAGTACGACTCGGTGCTCGGCAACCTGACGGTGCCGGTCAGCGCGACCGGCGATTCCATCCAGGTGGGCAGCGATCAGTTCAAGGTGCTCGCGAGCAGGGACCCCGGCGCGCTGCCGTGGAAGGACCTCGGCGTGGACGTCGTGTTCGAGTGCACCGGCAAGTTCACCAAGCGGGACGATGCCGCGAAGCACCTGGCGGCGGGCGCGCGCAAGGTGGTGGTCACGGCGCCGGCGACCAACCCGGACATCACCGTGGTGCTGGGCGTGAACGATCACGAGTACGACGGCGCCAGGCACCACATCATCTCGAACGCGTCGTGCACCACCAACTGCCTGGCGCCGCTCGCCAAGGTGCTGCACGACTCGTTCGGCATCCAGAAGGGCTGGATGACGACGGTGCACGCCTACACCAACGACCAGAACCTGCTCGACCTGCCGCACCAGGATCTGCGGCGCGCGCGCGCGGCGGCCCTGTCGATCATTCCGACCACGACCGGCGCCGCCAAGGCCGTCGCCGAGGTGATTCCCGCGCTCAAGGGCAAGCTCGACGGCATCGCCATGCGCGTGCCGACGCCCAACGTCTCAGTGGTGGACCTGGTGGTCATCCTCGACAAGAAGACGACGGCGGAAGCAGTGAATGCGGCCCTCAAGGCGGCGTCCGACGGCCCGATGAAGGGCATCATGCAGTACGTGACCGACCCGCTGGTGTCGATCGACTTCCGCGGCAACCCGCACTCGTCGATCATCGACGCGGCCTACACGAAGATTATGGACGGCGACTTCGTGAAGGTGATGGCGTGGTACGACAACGAGTGGGGCTACTCCAACCGCTGCGTGGATCTGCTGAAAAAATTGTAGGACCGGAACGGAGGGCGAGGGCTTCAGCCCTCGCCTGAGGCCGAGGCTAAAGCCTCGGCCCTCCAAACACCATGACCAAGTACTCGATCAAAGACTTCGCCGTCGCCGGCAAGCGCGTCTTCATCCGCGTGGACTTCAACGTGCCGATCAAGAACGGCACCATCACCGACGACACGCGAATCACGGCGTCCCTCCCGACGATCCAGCAGGCGCTGGATCATGGGGCCACCGTCATCCTGGCGTCGCACCTGGGACGGCCGAAGGGCAAGCCCTCGCCGGAGTTCAGCCTGAAGCCGGTGGCGGCGCGCCTCGAAAAACTGCTGAACCGGCCGGTCACGTTTGTCAAAGACTGCATTGGCGACGTTCCGAGGCGGGCCGTCAAGAAGGCGCAGGGCGCCAAGGGGTCGAAGCTCGTGCTGCTCGAGAACCTGCGGTTCCACCCCGAGGAAGAAAGCAACGATCCCGGTTTCGCCATGGCGCTCGCCTCGCTCGCCGATGTCTACATCGACGATGCGTTTGGCGCGGCGCATCGGGCGCATGCCTCGGTCTCGGGCATGGTGCCGTTCGTGCCGCTGGCGGGCGCCGGACTCCTGATGGAGAAGGAGCTCACCTACCTCGGCCTGGCGCTCGGCAATCCGGATCGCCCGTTCGTGGCGGTGATTGGCGGCGCCAAGGTATCGGACAAGATCGATGTCATCGACAGCATGCTGGGACGCGTTGACCGCCTGCTGATCGGCGGCGCGATGGCCTACACGTTCTTCAAGGCGCTGGGCATGCCGGTGGGCAGGTCGCTGGTCGAAGACGACAAGCTGGACGAGGCGCGCACGATCATCGCCCACGCGCAGGCGCGCGGCGTGGTGTTGCAGCTCCCCGTGGATCACGTGGTCGCCGCGAAGATCGACCCCGGGGTGCCGACCGAGGTACTGAAGGTCGGCGACGCGGCCATTGGCGATCGCATGGGTCTCGACATCGGCCCGGAGACGTCGCGACTCTACGCCGGCCTGCTCGCGGATGCCAAGACGGTGGTGTGGAACGGCCCGATGGGCGTGTTCGAGCTGGAGCCGTTCGCCAAGGGCACCCTCGTCGTGGCCCACGCCATGGCCAAGGTGAAGGGCACGACGATCATCGGCGGCGGCGACTCGGTCGCGGCCGTCAAGGCCGCGCGCGTCGCCGGCCAGATCACGCACATCTCCACCGGCGGCGGCGCCTCGCTCGAGTTTCTCGGCGGCCAGGAGCTGCCGGGCGTCGCGGCGCTGCCTGACAGGAAGTGAGAAGTGAGAAGTGAGAAGTGAGAAGTGAGAAGTGAGAAGACCATGCGCACGCCGCTGATCGCCGGCAACTTCAAGATGTTCAAGACCGTCCAGGAGACGGTGGCATACGTCGTGGAGTTGCGGGTGCTCGTCACGGACGTGCGGGGCGTAGCCGTCGTGATTGCGCCGCCGTTCACCGCCATCCAGTCCGCGGCGGCGGCGGCGAAAGACAGCGCGATTGGCGTCGGTGCGCAGAACGTGCACTGGGAACGCGAGGGCGCGTTCACCGGCGAAGTCAGCGCGGGCATGCTGCGCGAGGCGGGTGCGCGGTTCGTGATCGTCGGCCACTCGGAGCGCCGCACGCTGTTCGGCGAGACCGACGGCACGGTCAACAAGAAGATGACCGCGGTGATCGCGGCGGGCATGACGCCGATTGTGTGCATCGGCGAAACGCTGGAGCAGCGCGACCGCAACGAAACGTTGGCGGTGCTCGACCGGCAGATCAAGGAAGGCCTGGACGGCGCGACCGGCGAGCAGCTGGCGGCCATGGTGCTGGCCTACGAGCCGGTGTGGGCGATCGGCACCGGCCGCAACGCCACGCCGGCGCAGGCCGGCGAGGCGCACTTCCACATCCGCCAGCGGCTGAAGCAGTGGTTTGGGCTGGATGCGTCCGATCGCTGCCGGATCCTGTATGGCGGAAGTGTGAAGCCCGACAACATCGCCAGGCTCATAGCCGAGCCCGACGTGGACGGCGCCCTCGTGGGAGGGGCCAGCCTCGACCCAAAGAGCTTTCTTGCCATCATCCGGGGCGCGGCCGTATAATCAGAAGTTCTTGCCATGTTGTATTACGTCATAGTCACTTTGTACGTCATTGTCTGCGCGCTGCTGATCCTCACGATCCTGCTGCAGCAGGGCAAGGGCGGCGATATTGCGAGCGCGTTTGGCGGCGGCAGCAGCCAGGCGGTGTTCGGCGCGCGTTCGGGCGCCACGTTGCTGACGCGGGCGACGGCGGTGCTGGCGGCGCTCTTCGTCATCGGCGCGATTACGCTGACGGTGTGGGGCCAACGCGGTCCCGGATCGGTCGTCGGCGGCATCGGTGGTTCGGCCCCGGCGCCCGCACCGGCAGCAGCGACGCCCGCGCCGGTTCCGGCCGCGCAACCCGCGGCTCCGGCGCCGGGTAACACCACGCCGTAGCCGGGCGCACTAAAGTGCGCCCCTACAAAAATTTGTTCTATACTTTCTATCTGCCTGCGGGAGTGGCGGAATTGGCAGACGCACTAGCTTGAGGTGCTAGCGGGAGCAATCCCGTGGAGGTTCGAGTCCTCTCTTCCGCACTAAATCAAAAAGGCCAACCAGTTCGCTGGTTGGCCTTTTTGATTTGTGGCCGCGGTGGGGCTAG
>CAYHCX010000078.1:12036-19123 GCA_964355095.1 uncultured Acidobacterium sp.
AAGGCCAACCAGTTCGCTGGTTGGCCTTTTTGATTTGTGGCCGCGGTGGGGCTAGATCTCGAACAGAGTTCTTGCCAGCCCAGACTGCCGGATGATGCTGGAGAGCGTTCCGGTCTTGAGTTCGGAATGATCGGGAACGGGCACCGTCGTCGTCGTGTCTCCCGACCGTTTCTGCATGACGATATGGCTGCCATGCTGTCGAACTTGGGAGAATCCCTCGGCTGCCAGAATCTTGCACACGTCGCGGCCAGACAGGACGCGCAGCTTACCCAACAGCTACCTCGACTCGGGTGATGAAGACCTCGCTGTGTAACCGTCGTGCGATCTCGGTCGGATCTGCCGCCTCAAAGAACAGTTCCAGCGCCTCGATGAGGTTCGTCCTCGCGGTTTCGACGGTGTCACCCTGGCTCGCGATGTCCAACTCGGGACACAGCGCTACGTAAGCGTCGTCCTCGCGTTCGATGATGGCGGTCAACTGGCGAGTGGTCTTCATGACGCGATTGTAGCCCACGCGCACGTTCTGGTGGTCGACCACTAGCGCGCCGGAGGCCTGCTGGCCGCGATCGACGGCGCCGAAGTGAAGAAGCCCCGGTCGGCGACTGCGTTCCTGACCCAAAGGCCTATAATCAGTTCGAGTCCTGTCCACCATGACTGCTCGCTCTGCGCGGCGGTTGGCGGCTTGTCTCGCGCTGCTCCTGGCGCTGACAAGTGGGCAGTCCCGCGCCCAGTCCCCCACCGAACCTCCCGTCGTCTACGCTGCCGTCGTGGACGGCATCATCCACCCGGTCTCCGCGGAATACATGATCGACACCCTCGATCAGGCCGATCGCGCGGGGGCGGCGTTGGTGGTCTTTACCCTGCGCACGCCAGGCGGGTTGCTCGAGTCCACACGGGCGATCGTCTCGCGCATGATGGCGGCCAAGACGCCGGTGGCGATCTTCGTCGGCCCCTCGGGCGCCCGCGCCGCCTCGGCGGGGTTCATCCTGACCATCGCGGCGGACGTCGCCGCCATGGCGCCCGGCACGCACATCGGCGCCGCCCATCCCGTCGAGGGCGGCGGTGAGAAGATGGACGAGACGATGGCGAAGAAGGCGACCGCCGACACCGCCGCCTACGCCCGCACGCTCGCTACCAGGCGCCACCGCAACGTCACGCTCGCCGAGGAGGCCGTGCGCGAGAGCCGCGCCTTCACCGAAGGCGAAGCGCTCGCCGCCGCGCCGCCGCTCATCGACGTGGTGGCGCAGGACATTCCCGACCTGCTGCGGCAGCTGCACGGCCGCACCGTCACCCGCTTCGACGGCGCGACGGTCGTGTTGAGAACCCGCGACGCGCAGGTCGTCGCGATCGACATGAGCCTGCGGCAGCGCGTCTTGAGCGCGGTCGCGCACCCGAACGTCGCCTACCTGCTGTTGAGCCTGGGGACGCTGGCCCTGACGATTGAGTTGTGGAGTCCGGGCGCGGTGCTGCCCGGCGTCGTGGGAGGCGTCTCGCTGCTGCTGGCCTTCTTCGCGTTCTCGGTGCTGCCCATCAACGCCGCCGGGCTGCTGCTGATCCTGTTCGGACTGCTGCTGCTGGCCCTCGAGATCAAGGTGACGAGCTACGGCCTGCTGACAGCGGGCGGCGTGGTGAGCCTGATCTTCGGATCGATGATCCTGATGGATTCGTCGCTCCCGGAATTGCAGTTGAGCCTCCAGGTCGTGCTTCCTGTCGTGCTCGGGTTCGCGGCGGTCGCGGTGTTTCTCGTCAGGCTGGCCGTCGCCGCCCAGCGGCAGCTCCCGGTCACGGGGCAGGACGCCATGGTTGGGGAGCCCGGTGAGGCGCTGACCGTCCTTGCCCCCGAACGCGTCGGGCAGGTCGCGACGCACGGAGAGATCTGGAACGCGACCGCCGGTGAGTCGATCCCCGAGGGTGCGCGCGTGACGGTGACCAGGGTCGACAGACTGACACTCGTAGTTCGCAGGGACTGAGGTCCATCATGCTGATTTCGCCGCTCCTGATTCTGCCGTTGATCGTCGTGCTCTACCTGATCAGCTCGATCAAGATCCTCGCCGAGTACGAACGCGGCGTCATCTTCCGCCTCGGCAAGCTGCTGCCGCAACCGAAGGGGCCGGGGCTGGTGTTCGTGTTCGCGCCGATCGATCGCATGGTGCGGGTGGGCCTGCGCACGGTGGTGCTCGACGTGCCGCCGCAGGACGTGATCACGCGCGACAACGTCTCGGTCAAGGTCAACGCGGTCGTCTACTTCCGCGTCATGGACTCCCTGAAGGCGATTGTCGAAGTGGAGAACTACAACTACGCGACGTCGCAGTTGTCGCAGACCACGCTGCGCAGCGTGCTGGGCCAGGTTGACCTCGACGACCTGCTGTCGAAGCGGGAGCACCTGAACCGGGAGCTGCAGCAGATTCTCGATCAGCGCACCGACCCCTGGGGCGTCAAGGTGTCGGCGGTCGAGGTCAAGCACGTCGACCTGCCCGACAACATGCAGCGGGCGATGGCGCGGCAGGCGGAGGCGGAGCGGGAGAAACGCGCCAAGATCATTCACGCCGCCGGCGAGCTCGAGGCCTCGGAAAAACTGTCGCAGGCGGCCGCCGTCATTGCCACCGAGCCGGTCGCGATCACGCTGCGTTACCTGCAAACGCTGACGGAGATCGCGGCGGAGAAAAACTCGACGATCATCTTTCCGCTGCCGATCGAAATGCTGCACCTGCTGCAGCCGGCCACGGTGAAGGCACCGGACAGCCAGCCCCGGTGACCGATTGGCGTGACGGGCACGCCCGGAGTTCGCGCCAGCTCAACAACGGCAGCTCATCAGGCAGCTCGTTCGACGCCGGCCGTCCGGAACGGTGAGTTAGACTTGCATCAGTGCCTCCCACCACGGTCGCCTGTCGTACCTGAACAATGCGGGCGCCGACCATCCTCCTCGTCGACGACTACGCCGATACCCTCGACGTCACCACGCGCATCCTTGAACAGGAGGGTTATCACGTCGCCCAGGCCGCCGACGGGACGCAGGCCTTGCGCCTGACGCGGGAACTGCGGCCGCCGCTGGTCTTGCTGGACGTGGTCCTCCCGGACATTTCCGGATTCGAGGTACTGCGGCAGATTCGCGGGGACCCGTCCCTGGCGGGCATCGCAGTCGTGCTGATCAGCTCCCGGCAAATTGGCCCGGAGCAGCAGGCCGAGGGACTCGAGGGCGGGGCCGACGGCTATATCGCCCGGCCGGTGGCCGGAACGGAGTTGATCGCCCGCGTCCGCCTGCACCTCCGGCAGCACGAACTCATCGAGCAGTTGCAAGCGAGCGAAGAACGCTTCCGCGGCACCTTCGAACATGCGGCGGTCGGTATGGCGCACGTCGCCCGCGATGGCCGCCTTCTCCGGGTCAACGATCGGCTGTGCGCGATTCTCGGCTACGAACGCGCCGAGCTGCTGAAGACGACGTTCGCGGAGCTGACCGTGCCCGAAGACCGCGCGAAGAGCGAAGACGCGCGGGCCGCCTTGCTGGCCGGTGAACAGTCGTCATACGCTGCCGAGAAGCGGTACCGGCGGAAGACCGGCGATCTGGTCTGGGTGAGCGTCGTCGCGACGCTGGAGCGGCCGCCGATCGGAGCGCCGAAGTACTTCATCACGGTGGTCGAAGACATCACCGCGCGCAAGCTCGCGGACCAGGCCGCCGCCGATCAGGCGGCGCTGCTGCGCATCGCCGGCCGCACCGCGCGCCTGGGCGGCTGGATCATCACCCTGCCGGATCGGAAGCTGACCTGGTCGGATGAAACGTGCGTCATCCACGACCTGCCGCCCGGCCACACGCCGACGCTCGACGAAGGCATCAGCTATTACCTGCCGGAGCACCGCGCATTCGTCCGGCGCCACGTCGATGCCTGCGCCGAGTCGGGAACCGCCTACGACTTCGAACTCCCGAAGACGACCGCCACGGGCCGGCGGGTCTGGGTGCGGTCGATCGGCGAGGCGGTTCGCGATACCGGCGGCCGCATCATCCGCCTCCAGGGCGCCTTCCAGGACGTGTCGGAGAGCCGCCGGACCCAGGTCGCGCTGCGGGAGTCCGCCGTCCAGCTCGCCGAGAGCAATCGGGCCTGGCAGATGCTGAGCCGCTGCAACGAAGCGATGACCCGCTCGACGACCGAGCAGGAGCTGCTGCGGGCGGTGTGCCGCATTGCGGTAGACAGCGGCGACTGCAGGCTGGCGTGGGTCGGCTATGCGCAAGACGATCCGGAAAGAACGGTCGTGCCGCAGGCGCACGCCGGACGTGACGAGGGTTATCTGTCACAGGCGCGAATTACCTGGTCCGCCGAGACGCCGGCGGGCAACGGCCCGGCCGGCCGGTGCCTTCGCAGCGGCGCGCCGGTGGTGGTGCCCGACATCGAAGCCGATGCGGACTTCGGCCCGTGGAAGGCGGCCGCGCGTGAGCGCGGCTTCCGCGGCGTCGTCGCGCTGCCGTTGAAGAAGCAGTCCCACACCTTCGGGGTGCTGGTGCTCTACCTGCCCGAGGCCCGCACGCCGCGGCCAGATGAGCTGCGGGTCCTGCAAGACATGGCCGACGACCTGGCGTTCGGCATCGAAAGCATCCGCTTGCAGATCGAACGCACCCGCATGGCCGAAACGCTGCGCGAGCAGGCTTCGCTGCTGGACCTGGCGCAAGACGCCATCCTGGTCCGCGACTTGGACCATCGCGTCCTCTACTGGAACCGAAGCGCGGAACGGCTCTACGGCTGATCTGCCGGCGAGGTGATGGGGCGCTCGGTGCAGGGACTCTTGTCCCGGGACCCGGCGCCCTTCCTGGAGGCGGTCGCGATTACGGTGGCCAAGGGTGAATGGGCCGGCGAGCTCGATCAGGTGACACGGGACGGAACGATGATTGCCATCGAGGGGCGGTGGACCCTGGTCCGCGATGACGACGGCAAGCCGAAGTCGATCCTGTCGATCAACACCGACATCACGCAACGCCAGCAACTGGAGCAGCAGTACCTTCGCGCCCAGCGGATGGAGTGCATCGGCACCCTGGCCGGCGGCATCGCCCACGACCTCAACAACGTGCTCGCCCCTATCCTGATGTCGATCGAGATGCTGCAGGCCGACGAGGGCGATCGGGAACGGCTGGAGATCCTGTCCACCATCGAAGGCAGCGCCAAGCGGGGCGCGGCGATGGTGCGGCAGGTGTTGTCGTTCGCGCGTGGGATGGAAGGCCAGCGGGTCGAGGTGCGGTTGCCGCAGGTCGTCGGCGATCTGGGCCGCATTGTCCGCGACACCTTTCCCAAGAACATCGAATTCGAGGAACGGCTGAGTCCGGACCTCTGGGCCATTCAGGCCGACCCGACCCAGATCCACCAGGTGCTGATCAACCTCTGCGTGAACGCGCGCGACGCGATGCCGGCCGGCGGCCGCATCACGATCCGGGCGGAGAACTACCTGGTGGACGGCCAGTATGCCGCGGCGAATCTTGAGGCGCACGTCGGCCCGTACGTGATGATCGCGATCGAAGACACCGGTACCGGCATCCCCAAGGGCATCATCGACAAGATCTTCGATCCGTTCTTCACGACCAAGGACCTGGGGAAGGGCACGGGCCTGGGCCTGGCCACCTCAATGGCCATCGTCAAGAGCCATGGCGGCTTCATTCGCGTGGACGGCGGTAGCGGCGCCGGCGCCCGCTTCGGTCTCTATCTTCCCGCCCACGCCGCGGCCCTGATCGCGGCGGCACCCGATCCTCTGTCGCGCCTGCCGCGTGGCAAGGGCGAGTCGATCCTGGTGGTGGACGACGAGGAGCCGATTCGATCGATCACCAGGCAGACGCTCGAAGCCTTCGGTTATCACGTGCTGCTGGCCGCGGATGGCGCCGAGGCGGTGGCGATTTACGCGCAGCACCAGGGCAACATCGACGTGGTGCTGACCGACATGATGATGCCGGTGATGGACGGCGCGGCGACCATCGAGGCCCTGACCCGGATGAACCCGCGCGTCCGCATCATCGGCGCCAGCGGCCTGGCGGCCGAAGGCCACGGTCTGAAGGCCGCGGCGGACGCCCTGATCCACTTCCTGCCCAAGCCGTATACCGCGGCCACGCTGCTCACCGCGATTCGCTCGGCGCTGGACGCCTGAGGAGCTCGCGCACGGGCGTTACGATACGCCTATCGTACCGCGGGTCGTGAGAAGATCGCGTCCATGACATCCGCCCTGCCCCGAACCGCCATCGTCAGCGCCTCCCTGCTGCTGTCGTCGTGCGGCGGTAGCGTCGAGTCACCAGTTCCGGCTGCCGCGCCGGTGCCAGCACCGGCCGCGCGCACCGAGCAGGAACGCCGGCCGATCGAGGAAGCCGCGCCGGAGCCGCCGCCGGCCGCGTCGGCGCTGGCGGCCATGAGCGCGCCCGCCCTCGGCGATCTCGATGCGATCGCCGCGCGCGGCTACCTCCGGGTCCTCGTGGCGCCAAGCCGCACCTACTATTCGATCGATAACAACCTTCAACGCGGGGCGACGTTCGACGCGGGCGTCGCATTCGAGCGCTTCGTCAATGCCAGGCTTGGTTCCGGACGATCGTCCATCGAGGTGGTGTTCATCCCCACGCCAGAGGATGCGCTGGTCAAGGACCTGATCGCCGGCCGCGGCGACATCGCCGCCAACCTCCGGCTCACCTTCGAGCGCGACGACCAGGTCGCGTTTGCCACGCCGACCAGGGCGGCGATCCGCGAACTGGTGGTGACCGGGGCGGGCCAGCCGCCGCTGATCAGCCTGGAAGACGTCGCCGGCCGATCGATTCACGTTCGCCGCGGCGGCGATCACCATGCCAGCCTGCTGCGGCTGAACGATCAACTGAAGAAGATCAGCCGTCCCCCCGCCAGGATCGTGATCGCCGACCAGTCGCTCACCGACGAGGACCTGCTGGACCGCGTCAACGAGGGCACGTTTCCGGCGACGTTGGCCGACGACTACGTGTTCGACGCGCGGCAGCGCGAGCTGACCGGCGTCGCCGCCAACAAGGACGTGGCGGTGAGCCAGGACGGCGTGATCGCCTGGGTCACGCGCAAGGAGTCGTCTCAACTCCTCGCCGCGATCAACGCGTTTTTTGCCGCGTACA
>CAYHCX010000079.1:0-19067 GCA_964355095.1 uncultured Acidobacterium sp.
GCGCAGCGTGATGTCCAGCTTGGGGCCCGGCAGCTTGATGCCGCGGGCCTTGAACCGGCGCTTGACCCGCCGCCGCAGCTCGCGGCCGACCTCCCACTGCTTGAGCGGCAGCGTCTTGATGCGGAACCGCAGCGTGACCTGCGTGGCGTTGAAGTCTTCCATCCCGAGCACCTCCAGCGGCTCGAGAATGTGCGGGCCGAACGCCGGATCCGACTCCAGCTCCGCCGCCGCCTCCTTCACCGCCGCCACCGCGCCGTCCGAGTCATCGTCGTAGTCGATGCCGAGCGTGAGCACGTAGTAGGCGAAGTCCTTGGAGCGGTTGGCGAGCGTGCGGATGTCGCCGTTTGAGATCGTGTAGACCACGCCTTCGAGGTTGCGCAGGACGATGGTCCGCAGGTTGATTTCCTCGACGGCGCCCTCGATGCCGTTGACCACCGCGACGTCGCCGACGCGCACCTGGTCCTCGGCAATCACGAAAATGCCGGAGATGATGTCCTTCACCAGCGTCTGCGCGCCGAAGCCCACGGCCAGGCCGATGATGCCGGCGCCGGTGAGCACCGGCGTGATGTCAACGTCGAGCTCGCGCAGGATCACGAGGACGGCCGTGCTCCAGATCAGTGCCGACAGGAAGCGGCGAAACGTGGCGCCCAGCGTCTGCGCGCGCTTGCGCCGCTCGTTCCCCGACGTTGCGCGGGACGCTCCTGAGCCTGCCGAAGGGGCGACGCCCCGTGCGTCGCCGGTCGTCACCACTTCGCGTTCGAAGCGCCGGATCACCGAGGCCGCAAAGCGGTTGGTCGCAAACGCCAGCAGGATCAAGAGCGCGACGCGAATGCCGGTGCGCACCGCCCAGCGCGCCACCTCTTCGTCGCTCAACCCGACCCGCAGGTCCACACCCGCGGAATCCAGGGCGGGGAACGCCACCACGAGCACGGCGATGGCGAACGAGATGCGCCGGACAATGCCGACGGTGGCGTCGGCGACGGGCTGCACCGGGAAACGCTCGCCCTCGATGGAGCTGAGCAGGCGGCGCGTGAGGCCGCCGGCCAGCAGGGCCACGGCACCGGCAACCAGCACGGTCAGGGCCAGCGCCAGCGTGATTTCGAGCGTGTTGTGGGGAAGGGTCGCGGCGGACGAGGCCTGCATGCCTACTGGCGCCTTTGCCGGCGTTCCTGCTGCCCTTCGATCGGGATCCGCAAGGTGGACCGGGCTCCGTCTCGGAGTACCTCGATGCGAACGGTAGATCCGATGGCGCTGTCGGCGATCAGGCGGACGAACTGCGAGGGATCGGCGATGGCCTGGCCGTTGGCCGACAGGATGACGTCACCCGGCTGCAGGCCCGCGCGATACGCGGCCGAGGCCCGGGCCATCTGGTTGACGACAATGCCGTCGGTCTTGGGCGCGCGCAATTCGTCGGCGAGGCGCGAGGTCAGCGGCATCACCTCGACGTATCCGATCGAGCCGCGGCGCACCTGCCCGTACTTCATCAGGTCGCCGACCACGCGTCGCACCAGGTTGCTCGGCACCGCGAAGCCGATGCCCTGGTAACCGCCGCTCTGCGAGAAGATGGCGGTGTTGATCCCGACCAGCTCGGCGCGGCTGTTGATCAGCGCGCCGCCGGAGTTGCCGGGGTTGATCGCGGCGTCAGTCTGGATGAAGTCCTCGTACTGTGTGATGCCGACGTTGGCGCGGCCGAGCGCGCTCACCACGCCGAGGGTGACGGTCTGGCTGAGCGAGAACGGGCTGCCTACGGCCATGACCCATTCCGCCACCTTCAGCTTGGATGAGTCACCGTACGGAATCACCGGCAGGCCGGTGACGTCGATCTTGAGCAGCGCCAGGTCGGTCCACGAGTCCACGCCGACCACCTTGGCGCGCACGTCGCGGTAGTCGCCGACGGTCACCGTGACCTCGGCGTCGCCGTCGCCAACCACGTGGTTGTTGGTGACGACGTAACCGTCCTGCGAAATGACGACACCGGACCCGAGGCTCGATTCGGCGCGCGGGCGCCCGAACATCTCGCCCTGGTCGCCGAAGAAATACTGGAAGAAGGGATCGTTGGCGAAGGGCGAGGTCTGGCGCCTGACGACCTGCACCGACGAGATGTTGGTGACGGCCTTGACGGTCTGCGCGGCGACGCGCGTGAAGTCGGGTCCGCCCACGCCCGCCGCCGGCAGGGCAGGAGCCGCCGCCAGCGGTTGGGCCGGGGCCTCGGCGCCGGGCCGCGCGAGCACGCTATCGCGATGGTCGGTGGTGCCCGACAACACGATGCCGGCGACCAGGCCGGTCAGCAGGAGGAGGGCAATCAACGAGAAGCGCCGCATCACGACACCTCGACGTGGCGCGAACCGGCTTCGGCGGCTTTTGGCACGGTGATGGTCAGGACGCCGTCACGCATCTCGGCGGCGATGCTGGTGGTGTCCGCGGCCTGGGGGAGGACGAAACTGCGGCAGAACTCGCCGTGGCCGCGCTCCACCTGGTGGTACTGCTCGCACGACACGCGGGCCTCGCGCCGCCCCTGCAGGGTCAGCCGGCCATCGCGGATGTCGATGCGGACCTGGTCACGGGTGACGCCGGGAAGTTCGGCGGTCAGGATGAACGCGTTCGCGGTTTCGCAGAGATCGACCGCGGGCGTCCAGCCCTGCGGCCCGGTCGACAGGCGCTCGAGCCGATGCTGGATGGTCAGGAGATCGCGGAATGGGTCCCAGCGAGCAAACGCCACGATGTCTGGCATCGTAGCACGCCTGTCAGGCTGGCCGGCCCGCGGCCGCTATGCTAAACTCGCAAGGTTCTACTAACTGATAACAAAGGCTTTATGGCAGACAACCTCCTCGCCACCCAGCTCCGCAAGGGCATGATCGTCAAGATCGAGAAAGAGCTCTACCGGATCTTCGACCGCCAGCACGTGACCCCCGGCAACCTCCGCGGTTTCGTGCGCGTGAAAATGCGCAACATCCGCACCGGCACGATGGCGGAAGAAAAGCTGCGCTCGGAAGACATCGTCGAGCGCGTGTCGCTGGAACAGAAGGACATGCAGTACCTCTACAACGACGGCGATGGCTATCACTTCATGGACACCGTGTCGTACGAGCAGGTGCAGCTGTCGGCGGAACTGATGGGAGATTCGGTCGGCTTCCTGAAGCCCGAGATGAACATCCAGGTGGAGTTCTACGGCGAGAACCCGATTGGCATCGAGCTGCCGCAGTCGGTGGACCTGAAGGTGATCGAGACCATGCCCGCCATCAAGGGCGCGACGGCCACCAACCAGACCAAGCCGGCCACGCTCGAGACCGGCGTGGTCATCCAGGTGCCGCCGTTCATCGGTGAGGGGGACGTGATTCGCGTCAACACCGAAACGGGCGAATATCAAACCCGAGCCTAGCCCTATAATCTGGGGATGGACGTCGTCCGCACCCCCTCCACCGGCTGGATCGAGGTCATTGTCGGCAGCATGTTCAGCGGCAAGAGCGAAGAGCTCATCCGCCGGCTGCGCCGGGCCCAGATTGCCCGCCAGCGCGTGCAGATCTTCAAGCCTGCCGTTGACACCCGCTTCTCCGACGACCACATCGTCTCGCACAGCGAGCTGCGCATCCCATCGGAGAGCGCCCGCACGGCGGCGGAGCTGCTGTCGAAGGTCAAGCACGACACCGAAGTGGTGGGCATCGACGAAGGACAGTTCTTCGACGCCGGACTCCCGGGCGTCGCCGCGGACCTCGCCGCGCGCGGCGTGCGCGTGGTGGTCGCCGGATTGGACCAGGACTACCTCGGCAAGCCCTTCGAGCCCATGCCGCAGTTGCTGGCCATCGCCGAGTTCATCACCAAGACCCGCGCCATCTGCATGGTGTGCGGCAACCCGGCCAACCACACGCAGCGCCTGGTGCACAGCCAGGACCGCGTACTGCTCGGCGCGACGGGCACCTACGAGGCGCGCTGCCGGCACTGCTTCGATCCCACCCTCTCGCGCGAAGACGAGGCCAAGGCCGTCGAGGCCGACGCCACCAAGGCCGAGGCGCGATGAGCGCCGAGGAGCTTGCCACTGCGTTACGGCAAGCCCTCCTCGCTCTCGGTGTGCTCTTCGTCATTGTCGACCTTCGCGTCGGGTGGCAGCTGGTCACCTGGATGCGCCGCCGCCGCGACGTGGTGCTGTCGTGGGCCCCGCCGAAGCCGCCGTTCTACGCCATTAATCTCGCCATCGGCGTGATGCTGGGCGTCCTCCTGCTGGTCACCGCGTATCGCATGCCCCGTGGGTTCGCGTCGCTCTTCGGCATTGCCATGATGTTCGTGTATTACGGCTACCTGCTGCCGCTGTCCGCGCGCATCCGGCCCGGGCTCTACCGGGACGGCATCTGGACCGACAGTGGCTTCATGCCTTACGTGGAGATCGGCGGACTGACGTGGAAGAGCGGCGACACGCTGGTGCTGGCGTCGCGGCAAAAGGCGCTGGCCCGGCGGTTGACCGTCCCAGGCCCGCACCTCGGAGAAGTGCGGCACCTGCTGCGCGAGGAGATTGGCCGCCATACCATCGAGTTCGAGGAGGGGCCTGGGCTGCACCTCGGCTCGCGTGATACGCGAGAATCCGCGTAGGAGAGTGAAAAGGGCTTTCAACTGTTGACCTTTCACTTCTCACTTTGGCATGGCCTGAAGGCGGGGAGGTGAGGGCCGATAAGAGGGAGACCAGCCATGGCCGCACGTCCAACCTGGAAGGGTTACCTCAAGGTCAGCCTCGTCACCATTCCAGTGCGGGTCTATCCCGCCACCGAGTCGAGCGCGACGATCTCGTTCAACCAGCTCCACGCCGAGTGCCAGACCAAGATCCAGCAGAAGAAGTGGTGCCCAAAGTGCGAGCGTGAGATCACGGCCGCCGAAGTGGTGAAGGGCTACGAGTTCGAGAAGGGCCGCTGGGTGGTGATGGACGAGGAAGACATCGCCAAGGTCAAGACCGAGTCGACCAAGGTCATCAACCTGTTGCAGTTCACGGACCAAGACCAGATCGACCCGATGTACGTGGACCAGGCCTACTACCTGGCGCCCGAAGGGCCGATGGCCGCCGGCGCCTACGCGGTGATGCGCGAGGGCATGCAGGGCAAGGCCGGCATCGGCAAGGTCGCCATTCACGGCCGCGAATACCTGGTGGCGGTGAAGCCGCACAAGCAGGGCATGGTCATGTACACGCTGCACCATGCGGCGGAGATCCGGACCATCGACGCGATCGACGAGTTGCGCGAGGTGCGCGGCGAGGTCAACCCGGCCGAGATGAAGCTGGCGCGCCAGGTGATTGAGAGCATCGAGGGCGACCTCAACCTCTCGGACTACAAGGACGAATACCAGGAAGGCCTGCGCGCGATCATCGACGCGAAGATTGCCGGCGAGGAGATCGTGACGCCGGAAGAGCAGGCGCCGCCGAAGGTCGTGGACCTGATGGAGGCGCTCCGCAAGAGCCTGGATCAGGTGAGCGCGGGTAAGAAGAAGACGGCGAAGGCCGACGCGGCGGTCGCCTCGAAGAAGGTCACCAACATCAAGTCCGCGGCCAAGACCGCCGCGAAAAAACGCAAGGCGTCGTAACGACGGCCCTGGTAGGGCACCCCTTCAGGGGTGCCATGGAGGACGAATGGCCCGCAAGGCAGTCTGGGGCAGTTTCAAGCCCACCAAGAAGTCGAAGAAGAAGACCGCCTAGCGCGGTCTTCTTGGTGTTGCCAGGAGGGCGGCTCGTCAGCGCCGCCGCTACATCACGTAACCGAGCAGTCCCATCCCGGCCGCCGCCGGGTCGCTGATCCAGTCAGGCGGCACCAGCCACACGAACGCCAGGATCGCGATCACCCAGATGTCGTAGGGCAGCGTGGCGCGCTCGTCGCGCCAGAAGAAGAAGCGGGCGAACAGGCCCGTGGGCATCGGCTTCTTGTTCAACGCCAGATAGGTGTAGTGAATCCGGTTGCTCACCGTGATGACCGACAACACCAGGATCACCCAGAGCACGCCCGCCATGCGATCGGTGAAGGCGCCGATCATGAACAGCACGATGCGCTCGGGGCGCTCCATGAACCCGACCTTGCATTTCTGGATCAGTGACTCGGCGCGGGCCCTGGCGTAGCTGGTCATGATTGAGAAAATCAGGGCCAGGGTGGCGATCAGCACGTAGCCGTTGCGGCCCAGCTCGGCATACAGCCAAATCAGCCCGGTAAAGAGCGCCAGGTCGGAAAAGCGATCCAGCGTCGAGTCCCAGAAGGCGCCGAACTCCGACTGCTTGCCGGTCAGGTGCGCGACCTTGCCGTCGATGAAGTCGAAGATGTTGGCGACGATCATGATCACGCCGGCCAGCGCGAACCGATCGACGGCCAGCGCCCAGGCGGCCACCACGTTGATCAGCACGCCCAGCAGGGTCAGGACGTTGGGATGAATGCCGAGGGCCACTGAGAGGTTGATGATGGCCCGCAGCGGGAACATGCAAACGGCGCCAATCGCGCCAGTGAAGGTCATGGGACGGGCTTAAGCGTAGCCGATGACCGGCGCCTTCACAAGGCGCGCAAATGGCCCCCGGTTTTGGGCTACGCTCTCACTTGGAGGGTGCCTGATGCGTCGTTCTTGCATTGACCTGTGTTGTTGCCTTGTCCTGCTCCTCATTGCCCTGGTTCCGTCCACGGCTCACGCCCAGGAAACCACCGCCACCATCATCGGCACCGTCACCGACCAGAGCAAGGCCGTGCTGCCCGGCGTGGTCGTGGTGGTCAGGCACCTGGCCACCGGCCGGACCTTTGAGCGCACCACGTCGGGCGACGGCCAGTACGTGGCGCCGCTGCTGCCGGTGGGTGACTACGAGGTGTCCTTCGCGCTGCCCGGCTTTCAGTCGCGGGTCGTCCAGGGCGTGAGGTTGTCGGTCAACGACCGCGTGGTCATCGACACCACGCTGGCGGCCGGCGGCGTCGCCGAAGTCGTCCAGGTGACCGGCCAGCAAATGGTGCAGGCGACGACCGCCGTGCAAAGCTTGATCAGCGCCCGCCAGGTGCAGGAACTGCCGATCAACAACCGCAACTTCGCCAAGCTCGCGGAACTGGCGCCGGGCGTCTCCAGCGACCTGGCCGACGAGGTCGGCGTCGGGCTGACCAGCGTGATGAGCCTGTCGATCAACGGCGCCCGCCGCAATGCCGTCAACTGGCTCGTGGACGGCGTCAGCAACGTCGACGTGGGGAGCAACATCACGCTGCTGTCCACGCCCACGCTGGAGTCGATCCAGGAATTCAAGATCATCACCTCGAGCTATTCCGCCGAGTGGCCGCGGTCGGGCGGCGGCATCATCAACGTGGTGACCAAGTCGGGCACGAGCAGGTTCTCGGGCAGCGGCTACGAGTTCTTTCGCAACGACAAGTTGAACAGCAACTCCTACTTCCGCAAGCAGAGCACCGCCCCCGCGGTGCGCGACAACCCGCCGTACCTGCGCTACAACAACTTCGGCTACACCTTTGGCGGGCCGGCACTGAAGTCGAAAGAGCGGTTGTTCTTCTTCTGGTCGCAGGAATTCCGGCGCATCTCGCGGGCGCCCGCGTCGCTGACGGCGACGGTGCCGAACCCCGAGTGGCTGACCGATCCCGCCAGCCCCAACTACGTGCCGCCGGCCGAGCGCGACCCCAATGCCGTGCGACTGCTCGCCGGATACCCGGCGCCGAACAGCCCGCCGCTGGCGGCTGGAGCGGCCGGCCGCTACCTGGTCAGCTCACCCAGCATCAACAACACGCGGCAAGAAGTGGTGCGCGTGGACTTCGATCTGTCAGCGTCGCAACGTCTGTGGGGGCGGTACACGCACGACCTGAGTGAAACGCGGGAGCTGGGCGGCCTGTTCCTCGGCACGCCGATCCCCGGCATCGCCACCACCGACACCGCGATTCCGGGCCAGGTGGCGGCGTTCGGCCTGCGCAGCATCCTGGGCGACAACAAGCTGAACGAACTGCACTACCACTTCAGCAGCAACAACATCTCGTCGACCAATCCAGACGGCACCAAGAACCGCCGCTCGGATTACGGTCTCACCATTCCCGAGATCTTCCCGGAGAATGCATCTGGGCAGATGCCGGTGATCGAGGTTGCGGGCCTGAGCCTGCTCGGCGCCAACCAGTTGTTCCGCATCCAGTACCTCAACCACACGATGACCGACAACTTCTCGTGGCAGAAGGGTAACCATGGCTTCAAGGTCGGCGGCTTGACGACCTTCGAGCAGAAGAACGAGAACGCCGCCAGCCGCAGCCAGGGGGGCTTCTCGTTCGTGGCCACCACCAACGGCCCGACCGCGTTCCAGAGCTTCCTGCGCGGCAATGCCAACGGCGCCTGCACCGGGTGCAGCTACACCGAAGCGGAGCGCGACATCGACATGCACCTGCGCTTCAACCGGTTCGAGTTCTACGCGCAAGACACCTGGCGCCCGCGCTCGAACGTCACCATCGACTACGGGGTGAGGTACTCGCTCTATCCGCCGATCACCGACACCAACAACCTGCTCGTCACGTTCGACCCGCGCGCCTACACCGCCGCGTCGGCGCCGCCGTTTGCCAACGCCACCGGCACGCTGATCGACCGGACGCGGGGCAACCTGCTCGACGGCATCATCCAGGCCGGCGTCAACTCGCCGTACGGCGACGCCATCTACCAGTTCCAGAAGAACGGGCTGCAGCCGCGGGCGGGCGTGGCGTGGGACCTCTCGGGCGAGGGCAATACGATTGTCCGCAGTTCCTTCGGGATGTACTACGACCAGCCGCTGGTCGGCACGTTCGAGCAGAACGCGTTCACGATGCCGCCCATCGTCAACAACGTCACCTTCACCAATCCGACGTTGAGCAATCCGGCGTCGGGCCAGACCCCGACGACGACGGGCGTGCGGACGATCATCGGGACCGCCACCGATTTCAAGAACCCGCGGATGATGCAGTGGAACATCGGCGTGGCCCGGCGCCTCTGGAGTGATGCCGCCATCGACGTCAGCTACGTGGGCAGCCGGGGAGATAACCTGATCCGGCCCACCGACATCAACCTGCCACAGCCGGCAGCGGTGGTCGCGCTGCAGGCCGTCACCCCGGGCGCCGTCAACGCGGCCCGGCCATACCAGTCTTACGGCACCATCACCTACCGCGAGACCACGGCCCGGTCGCGGTACCACGGCCTGCTGACGTCGTTCAAGTATGAGGGCGGGGAGCGCGGCGGCAGCGCCACCCTGAACTACACCCTCAGCCGCAACCGGACCGACGCCACCAACGATCGCGACGCGGTGGACATCCCGCAGAATCCGCTCAACCCGGATGCCGACTATGCCGATGCGCGGACCGATCGCCGGCATATCTTCAATGCCAGCTACATCTACGAGTTGCCCTTCTTCAAGTCCGGCGGCGCGCTCGCCAAGGTGGTGCTCGGCGGCTGGCAGGTCGCCGGCATCGTCAACGTCAGCTCGGGCCAGCCGGTGTCGCGCATCCTGGTGTCGAGCGACACCTTCCGCCGCGGCGTGTTTGCCGACCTGGTGGGCTCGATCAACGCCGGCGAGCAGTACATCAACGGCATTCCGTACTGGTTCAACCCCGCGGCCTTCGCGCCGCCGGCGGCGGGGACGTTCGGCAACTCCGGGCGGGCGCCGTTCCGCCAGCCCGGTCGTCACCAGTGGGACATCAACCTGTCGAAGAACTTCTACCCGACCGCCACGGTCAGGGTGCAGGTGCGTGCCGAGCTCATCAACGCGTTCGATCAGCGGCAGTGGCTGGCGGACCCGAACGTCGGCGGCATCGACAACACCTGCACCGTGTCCACGACCACGTGCCAGGTCGCGTCGGACCGCTTCGGCCAGCTGATCGCCACCCGATCGCCCCGCGAGATCCAGCTTGGCCTGAAGGTCTACTGGTAGGGCATGGTACGATCGGCCTGAAGGCCGATGCCCATCCAGGATCTGAAGGATCAGATCGCCCGGTTGCCCGAGCAGCCGGGCGTCTATCTCTACTACAACGCCCGGGGCGAGACCATCTACGTCGGCAAGGCGCGCGCCCTGCGCGACCGCACGCGCTCGTACCTGGGCGCCTACGGCAGCAGCCCCAAGACCAACGCGTTGCTCGATGAGGTCGCCGGCCTCGAGGTGATCGTCACCGATTCGGTGGTCGAGGCCCTGGCGCTCGAGAACAACCTGATCAAGCAGCGGTCGCCCAAGTACAACATCCTGCTGCGCGACGACAAGAACTACCCCTACCTCCAGTTGACCACCGCCGAGGCCTTCCCGCGCGTGCTGGTGGCGCGCTCGGTCGAGCGGGACGGCAACGTCTACGCCGGCCCCTTTCTGCCGGCGAAGTTCGCGCGCCGGACGATGTCGCTCACGCACAAGATCTTCGGCATCCGCTCGTGCAACGAAGTAATCACCGGGCAGCGCCACCGGCCGTGCCTCGAGTACGACATCAAGCGCTGCCTGGCGCCCTGCGTGGCGACCATCTGCTCGGCCGAGCGGTACACGGTCGCGGTGGCCGATACGAAGCTGTTCCTCGAGGGCCGCAACGACGAGCTCGCGGACGAGCTGCGGGCGCGCATGATGGCAGCGGCCTCGGACGAGCGCTTCGAAGAGGCGGCCCACCTGCGCGACGCCATGCGCACCGTGGCAACGATGCGGGAACGCCAGCAGAAGATGGCGTCGGCCGAACTCGGCGATCGTGACGTGTTCGGCGTGAAGCTGGGCGCCAAGGGCGCGGTGGTGCAGGTGTTCCTGATCCGCGGCGGCCGCGTCATCGAGCGCGTGGAGTTCGTGACCGACGCCAAGGAGGGTGGCGAGACGGAAAGCGAAGTAGTCGAGGCCGCGATCCAGCAGTTCTATTGGGACCAGGCGCCGCCGCCGGAAATCCACATCCCGGTGCTGGTTGCCGAGCAGGATCTGCTGGAAGCCTGGCTCACCCAAAAAGCGGATCGCAAGGTCCGCATCGTCATGCCCCAGCGCGGCGACAAGAAGGGCCTGCTGGAGCTGGCGATGCGCAATGCGGCGCTCGCGTACCGCACGCGCTTCGACGCCAACGCCACCGCCAACTTCGACGCGCTGGAAGTGTTGCAGTCGGCCTTGCGGCTGCCGAAACTCCCTCGTCGAATTGACTGCTTCGACATCTCCACCATCCAGGGCAGCGACACCGTCGCCTCGATGGTGGTGTGCGAAGAGGGGCGAATGAAGCCAGGGGAGTACAGGAAATTCAGAATAACGAAGAACGGTCTGGCCGAAGGCCGGTTTCTGGATGACTTCGCCGCCATGGAGCAGGTCGTCAGGCGTCGCTACGCGCGCGTGCTCGAGAACGGCGGCCCCTTCCCGGACTTGATCGTCATCGATGGCGGCAAGGGGCAGTTGAACGCTGCCTATGACGCGCTCGAGACGGTGGGGCTGTCAAACCTCGTGGCCATTGGCCTGGCCAAGAAAGAGGAACTGGTCTTCACGCGCGACAGCCTGGAGCCGCTGGCCCTCGACACGCACGGCGCGGCCTTGCACCTGCTGCAGCGCATCCGCGACGAGGCGCACCGGTTCGCCATCACGTTCCATCGCCAGTCGCGCACGAAGCGGGATCTGCGGTCCGAATTGGATGGCATCCCCGGTATCGGGCTGCGCCGCCGCAAGACGCTGCTGACGACCTTCGGCAGCCTGTCGGGCGTGCGCCGGGCCACTCGTGAAGAATTGGCGAGTGTCGTCGACGCCCGGACCGCCGAAGCGGTGATCGCTTACTTCGCCGCCAACCCGTAGTCGAGAATCGCCCGAGCCCGCGCGGTCATCGGGAACTCCGGCTCGGCTTCTTTCAGCACGGCCTCGAGCTCACGGGCAATGCCGATGGTGAATCGTACCGGGAAACTCGGAGGCCGAATTCATTGCATCAGGCCACCGCAGCCTGCTGGTAATACTGCGCTTCAAACTCTGCGGGCGGTACGTCCCCGATCGGGCCGAGCAGCCGCCGCATGTTGAACCGGTCCACCCATTCCAGCGTCGCAAACTCCACCGCCTCGAGCGACCGCCACGGGCCTCGTCGTCGAATCACCTCCGTCTTGTAGAGCCCGATCACCGATTCGGCGAGGGCGTTGTCATAGGCGTCGCCTTGGCTGCCCACCGACGGCGCGATGCCGGCGCCGGCGAGGCGATCGGTGTAGCGCATGGACACGCCCTGATCGCTGTGATGCACGAGGCCGGTGAGCGCGTCGTGGCCCTCGTGCGTAGATGGCCTGCTCCAGGGCATCGAGCATTGTCCTGACCGCTGCTGGTCCTGTAGGCAAACGCTACTTGCTAGGCGTGCAGGCAGGTGTGTGCTATCATGCCTACATGCCCCGCCAGCTCACGATCAGGAACGTCCCGGACGATGTCGCGCGGCGGCTCGATCGGATGAGTCGGGAACGCGATGAAAGTCTGAACTCGACCGTCGTCCACATCCTCACGGAGACGGTCGGGGTCGACGCCCGCCGTACGCGTCTGGAGCGTTACGCGACGTGGACCGCCCAGGATGTGGCGGAGTTCGAGGCAGCCCTGGGCCCGCAACGAGTCATCGATGCCGACCTCTGGCGTTGATCGGCTGGTTCTCGATACCTCGGCCTACTCACACTTCCGCGGCGGACACGCGCAAGTGTTGGAGGCCCTGGCCCGCGCTGAGCGCGTGCTGATTCCGGTGACGGTGCTCGGGGAGTTGGAGGCGGCGTTCGAGTGGGGCAGTCGCGCGCGCGAAAATCGCCGCGCGCTCGAGGACTTCCTCGAGGAGCCATTCGTCGACCTCCTGCCGGTTTCGGCCGCCGTCGCCCGGCAGTACGGCCGGGTCTTCGCCGGGCTTCGCCGTGCCGGCACCCCGATCCCGGTCAACGACATCTGGATTGCCGCCGCCGTGATTGATTGTGGCGGGACGCTGCTGACGTTTGATCGGGATTTCGACCGCATCGCGGGTCTGGACCACGTGACGCTCCGTGCCGCGCGATAATGGCCGGGTGGCGACTGCCGACCAACCACCAGACCATCCGGCGATCGAGCTGAGTGCCGCCGAGCGCGAAGCATTGGGCCGTGCCGCGCTGACCTGGGCGCTCAACTACTTCGACACGACGGCTGACGCGCCGGTGTATCCGGCCGTCAGCCCGCAAGTGCTCTCGACGCTGGTCAACGAGCCGCTTCCCGAAGAGCCACAGCCGCTCGATTCAGTGATGGAGCAGTTCGCCGCCTTGGCGGCGCTCGGGCGCAAGAACGGCCACCCGCGGATGTTCGGCTACGTGCAGTCGTCCGCGAGCTTCGCCGGCGTGGCCGCCGACCTCCTGGCGTCGGCGCTCAACCAGAACGTCACCTCCTGGCGCTCGGCGCCGTCGGCCACCACGATCGAGCTCCAGGTGATCGACTGGCTCAAGGCCATGGCCGGGTTCGACCCGGCCGGCACGGGCGTGTTGCTGAGCGGGGGGTCGTTCGCCAACTTCGCGGGCCTGGCCGTGGCGCTAGGTGCCAGCACGGATCGCGACCTCAACCAGCATGGGGTGGCGGCATTGCCCGGACCGCCGCGCATCTACACGTCGGCGATGACGCACATGTCCACGCCAAAGGCCGCCGCCATGCTGGGCGTGGGTCGCGACGCCGTCGTGCAGATTCCAGTGGATGCCGATTTCCGGATGGACGTCACCGTGCTCGCGGAGCGCATCGCCGCCGACCGCGCCGCCGGGTGTCACGTGGTGTGTGTTGTCGCGACCGCGGGAGACGTGAACACTGGTGCCATCGATCCGCTGGATGCGATTGCGGACGTGTGCCGGAACGCGGGTGTCTGGCTCCACGTTGACGGCTCGTACGGCGGTTTCGCCGCGGGTTCCCCGCACGTGGGGGGCGCCCTGGCCGGACTGGGGCGCGCCGACTCGCTGTCGCTGGATCCGCACAAGTGGCTCTTTGCCCCGCTGGACGTGGGCTGCCTGCTCGTGCGTGACCCGAAGCGCCTGCGCCAGGCCTTCACGCAAGGCGCCGCCTACATCGACGTGATTGCCGGCGCCGACATGCCCGAGTACGCGTTTTGGGACTACAGCCCCGAGCTGTCACGCCGGTTCCGGGCGTTGAAGATCTGGTTCATCCTGAAGTGCCACGGCGCGCGCGCCCTGCGCGCGGCCATCGACGGCAACATCGCGGTGGCGCAACAACTGGCCGGCCTGATCGACGCCAGCGACGACTTCGAGCGCCTCGCGCCGGTCCCGCTGAGCATCGTGTGCTTTCGCTACGTGCCGGTGTCCCTGCGCTTGGCCGGCCGAAGCCCTTGGGCGAAGGCGGCCGGTTTGGGCGACCACACCGAGGCGCTGAACGCGTTCAATCGGGCGTTGATGGTGGCGGTCCAGCGCGACGGCGATTCGTACCTGTCGAACGCCATGATCGGGCCGCACTTCGCCCTGCGCGCCTGCCTTGTCAACTTCCGCACGACGGCGGCCGCCGCCGGGCATCTGCTGGCCACCATCCGTCGCGTCGCCGCCCGGACCAGCGCGCCCGTGTGGTAAACTTTTGCGTTCTGGCCGGCATCGATCTCACCCAAGTTCTCATTCAAATCGCCGTGCTGATCGCCTCGCTGTCGGTACACGAGGCGGCGCACGCGTGGGCGTCCGATCGACTGGGCGATCCCACGGCGCGGCGGCTGGGCCGGTTGTCGCTCAACCCCGCGGTTCACGTCGACCCGATCGGGACGCTGCTGTTCCCGTTGATCGCCATCATGACGAGCCTGCCGTTGATCGGGTGGGCCAAGCCCGTCCCGGTTGACTTCCGGTTCCTCACGCACCCGAAGCGGGATTTCGCCCTGATTGCGGCGGCTGGCCCGGCGAGCAACGTGGCGATGGCGGTGATCGGCGCCGGCGTCCTGTTGGTCCTGCCCGGCGTGGCCCCAGGCGACATCGCCGGCCGTGTCGTGATGACGCCGCTGTTTCAGTTCCTGGATTTCTTCGTCGTCATCAACGTGCTGCTCGCGCTGTTCAACATGGTGCCGGTCCCGCCCCTCGACGGTGGCAACGTCCTGATGGGCATCCTGCCACCGGCCGGCGGCCGCCTCGTCGCCCGCATGCGGCCATATGGCTTCTTGATTTTGTATGCTTTGATGCTGACCGGTGCCCTGAGCACGCTGCTCGGGCCGGTCGCGTATTTCATGTTGAGTCTGCTAGGAGTCCGGTGAGCCGCGGATTGGCCGCAGATTTCTACAGCCGCCGATTGGGCGCAGATTGAGGAATGATGTCGTGGCAGCATCGAGTGCAGTGAAGAAACAGCGCGTTCTGTCGGGCATGCGCCCGACGGGCAAGCTCCATCTCGGCCACCTGGTGGGCGCGCTCCAGAACTGGGTCGCGCTGCAGGACACCTACGACTCGTTCCACTGCGTCGTGGATTGGCATGCCCTGACCACCAACTACGCCGACACGTCCGACATCGTCGCCAACGGCCTGGACAACGTCGCCGACTGGATTGGGTCCGGCCTCGATCCGGAGAAGAGCACCTTCTTCATCCAGTCGCTGGTGCCCGAACACGCCGAGCTCTACCTGCTGTTCCAGATGGTGACGCCCATTCCGTGGCTCGAACGGGTGCCCACCTACAAGGAGCAGATGGAGCAGTTGACCGATCGTGACCTGTCGAGTATCGGGTTCCTCGGCTACCCGCTGCTGCAGGCGGCCGACATCGTGGTCTACGACGCCAACTGGGTACCGGTCGGCGAAGATCAGGTGCCGCACATCGAGCTGACGCGCGAAGTGGTTCGGCGCTTCAATAACTTCTATCCGGCGGCGGCGCTGGTCGAGCCGCAGGCGTTGCTCACGCCGACGCCGCGGCTGCCCGGCCTCGACAACCGGAAGATGAGCAAGAGCTACAACAACACCATCGACCTGTCAGACGACACCAAGACGGTGCAGAACAAGGTGCGGCAGATGTACACGGACCCCAAGCGTGTGCGCGCCGACATCCCGGGCACGGTCGAGGGGAACCCCGTGTTCATGTACCACGACGCCTTCAACCCGAACGTGGCCGAAGTGGACGAGCTGAAGGTCCGCTACCGCGAGGGCAGGGTCGGCGATGTCGAGGTGAAGACCAAGCTGGCCATCGCCATCAACGCCATGCTCGATCCCATTCGCGAGCGCCGCGCCCAGGCCCTGGCCAGGCCGGGCCACCTGCGCGAGGTGCTGATGGACGGGTCACGGCAGGCGCGCGTGGTGGCGCAGGCGACCATGGAACGCGTGCGTGAAGCCGTGAAGCTGAAGTATTAATGGCCGATACTCCCGAGATTCCGCCCGGCGCGCCGGCCCCGGCTGACGAAGCCTTCGAGTCGCAGCTCGACTCCATTCACCTCAAGCTGCAGTCGTTTGAAGGCCCGCTCGATCTGCTCGTGCATCTGATCAAGAAGAACCAGATGAACGTCTACGACATCCAGATTTCGGTGATCACGAAGCAGTACCTCCAGTACCTCGACCTGCTGCAGGAACTGAACCTGGACGTGGCCAGCGACTTCCTGGTGATGGCGGCCACGCTGATTCACATCAAGAGCAAGATGCTGCTGCCGCGGCCCGAAACCGCGGCCGGCGACCCCGGCGAGGAAGAAGATCCGCGCGACCTGCTGGTGCGCCGCCTGCTCGAGCACCAGAAGTTCAAGGCCGCCGCCGAGCTGCTGCACGACAAGGAAACGCTGCGCAGCGCGCAGTGGGGCCGTCCCGATTCGCGCCTCGAAGAGATTGCCGGCGACGACTACGAGCCGGAATTCGAGGTCGACCTGTTCACGCTGCTCTCGGCCTTCAAGCAGGTGCTCGAGCGCGCCCGCGAGCGGCCGCCGGTCGTGCTGCCGGCCGAGCAGGTCTCGATCGAGTCGCGCATCGACCAGTTGCTCGTGCGGTTGTCTGAAACCGAGGCCTGCGGCTTCGAAGACCTGTTCGACGATGTCGCCGGGCGCGGCGAGATGATCGTCACCTTCCTGGCGCTGCTCGAGATGATCCGATTGAAGTTGATCCGCGTGTTCCAGACCGGCGGGGTCGGCGGCGCCATCCGCATCTACAAGCGGGCGCGGCCGAGCGACGCGCCCCACCCGATCCACGATCCGGAAGACGCATACAAGGCGCACCACCCGCCTGCCCAGCGAAGCGACCTTCGCGAAGGCGGGTCGGAGGAAGAAGAGAAGGAATGAGCGACGAAACCCCGAGCGACCTGCCGACCGAGGAACCGCTGCCGCGGATGGAGCTGTCGCAGCTCAAGGCCGTGATCGAGGCCCTGGTGTTCGCGTCGCCCGACCCGCTGACGCCGCGCATGCTCTACAAGCTGCTCAACGACGAACCGAAGGAAGACGTGCTGGCCGCGCTCACGGCGCTGCAGGCCGACTACGTCGAGCGCGGCGGCCTGCACCTGGCCGAAGTCGCCGGCGGCTTCCAGATCACGACCCGTCCCGAGTACCACGAGTGGGTGCGGCGGCTGTTCCACGAGCGGTCGTCGAACAAGCTGTCGGCGGCGTCGCTCGAGACCCTGTCGGTGATCGCCTACAAGCAGCCGGTCACCGCCGCCGAGATCGGCGAGATCCGCAGCGTCAACACCTCGGGCGTGCTCGCCACCCTGCTCGAGCGCCACTTGATCAAGATCGTCGGCCGCAAGAACGTGATCGGCCGGCCGTTCCTGTACGGCACCACCAAGGAGTTCCTGATCCGCTTCGGTCTGAACGACCTCAACGACCTGCCGAAGATCGAAGACATGACGCAGCAGCTCGGGTTCGATCCGCCGGCCGTGTTGATGGAACGTCCGGTGCCCGAGGAGATGTTGCCGCTCGAAGAGGGCGACGTCCCCGACGACCAACCCGAATAGGGTCTGACCCCGAGCAAGAGTTGCCGAGGGGTCTGACCCCTCCGTACCTACAGCAGGAGCGCGTCGACGCGATGCGCGTGCACGAACTGCTCGCGCGGGGACCACTTGAAGATGGTGAAGCGGCCGTCCTGGGAGGCGACCAGCGCCGTGGCATCCCGCTGGTCGTGCACGAACTGCGCGGCCGACAGGTGCCGGGTGCCGCCCAGTTGCGCCGGCGTGGTCCGGATCGGGACGCTGCCCTCCACGGGCTCGGTCACGTTGATGTGTTCAACCTGCGTGCTGCCGCGCCGCCGGGTGATCTTGGCGCCAAAAGCCAGCACCTCGTAGCGGTCGGTGATCAGGGTGGCCCCGTCAACGGCGGTCAGTCCGGCAATCGCGTCCACGGCACGCTTCAGGTCGTCGGTGTCGGGCGCGGCGGTGCGCATCAGGTCGGCCAGTTCCGAGAATGGCGGCTCGAGGGCGTAGAGGAGGGGCGTGATCACCGACTCGCGCCAGGCGTCAGAATCCGGCGGCACCACCAACAGCGCGCCGCCCCGTCCATGCAGGCGCATCGACGCAGCCATCTGCACCAGGACCGCATTGACGCCGGCGGCCACCGGCCGATCGAGGGCGCCGATCAGCGTGTTGAGCAGCGAGGGGCAGTCGGGGACGATCTTGCCACCGCGCTCGTCCACGATTTTGATCTGGTCGCCTTCGAGCACCGCGACGTTGGCGAACTTGCCGAACGGTTCGCTGCGATGTTTCACCACCAGCAGGCCGGATGCCACCACTTCCACCACGAGGCAAAACGCCGGCACGTCACGGGTGGTACCCCACACTTGATAGCCCTCCTCCGATCGCCAGACGCCGACGTGAATGCCGGGCCGCTCCACGGCGGGCGCGACCTTCGCGAGCATCGGCGGCCCAAGCGGCAGGCTGGCGCGGAAGACGAGCGGGTGCCGCGCGCGTTGCGGTGGCAGGAACGCCAGCGAGATGCGCGGCGTGTGTCCCTCTTCGCGCCGCAGGCTGGCCCAGAACGCCGCGTCGATCAGCGCTTCGATGGCCTCCGGCCCCGGCGCCTCGGCAATCGCGACCCCATCACGCGCGCTGGCGGCGGCGATGTGGCGCATGAAGTGGGCGTTGACCGATGCCGCCACAGCGCGGGCGGCCGGATACGTGGGCGGCGGCATGTCGTTGGGATTGTCCCACGCCCAGCCGGGTTACGGCAGGGCCACGGAGGGTCGCACTCGATGGCACGGCCTGGCCACAGGCACCAGGACGAAACACAGCCACAGATTAATCCTGGGCGATACGTTCG
>CAYHCX010000080.1:0-11416 GCA_964355095.1 uncultured Acidobacterium sp.
CGCCAGCCGCGCGGCTGCCGACGAGTTCGCGCTCGGACTCGCGGCTGAGCGCGGAGCCACGTTTGGCGTCACGCGGGCCGGCCTGACCGAGCTGGTGGCGAAGCTGGCGGTGCCGGCGCTGGCGCGCCGGGGACTGACGCCGAGCGCGCCCCTTAGCGACGAGGCCGTCGCGGCGCGCGTGGCTGACGATCTGCTCAAGCGAGACGAACTCGCGTACTTCGAGCCGGTGGCCGACATGCCGGGCTTCCCGCGCGCGCTCAGCCGGACCCTCGCCGAACTGCGGATGTCGGGTGTGCAGCCCGGCGACCTGACCGGACACTCCGCCAGCACCGACCTCGGCGCGCTGCTGCAACGCGCCGTGGACGAACGCGAGAAAGCCGGCGCCGTCGATTACGCCACGATGCTGGCGACGGCCACCGAAGAGATCACGACGACCCCCGGGCTATTCAGCGACCGGACCATCGTGCTGCTCGATGTGGCGATCACGTCGAACGCAGAAGCCGGGTTTGCTCTCGCGCTGATCGCGTCGGCGCGCTCGGCCATCGTCACGATTCCAGCCGGTGATGCCCGGACCCTTGATGCCTTGGCACCCCTGGCACCCCTGGCACCCCCGGCACCTGAGGCACCCCAGGCACCCTTGGCACCTGAGGCACCTGAGGCACCCTTGGCACCTGAGGCACCCTTGGCACCTGAGGCACCTGAGACTCCCTTGACCGCCCTGTCCGCCCTTCAGCGCAACCTGTTCGCCACCGAGCCGCCGGCCCCCGCGGCCACCGATGATTCGGTGACGCTGTTCTCCGCACCCGGCGAAGGCCGCGAGGCCGTCGAGATTGCGCGGCGGTTGATGCAGGAAGCCGCACGCGGGGTGCCGTTCGACCAGATGGCCGTGCTGCTGCGCGCGCCCCAGACGTATCTGGGTGTGCTGGAACACGCGCTCGATCGCGCCGGCATTCCCGCCTGGTTCCATCGCGGCACCCGGCGTCCCGACCCGGCAGGCCGCGCGCTGCTCGCGCTGCTCGCCTGTGCCGACGAGGAGCTGTCGGCGCGCCGGTTCGCCGAATACGTCTCGCTCGGCCAGGTTCCGCTCAACGACGCCGGCAACGCCGACCAGTGGTCGCCGCCCGCCGACGAAGTGGTGGAGGCCGTGCTGACGCCGCTTGATCGCGCCCAAGACACGCAGCCCGACGAAGAGGCCCGCGCCGCGAGCCTGAGGGGCGAGACAGACCGCGACGTGGCCGGCACACTGCGCGCCCCTTGGCGCTGGGAGACGCTCATCGTCAAGGCGGCTGTCATGAGTGGCCTCGACCGATGGCGGAACCGTCTCCGGGGCCTTGACAACGAGTACGAGCGGAAGCTGGCCGAAGTGAACTCCGAGGACTCGGAAGGCTCCCGGGCGCGCGCGCTCGCCCGTGACCGCGAACAACTGCGCGCACTGCGATCGTTCGCGGAGCCCGTGCTGGCCGAGATGGCCGATTGGCCCACCGAACAGGTGTGGGGCGACTGGCTCGACACCATTCGCCGCTTGGCGCCTCGCGTGATCGCGCAGCCCGCGCGCGTGCTGCGCATGTTGCAGGAACTGGCGCCGCTCTCCGCCATTGGTCCAGTGCGCCTCCGTGAAGTGCGCGACGTGCTCACGCCACGCTTGTCGACGCTCACACACGAGCCACCGCGACGCCGGCACGGCCGCGTGTTTGTCGGCACTCCTCATGCCGCGCGCGGCCGGTCGTTCCGCGTGGTGTTCGTGCCCGGCCTCGCCGAGCGGATGTTCCCGCAGAAGATCCGCGAAGACGCGCTGCTGCCGGACGAGCGCCGCGCCTTCAGCGGCACCGCGCTCGCCACCCAGGCGACGCGCGCCGCCGACGAGCGCCTGCAGCTCACGCTCGCGGTGGGCGCGGCGTCAGACCGGCTGTTCGTCTCGTTCCCGCGCATTGAGCTCAGCGAATCGCGCCCGCGCGTGCCGTCGTTCTACGTGCTCGACCTCGTGCGCGCCATCGAAGGCGTGATCCCGGCGGCGTCGAGCCTGGGCGCCCGTGCCGCCCAAGCCGGAGCCGCGACGCTGGCCTGGCCGGCCCCGCGCGACCCCGGCGCGGCCATCGACGACTTCGAGCACGACCTGGCCACGATGAAACGGCTCCTCGACGCTGGCTCCGAAGCCGCGAAGGGCCGTGCCCGTTACCTCTACGAGCTCAGTCCCGAGCTGCGCCGGTCGCTCACGGCGCGCTGGCTGCGGCACCACAGCAGGCAATGGGGTGTTGCGGACGGACTGGTCCGCAACGTCGCGGCCACGACCGCGCCGGCGCTGGCCGCGCAGCGACTCGGCGCGCGCCCGTACTCGCTCACGGCGCTGCAGCGCTTCTCGGCTTGCCCGTACCAATTCCTGATGGCCGCGGTGTATCGGCTGGCCCCGCTCGAAGTGCCGGCGCCGCTGCAGCAACTCGACCCGCTGACGCGCGGGAGCTTGATCCACAAGTTGCAGGCGGCCACGCTCAGGCAGCTGCAGGCCGCCGGCCTGCTGCCCCTGACCGCGGACGCGCTGGCCGAGGCGCAGCGGCGCCTCGATCAGACCATCACGGAAATCGGCAACCAGGAACGCGACGAACTGGCGCCCGCCATCGACAGGGTCTGGACCGACGAGATTGCCGCGATCGGCCGGGACCTCAAGCACTGGCTCGAGCTGCTGGTCGAGGAAGGTGTCGCGTGGACGCCCGAGCGATTCGAGTTTGCGTTCGGGCTCGCCGACACGCTGGATCGCGACGAGCACAGCACGCCCACGCCGGCCCTCGTCGACCACCGCTTCCTGCTGCGCGGCTCCGTTGACCTGATCGAGCGGCACCGGCAAACGAAACTGCTGCGCGTGACCGACTACAAGACGGGCCGCAATCGCACCAAGAGCGGCCAGACCATGGTCGAGGGGGGGCGGCTGCTGCAGCCGATTCTGTACGGCCTCGCCCTCGAGGCGCTGCTGCCGAACGAATCGGTCGCGGCCAGCCGCCTGTTCTTCTGCACCAGCATCGGGAACTTCAGCTCGCATGAGATCCCGCTGTTCGGCGAGTCGCGGAAGACCGGGCTCGAAGTGCTCGAGGTCATCGACCGCTCGATCGAGCACGGGTTGCTCGCCGCCCGCCCGGCCACCGGCGCCTGCGCCATGTGCGACTTCCAGGCGGTGTGCGGCCGCGACGAAGAACGGCGGACCCGCCGCAAAGACGTGGCGCTGTTCGCGGATCTCGACGCGCTGAGGGAGCTGCCATGAGCGAGACGCGCGTGCCGCGGGCGCAGCCGAGGGCCGAGAACCGCGAGCTGATTGCCACCGCGCTCGACCAGACCATGGTGGTCGAGGCCGCCGCCGGCACCGGCAAAACCACCGAGCTGGTCGGCCGCATCGTCGCGCTGATCGAGAACCAGCGCGCCCGCATCGGTGAGATCGTCGCGGTGACCTTCAGCGAGAAGGCCGCCGGTGAGCTCAAGTTGCGCCTGCGCGAGGAGCTCGAACGGGCGCGTGCGCGTCACGCCGCCGGCACGCCGGAGTCGGCCCTTCTCGCCGATGCCATCTACGACTTCGAAGAAGCGCACGTCAGCACCATCCACGGCTTCTGCGCCGAGCTCTTGCGTGAGAGGCCGGTGGAGGCGCGGGTGGATCCGGCGTTCACCGTCCTCACCGAAACCCAGGCCGATCGTCTGTTCGACGAAGCGTTCACGACCTGGCTCCACGGCCAGCTCGGCAAGCCGCGCGAAGGCGTCCGGCGCTCGCTCAGGCGACCCGTGCGGTGGCGGCCTGATGACGAGGAAACCAACGGGCCCATCGAACGCCTGCGCCGCGCCGCCCGCGAGTTGCGCGAGTGGCGCGACCACGCGGCGCCGTGGTCGCGGCCGTCGTACGATCGCCACCGGGCCATCAAGACCCTCAGCGAGCAACTGAAGGCCTTCGCCGAGATGACCGCGCGGCCGCTCAAGAAGGGCGACAACTTCTCGGGCGACACCAAGGCCGCCCGCGCCGCCAGCACCGAGATCGAGCGGCAGCGGCGGATGGTCGGCGAGATGGTGCCCGAATCCGTGGACGACGGCTGGGAGGCCGCGCTCGTCGGCCTGGCCGACAATCGCGATTTCGGCCGTCCGCGAAAAGGATCCGGCGCGGCGTTCGCCGTTGGCGTGACGCGCGACCAGGCGGTGGCCGCGCACGCGCAGTTGCTGCGGGACCTCGGCGCCTTTCGCGACATGGCGGATGCGGACCTGGCGGCGTTGCTCCACGAGGAGATGCGCGAGTGCCTGAGCCGCTACGAGGGCCGCAAGCAGGAAGCCGGCGCGCTCGACTTTCTGGACCTGCTGATCAAGGCCCGCGACCTGGTTCGCGATGATGCCGGGGTCCGCGCGCAGTTCAGGACGCGGTTCCGCGTGCTGCTGGTGGACGAGTTCCAGGATACCGATCCGCTGCAGGCCGAATTGCTCCTCCTGCTGGCCGGGACCGAACGCGCCGCCCTCCGCCCCGGCGCCCTCTTCATCGTCGGGGATCCCAAGCAGTCGATCTATCGCTTCCGCCGCGCCGACGTCGGCGCCTATCGCCGGATCAGCGAAGAGCTCGGCCGCGCCGGTGCCACGCCGGTGACGCTGCAGACCTCGTTCCGCAGCGTGCCCGCCATCCAGCATTTCGTGAACGCGGCGTTTCGCGACGACATGGACGGCGACCGCGTCGCGTTGCAGGCCGACTACGTCAGCCTATTGGGCAAGCGCCCCGATCATCCCGAGCAGCCGGCGATCGTGGCGCTGCCGGTGCCGCGTCCGTACGGCCGCCGCGAGGTCACGCAGGGCGCGCTGGCCAGCTCACAGCCGCCGGCGATCGGCCAATTCGTCAAGTGGCTGCTCTCGCCCGAATGTGCCTGGACGGTTGGCGTTCGGAGGGACACACCTTTAGGTGTGTCCGCACCCGAGCATCCCTCCGAGTTTCGCCGCCGAATCGTCCCGAGCGATATCTGCCTGCTGTTCCGCCGCTTCATGCATTACGGCGGCGACGTGACACGCGACTACGTGGAAGCGTTCGAGGCGCGCGGCATCCCGCACCTGCTCGTGGGCGGCAAGACGTTTCACGAGCGCGAAGAGGTGGATGCGGTTCGCACCGCGCTGACCGCCATCGAGTGGCCCGAGGACGAGCTGTCGGTCTACGCCACGCTGCATGGGCCGCTGTTTGCCATCGGCGAGGAAGAGTTGCTCGAGTACCACGCGTCGGCGAAGGTGTTTCACCCGTATCGCGTGCCTGAACACCTGCCCGCCCGCCTGCAGCCCGTGACCCAGGCGCTCGCGCAACTGCGGGAACTGCACGCGACGAGGAACCACCGGCCGGTGGCCGACACGTTGGGCCGGCTGATCGCGATCACCCGCGCGCATGCCGGTTTCATCCTGTGGCGCGGCGGCGAGCAGGTGCTGGCCAACGTGCTGCACGTCGCCGACATGGCCCGCCGCTACGAGATGGAAGGCGGGCTGTCGTTCCGCGGCTTCGTCGACCTGCTGCACGAAGCGTCGGGCCGGGCCGACGCGCCCGAGGCGCCGATCCTGGAAGAAGGCAGTGAAGGAGTGCGCCTGATGACGGTGCACAAGGCCAAGGGCCTCGAGTTCCCGGTGGTGATCCTCGCCGACATCGGCTGCAAGTTGAGCCAGGAGAAGGCGTCGCGCTACCTGGATTCGCCCAGGGGCCTGTGCGCCGTTTCGATTGGCGGCTGGTCGCCGCTCGACCTTCTCGAGCACAACGACGAGGAGGCCAGGCGCGACGAAGCGGAAGGCGTGCGGCTGGCCTACGTCGCGGCCACGCGCGCCCGCGACGTGCTGGTGGTGCCGGCGGTCGGCGACGGCCCGTATCACAAGGGCTGGGTCAGGCCGCTCAATCGCGCGCTCTACCCACCCAGGGAACAGCGGCAGTTGCCGTCGCCACGACGAGGCGTGCCACTCTTCAAGGGCAAAGACACGGTGATACCCGAGGCCCGGCCGGAAGGCCAGCAGCCGGATGCCTCGACCGTGCGTCCAGGCACGTATGAGCTGATCGATCCGGAATCGCAGGCTGCGTACTCAGTGGTGTGGTGGGATCCGGTGTTGCTCGATATCCCGGCCGACGACCCGCGCGGCTTGCGCCGTGATGATCTGATCTCCAAGGACGCGAGCCCCGCGGACGTGGCCGCCGACCGCGCGCGATACGACCAGTGGAAAGAGCGGCGGGAAGCCGTGCAGGCCGCCGGCTCGGCGCCATCGATGATCGTGACGACGCCCACGCAATTGAAGGAGCAGGTCACCCCCGACTCCCGATCGACTCCCGACTCCCCACTCCCGACTCCCGACATCCTCACCGAAGATGCCTCCACGCAAACGCCGCGCCCGTCGGGAAAGCGCTTCGGTACCCTCGTGCACGCGCTGCTGGCGTCGGTGCCGCTGAGCGCCAAGGCGAAGGAGGTTGCGGAGCTGGCCGCCCTCCACGCGAAGCTCCTGGGATCGAGCGACGACGAGCAGGCGGCCGCGAGGGTGATCGTCGTCGCGGTGCTCAAACACCCGCGCCTGGCCGAGGCGCGGGCGGCGGAGAAGGCCGGCCGCCCGGTGTGGCGCGAGGCGCCGATCTCGCTTCGCATCGCCGATAGCGGCGGCGCGCCGCAGATCGTGGACGGCCAGGTCGATCTGGCCTACGAGACCGATCAGGGCTGGATGGTGATCGACTTCAAGACCGACATCGAAATTGCGACTGCCCAGGACGCCTACGTGCGCCAGGTCGCGCTCTACGTCGAGGCTGTCACCACGGCCACCGGAAAGCCAGCCACTGGCCTCATACTGAAGATCTGATCATGAAAAGACTCTGCGTATTTTGCGGTTCGAGCGTCGGGACCAATCCAGCCTATGCCGAGGCAGCCACTACGATGGGGACGCTGCTGGCCACTCGCGGCATCGGCCTGGTCTACGGCGGCGGCAACGTCGGGCTCATGGGCGTGATCGCCGATGCGGCGCTGGAGGCCGGTGGGGAGGTAATCGGTGTGATCCCGCGTGCGCTCGCGGACCGAGAGGTCGCGCACACCGGTCTCACCGACTTGCGTGTCGTTGACTCCATGCACACGCGCAAGGCGATGATGGCGGACCTGTCGGATGCCTTCGTCGCCATGCCCGGCGGCGTCGGCACCTTCGAGGAATTCTTCGAGGCCATCACGTGGACGCAGCTGGGCCTGCATCGCAAGGCCTGCGGCCTGCTGAACGTGGCCGGGTTCTACACACCCCTCGCGGTGTTCATCGATCAGGCGGTGTCGGAGGAGTTCATCAAGCCGGTGCACCGCGCCGCCATCGTCGTGGACGACGACCCGGCCCGCTTGCTCGACACGCTGTCAACGATCGAAGTGCCCGACGTTCCCAAGTGGATCCGTCGCGACGAAACCTAACAGGAGATCAGGAGTTACTTAACAGGAGATCAGAAGAACAGGAGAAACATTGTCTTTGGAAATACAACTTCTGAACTCTTGACCTTCTTATCTCCTGTAGATCTCTTGATCTGCAAGGATTACCCCGCGAATTTGTAGCCGAGCCCGTGCACGGTGAGGATGAACTGCGGGACGCGCGGGTTGGTTTCCAGTTTCTGCCTGAGCCACGCCACGTGCACGTCCACCGTGCGCGTGGAGGGCATCGCGCTGTAGCCCCACACCTCTTGCAGCAGCTCGTCGCGCGAAATGGTGGCCCCGCGGTGCTCGATGAAATACTTGAGCAACTGGTACTCTTTCGCCGACAGGTCCAGAGGCTGGCCCTTGCCCATGACCTCCGCCTTGCGCACGTCCACCGTGATGTCGCCGAACTGGTAACGCTCGAGCGACAGCCCCGGTGAGCCGCTGGGGGCGCGGCGTAGCAGCGCCTCGATCCGCGCCAGCAGCTCGATGGTCTCGAACGGCTTGGTCAGGTAGTCGTCCGCGCCGAGCTTGAGGCCGACCACGCGATCCACCACCTGGCTGCGCGCCGTGAGCATGAGGATGGGCGTCAGGATCCCCTGCTGGCGGAGGGTCTTGGCCACGTCGAAGCCGTCGCGGCCCGGCAGCATCACGTCCAGCACGATGATGTCGAAGGGCGAACCGGTGGCCCGCGCCACCGCGACGTTGCCGTCGCCGGCGGTCTCCACCGTGTAGCCTTCCGCCGTCAGCCGATCGCTCAGCGCCAGCTGCAGGCCCGGCTCATCTTCGACGAGTAAGAGGCGCTTTTCTGACACGGCTTATGAATGCGCCGACGCCAGCGATCGCTCGGCTTCCGCCGCCGGGCGATCGTGCACCGCCGGCAGCGATAGGGTAAACACACTGCCCTTGCCGGGCTCGCTCGCGACCGTCACGCCCCCGCCATGCGCCTCGGCGATGCGCTGCACGAGGTTGAGGCCCAGGCCGCTGCCGTGGATCTGCTTCGATACCGCCTCGCGGCCGCGGTAGAACGGCTCGAAGATGTGCTTGCGATCGTCGGCGTCAATGCCGAGGCCGCGATCTTCCACCGTGAAGAGCACGCCTTCGGACCGCGGACCGGCGGTGCCCGACGGCCGCACGCTGACGCGGATCCAGCGCGCCTCGCCGCCATATTTCACCGCGTTGCTGATCAGGTTCTGCAGCGCCGACCGCAGCGCGGTGACGTCGCCCAGCACGTAGGGCAGGTCGTCGGCGACGTCGGTCTCGACGGTCACGCCCGCGGCGTCGATCTCGGTCCGGCACGCGCCGAGCGAGTCGTTCACGAGCCGCGCGGGGTGAATCGGCTCCTGCGCGGCGGCGGCGCGGCCGGCGGCGATGCCGGCCAACTGCAGCACGCGCTCCACCGTTTCCGCCAGCCGGCGCGCCTCGCCCTGGATGGTCTCCCCGTACTTGCGCACGCGCGCCGGATCCCCCACCACGCCGTCGGCGAGGTTGCCCGCGGCGGCGCCAATCACCGACACCGGCGTGCGCAGCTCGTGCGACACCGCGGCGACAAACTCCATCTGCTGGCGCGCCAGTTCCTGCGCGCGCCGGGCCGACACCACGATCAACCCAATCGCCAGCGTCAGCAGCAGGAGGACACTCGAGCTGACCATGAGGTTGCGTTGCCGTACTGCCGCCACCGCGGCCTCGAGCGAGCCGGCGCGGTGCTTGGCCATCAGCACCCAACGGCCGTCAAAGGGATTGAACTGGCCGGCACGCGTGATGACACGAGCGCCGCCCCCACCGCGTGTCTCGCGCTCCACCATCGACACGACCAGGTTCTCGGTGCGGACCTTCGTGCTGTCGTCGGCGACGTGCGGGACCGGCGTCTCAGCCGTCGATGGCGGCGCGGGCGCAGCCGGGGGCGGCGGCGGGATCGCGCCGGAGCCGCCGCGCGCGAACACGAACATCTGGTCGGGCCGCGGGCCCATGAAAGTCGTGGACACGTCCGGCGACGCGCCGATCAGCTTGGCCACGCCCGGTTCCGATTCCCACACCACGTTGCCGGGATCGTCCTTGTGGACCACGGCCACGCGGTAATCCACTTCTTCGTCGTCGCCATGGAAATGGCGGCGCGCAAGCGACGCCAGCAGCGTGTCGCGGACCACCGCCGGGTCGAGCCGCACCACCGTGAAGCCGAGAATGGTGATCTTGGGAGGGCCGTGGCGGCCGTCAGGAAGCTCGAACAGCGTGACGGGAGAGATCAGGGTGTTGTCGTCGCCGAGGGAGAGCGACACGCTGCCCTCGCGGCGGAAGCGATCGCCGCTCCCGTTTGCGCCGCCGCCCCCGCGCGTGCGTTCGACCTGGAAGCCGACGAAGTGAGTGGTGAGCGACGTGCGGACGGCGGCGAGGTCGGCCGTCCATTCGGCCGGCTCGAACGCCAGCGCTTGCGCGTTCCATCGGCGCAGGCGGAGTTGCTCAACGGCGACGACGGATTGCGTGCCGAGGGCGGGGAGGTCAGTGCCGGGCAGCGTGTCTACCAGCAGCACCTCGCGGACCAGTCGCGGCTCGGTCGCGCTCGTGGTCCAGGCGGAGTAGCGCTGCGCGTAGCCGGTCCAGTTCTCATCGCGGATGGTGGCGCCATCCACCTGCAGGCTCGCAAGCGCCCGTGACAGCTCGGTGTCGAACTCCGTGGCGAACTGCGAGGCCGCCGTTCGCAGCGTGCGCTGCATGCGCTCGCGTTCGGCCTGGCTCAGTTGTCCGAGCCACTGGTACTGCATGTAGGCGAGCGCCGGTACGAGGAGCATCACCAGGCCCACCAGCACGGTGACCGCCGAGACCCGTCGTCCACGAAGGGACAGACCTTTTGGGCTGCCCGTTCCGTACTTCATGGCCAAAGTCTAGCACGCAGAAAATGCGATAAATCCAGCCAGATCAAGCATTTAACATCCTTAACAACCTCTTTGCCCAGCCTTAACGTCTGAATCTCCGGCACCACCGTAATATCAACTGGAACCAGTCGGGACCCCCGGAATCCGGCCCCGCGTTGAAGGAGCAGAGAATGCGCGCATTAGTGACAACCGTGGCGGCCGTGATGCTGGCGTCCACCATTCAAATCGACCGCGTATCCATCCTTCCCCTTGCGGCGCAAGACCGTGTTGCCGGCGTGTTGGCGGCCGCGAAGAAGGCGCTGGGCGGGGAAGACAAGGTGGCGGGCCTCAAGGGCCTTACCGCCGAGGGTCCGTTCCGCCGCTCGATGGGCGGCCGCGACATGGAAGGCACGCTGACGCTGACCATCGTCCGGCCCGACAAGATGCGCCGCGTTGAAGAGATCGCCATGGGCGGCATGGTGGGCGGTCCGATGGTCGAGCGCACGTCGGTGCTGGCCGGCACCAAGGCATGGGACGACACCGCCAATCGCGGCGGCATGGGTGGCGGCATGGGTGGCGGCATGCGCATCGAGATGCGTGGCCCCGGCGACGGCCCCGCTGGCCCCGGCGGCCCGGCGCCGATGACCGAGGAACAGCTGAATGAAGCGCGCGTGCGCCGCGCGCGCGTGCAGCTGCAACGCTGGATGGCCGCCCTGGTCACCGAAGGCCCGCAGGCCTGGGTTGATGCCGGCATCGCCGAATCCCCAGACGGCAAGGCCGACATCCTCGAAGCCAAGGAAGACACCGGCCGCGTGCTGCGGCTGTTCATCGACCAGGTCACGCACCTGCCGTTGATGGTGCAGTACCAGGATCCCAAGCCCATGGTGATGATCGCCGGCGGTCCGGGCGGCCCCGGCGGTCCTGGCGGCGGACGTCCGCAGATGTCGCCTGAAGAAATGCAGAAGCGCATGGAAGAAATGCGCCGCAACCCGCCCGCCCTTGGCACCTACGCGATGCACCTTGGTGAATACAAGAAGGTAGACGGCGTGATGCTGCCCCACAAGATCGACATCTCGCTCGACGGCCAGCCGAACGAGGAGTGGACGGTCGAGAAGTACAAGGTCAACCCGACCATCAAACCGAACACCTGGGAAAAGTAAATAGGGGTCTGACCCC
>CAYHCX010000080.1:11516-18584 GCA_964355095.1 uncultured Acidobacterium sp.
AGGGGTCTGACCCCTCCGCAGACGCAGAGACAGAGACGCCATGAAACGCATAATCGGGAACTTGTTGGTTGTCGCCTCGTTCGTCCTCGCCTTCACGTCCGAGGCATCGGCGCAGGTGGTGCAGGGCACGGGGACGGGGGCCGTCCTCCGTGTCACCGTGCTCGACCAGACCGAGGCGGCGCTCGTCATCGCGCAGGTTACGATTGTGGACGCGAAGGGCGTGCCGCACACCGCCCAGGTGGATCAACGCGGCGTGGCCGTGTTCGAGGGCCTCGAGCCCGGCGCTTACCAGGTGACAGCGACGGCCGAAAGCTTCCGCGCCATCGCCACGCCCTTCACCGTGCGCCGGGGCGAGAACCGGACCACGCTGAGGTTGGCGGTGGCGTCCATCGAGCAGACGGTGGTGGTGCAGGACCAGAGCGCGGCGGATCGCCGCGACAACGGCTTCACACAAACCCTGTCGCAGGAAGAGATCGACTCGCTGCCGGACGACCCGGACGAGATGGCCGACGAGCTCGCGCGCATGGCCGGACCCGACGCGCAGATTTTCGTGGACGGCTTCCGCGGCGGCCGGCTGCCGCCGAAGGACCAGATTCAGCAGATCCGCTTCCATACCAACTCGTTCTCGGCGGAATACCACGAGGCCGGCATGGTGCGCGTGGAAGTGATCACCAAGCCCGGCATGGGCGGGTGGCACGGCGGCACGACCTTCGGGTTCCGCGACGAATCGCTGAACGCGAAGAACGTGTTTGCCGATGAAAAAGGCGCCGAACAGATGCGCCGCTACATGGTGAATTTCTCGGGGCCCCTGGCCAAGGGCCGCACCGGCCTGTCGCTGTCGTTCGACGGCAACAGCTCCTACGATTCGCGGACCATCGTGGCGCAGTCGCCGACCGGCGCCGCGCTCAACTCGCTTGCGGTGGCGCCAAGCGACGCCATGAACTTCAGCGCCCGCCTGGAGCACCTGCTTGGCGGCAGCGGCCAGCTCCGTGCGGAATACTCACGCCGGCAGAACCAACGCAGCAACCTCGGCGTCGGTGATTTCGACCTGCCGGAACGCGCCTATGCCACCGACACGAACACCGACACCTTCCGCCTGCGCACCACCAACGTGATCGGCAAAAAGGTGTTCAGCGAGTTCCGCGCCCAATTCAGCAGCTCGACCAACGCCACGCTGCCGGGCTCGACCCTGCCGGCCATTCGCGTCAACGAGGCCTTCACCGCGGGCGGCGCCGGGCAGTCCGGCGAGCGCTCCGCCAGGGAACTCGAGATCGCGCAGAACTTCGACTTCACCATCGGCCGCAAGCACTCGATGCGCGCCGGCGTGCTGTTTGAAGCCGGCTGGTGGGACAGCAACCAGCAGTCCAACGCCAACGGCACCTACACGTTCACGAGCCTCGACGCCTACCAGGCGGGTACGCCGGCCACCTACAGCATCCGCACCGGTAACCCGGTGGTGAATTACTCGCAGGTGAAGGCGGGCTGGTTCCTGCAAGACGACTTCCGTCCGTCGCGCACGCTGCAGGTCAGCCTCGGCCTGCGCCAGGAAATCCAGACCCAGGTCGATTCGCGGTTCAACCTCGCGCCGCGCGCGGCCTTCACCTGGAACGCCACCAAGAAGACCACCGTGCGCGGCGGCTACGGCATCTTCTACGACTGGTATGAGTCGAACCTGCTCGAGCAGACCATCCGCGTCGACGGCACACACCAGATTGACGCGGTGATCCAGAACCCCGGCTTCCCGGTGGGCGAAGGCGGCGGCACTCGGCTGCCGGCCAGCCTGATCCGCTCGGCGTCACTCGGCCAGCCCGTCATCCACCAGGCCTCGTTCGGCCTCGAGCGCCCGCTCACGGCGTGGGCCGACTTGCGCGCCGACTACATGTGGACCCGCGGCTACAACACGCTGCGCTCCATCAACGTCAACGCGCCGATCAACGGCGTGCGGCCCGACGCGACCGTGGGCAACATCTCCGAGATCCAGTCCACCGGCAAGCGCGCCTCCGACCGCGCGACCGTGGCCCTGAACATGCGCTACATGCCGCGTCGTATTTTCGGCATGGTCATGTACCAGTTCGGCAGCCAGCGCAACCACGCCGACAGCCCGTTGTCGCTGCCGTCCGACAGCAACAACCCCAGCCTGGATTGGGGCCCGGCGGCGCAGGACGTGCGTCACCGCATTTTCTTCAACTTCAACTCGCCCATCCGCAACGGTGTGCGCCTCAGCCTGGGCATGCAGGGATCGTCGGCGCTGCCCTACAACGTCACGACCGGTTTCGACGCCAACGGCGACACCGTGTTCAACGACCGCGCCGCCGGCGTGGAACGCAACAGCGGCCGCGGCGCCGCGCAGTGGACCGCGAACATCCGCCTCAACAAGTCGATCGGCCTCGGCGGCGCGCGTGCCGGCGGCCCGGGTATGCCCGGTGGCATGCCCATGCCGCCGCCCCCGGGCGGCGTGGCGGCGCAGCGCGGCCCCGGCGGCGGTGGCGACGGCCCGCAGATCATGGTGATGGAGGGCGGCAGCCAGAAGTACCGCCTGGACCTGTTCGTGAACATCGAGAACGCGTTCAACAACGTGAACTACAACGCGTTTGTCGGCAACCAGTTGTCGTCGTTCTTCGGCACCGCCACTTCGGCCGGCCCCGCGCGCCGCGTCGCGATCGGCGCGTCCTTCGGATTCTGAGGCTCCGTCGGTAGAAACAGGAGGCCAGAAGATCAGGAGATGAAATTGTTCTCCTGGCCTTCTGATCTCTTGTTCATACTGATCCTGTGAACTCTCCCTCGGTAATCGTTGTCGGCGCCGGCATTGTCGGCTGCACCGTCGCGCAGGCTCTTGCCACGTCCGGTGCGCGCGTTCAGGTGATCGAGACGCGCCAGCCCGGCCTGCGTGCCGCCGCCTCGCTGATGCCGAGCCTCGCCGATGCGCCCATGACCAGCGTGCGCACGGGCCTGCGTCCGCGCGGGCCAGACGACCTCCCGATCCTCGGCCCGTCCCAGGTCGTGCCGGGACTGATTTACGCGACCGCTCACTATCGAAACGGCGTGATGTTCTCGCCCCTCACGGTGCAGTTGGTCCACGACCTGGTCTTCGACAAGGGCGGCGACCCGGCGCTCCGCGACCTGGACCCCACCCGCCATGGCCGACTCTGACCCCCCGCGCGGCGGGCGCCCGCCCTGAGCGAGGCTCGCCGATGTTTCGGCGAGCCGAGTCGAAGGGTATCATCGACTGACGGCGGAGCAAGCCTTTGGCCGTGGAGACGACGAGGCGTCGCGGGCCAGGCGGCTCGAAGCGCTGACGCGGCTCGAAACGTTACGGGTTCGACTGGACGAGATTCGAGGGCATCAACCGCCATGGCCGTATTGACCGCTGCAGAACTCACCGACCTCCTCAAGATGCTTGACGGCTGGGCGCCGGCCGGCACCGCGATCCGCAAGGAGTTCGTGTTCCAAAACTTTCCTGAAGCCGTGCTGTTCGTGAGCGCGCTGGTGCCAGGCGCCGAAGAGGCGGATCACCATCCCGACCTCGAGATCCACTACAAGCGCGTGGTCGTGTCGTACTCGACGCATGCGGAAGGCGGCGTCACCGGCAAAGACATCGAGGGCGCGGCGATGGCGGAGGCGGTCGCCGCCAGCCTGCCGCATCTGGCAGAGTTCGGCGACGGGTAGGCCACCGCGTGACACCGATTAGACACCGATGAAGCTCAAGAAGCTGTATTCGTCGCGCGAAGTGGCCCAGCTAACCGGGCTCACCGCGCGTCAGCTTCAGTGGTGGGAGCAGCGGAAGCTGTTCACCGCCACCGTGCCGTCGCACAAGACCGAAGCCGGCGGTTTCACTGAACGGCGTTACACCCCAATCGAACTGCTCGAGCTGATGGTCCTGGCCGACCTGCGCCGCAAGGGCTTCACCGTCCAGAAAATCCGCAAGCTGCTGCAGGTGCTGAAGTCGCGCTTCAAGACGCGGCTCTACGAGGCCATCGAAGGCGGCGGTCCCGTCACCCTGTTCATCGACGGCGAGAACATCTACGCCCGCAACGACGCCGGCGACCTCTTCAACCTCCTGGACGATGCGGCGCAGCCGCTGCTGATGTTGGGCGAAGACATCAAGCTCCGCCAGCTCATCGCGCGCGAACGACCGGCACGTCGACGCGCGAAGGGTACTGCGGCGTCCGATAAACGCGGTGCGTCGCGGCCCTGAAGTCGCTGTCTTTCGCGGCGAAGATGTTCGGCACGAACGTCTGCGGGTTGCGGTCGATGATCGGGAACCACGTGCTTTGCACCTGCACCATGATGCGGTGCCCCTTCTTGAACGTGTAGTTCTGCGTGTGCAGGCTCCAGGTGTATTCCAGCACTGCGTTCGGCTCGATTGGCGCCGGCTTTTCGAAGCTGGTGCGATAGCGGCCGCGGAACACCTCGTTCGACACCATGAGCTGAAAGCCGGCCAGGCTCCAGTTCGACGGGTTGTCTTCCGGATACACGTCGATCAGCTTCACCACCCAGTCGGCGTCGGTTCCGGTGGTTGAGGCGAACAGGTGCGCCACCACCTCGCCGGCAATCGTCACGTCCTGGTCGAGGACGGAGGTCTCCCAACTGAGCACGTCGGCACGGTCGTCCACGAAGCGCTGATCTTCGACCAGCCAGGTGGACCACTTGGAGCCGCCCGGGAAATAGGTCGGCTGGATCGGCCGCTGGCGATACGGTACCGGGTGCGCAGGATCGGAAACAAACTCGTCAAACGAAGTCGCTGACGTTCGGAGGGCCGACGCTTTAGCGTCGGCTAGGGTCAGCGCCTCGTTGTCTCCAAAGTAGAGAGCGCGTGTTTCCGTCTGCTTGGTCGGCGGCCATGCGTCCCAACGCCGCCACTGGTTGGCGCCGGCTTCGAAGGTAAGCGCCTGCGGAAAGTCGCGCGTCCCCTTGTCTTTCAGGAAGTAGGCGAAGAAGGGCGCCTGCACCTGGTCGCGGAAGTACTCGGCGGTGTTGCTGCCGAACAAAATGGCGCCGAGCGAGTCGCCGGCGCCGTTGGCCCACCCGCCGTGACGCCACGGGCCCACCACGAGATAGTTCATGCCCTGCGTGTCGAACTGTTCGAGCGCGTCGTAAATGCGGACGGGGCCATAGAAGTCTTCCTGGTCCCACCAGCCGGCCACGTTCAGCGTCGGCACCTTCACGCTCTTCAGGTGCGGGATCATCGTCTGGCGCTTCCAGAACTCGTCGTAGTCCGGGTGCGCGACGTAGTCGTTCCAGGTGGGAATCTTGCCGTGCAGGTGCTTCGCGTTGACGTTGGCGAGCGGGCCCAGGCTCAGGTACCAGTCGAACGTGTCGTAGCGGTCGAACGAGAACTGCTGCACGTCCTTGCCGCTTTCCATCATCGCGGCGTACTCGAAGCCGTAGCTCAATCGGAACGCGCCGTTGTGGTGGAAGTCGTCGCCCATCCACATGTCGGCGGGCGAGGCCTGCGGTGAGATGGCCTTCAGCGCCGGATGCGGCTCGATGGCGCCCATGATGGTGGTCCAGCCGTCGTACGACACGCCCAGCATGCCGACGCGGCCGTTGTTGTTGCGCACGTTCTTGATCAGCCACTCGATGCTGTCGTAGGTGTCGGTGCCTTCGTCGAGCGCCTCGGCACCGCCGCCCGGGCTTGCCGCGCCGGAGCCCTTGGGCGAAGGCGGCCGGGCTGGACGCTGCATGATGAAGTCGCCCTCGGACCCGAACTTGCCGCGGATGTCCTGAAACACGAAAATGTAGCCGTCTTCGGCCATCGCCTTGTAATAGGCGTTGAAGTTGCCGGCGGATCCCTCGATGCCGTACGGCGTGCGCTTGAAGATGATCGGAAGCGGCTCACCGGCTGGGCCTGCCTCGCCGGAGCCTTGGCGAAGGCGCGGCGTGAAGATCTTGGTGTGGAGGCGCTTGCCGTCGCGCGCCGGGATCATCACGTCGCTCACCTCGAAGCGATCGGCCGCCGAGGGCTGCTGTTGCAGCTGGACGGGCGCCGTGGCGATGACGAGGAGGCTGACAAGGGCGAGGAGGAAGACGGGCGGCAGGGCGCGTTTCATCCGAAGAGCCTAAGCCTTCGGTCACGAGACGACAAGTACTACAGCTTCTGGCGAAGCATCGGGAAGACCTTCTCGAGGTCGTCGGCCGGGCGCGGAATCACGTGCACGCCGACCAGCTCGCCGACCCGGCGCGCCGCGGCGGCCCCGGCATCGGTGGCGGCCTTCACCGACCCGACATCGCCCCGGACGATGGCGGTGACGAGACCGGCGTCAACCTTCTGCCAGCCGACAAACACGACGTTGGCGGTCTTGACCATGGCGTCGGCCGCCTCGATCATCCCCACGAGCCCGCGGGTCTCGACCATTCCGAGTGCTTCGCTGCTGTCGACTTTGGTAGCCACGGGAGAATTCTACTCAATTGCCGAATGACTGATCGACCGATTTAGCGACTGTTTCGTGAATTCGTGAACTTGAGACTTGGGGATTCGATTGGCCAATTGACGAACTGGAGATTGGCGGCCACGTTGGCAGCCAATCGGCATTCGACCATCCGCCAGCCGAGCCACCAAATCTCGAACTCAACCAATCACGAGACAGTCACTAAATCGGTCAATCGGTCGTTCGGCAATGCGCGATTCAGGTGATTCGCCCGCGGGCGGCGATGGGCAGTGGCTCGACAGTGTTGCCGTCCACGAGCCAGGCCTGGTCCACCAGATTCGACACCACGCATGAGTGGTTCGGGACAATGCGGACCAGGTCGCCGGGTTCGAGGTCCGTTGAGCCGCTGGTGACTCTCACTGTGGCGTGCTCTTCGGACAACCGCTCGATCACGAGGCCGTCGTCCGCAACCGGTACGCCGTTGCCCGATGAAGAGCGCCCTCCCGACCCACCTTCGCGCGAGGCGCTTCGGTGGGCAGGCGCGTTCCCTCCCGGCCCGCGAAGTATCATCCCGTAGCCGGGGGCGAGCTGAAATCCGCGAGCCCCATCGTTAGTCAGCGTCTTGCTGCCCGAGTCGAGAATGATGCGATCGGCGGCCGGCTTGCTGACGACGCGCGCCATCACGGTGAGGGCGCAGTCG
>CAYHCX010000081.1:0-18199 GCA_964355095.1 uncultured Acidobacterium sp.
GCGACCCCGTTGGCCACCTGGTCGAGGATGACTGAGTGCTTGCCGTCGGCCACTTCCGACGCGATCTCGACGCCGCGGTTAATGGGGCCCGGGTGCATGATGATGACGTCAGGTTTGGCGCGCGCGACGCGCGCCTCGGTCATGCCAAAGGTCGCGAAGTACTCGCGCAGCGAGGGGAAGTAACCGCCCTGCATGCGTTCGAGCTGGATGCGCAGCATCATAATCACGTCCGCGCCTGCCACGGCCTCATCGACCCTGGTTGTGACCGTCACGCCCATCTGCTTCAGCCCTGGCGGGATCAGCGTCGCCGGTGCGCACACCCAGACCTCCGCGCCGAGCTTGGTCAGCAGCAGCACGTTCGAGCGCAGCACGCGGCTGTGCAGCAGGTCGCCGACAATCGCCACCTTCAAGCCCGCGAGCCGGCCCTTGCGCTCGCGAATCGTGAACGCATCCAGCAGCGCCTGCGTCGGGTGCTCGTGCATGCCGTCGCCGGCATTGACGATCGACGCCTTGCAGATGCGCGACAGCAGGTGACAGGCGCCGGCCGAGGCGTGCCGCAGCACGATCATGCTGGGCGACATCGCCTCGAGGTTCATCGCCGTATCGACCAGCGTCTCGCCCTTCACCACGCTGGACGAGGCAATCGCGACGTTGAGCGTGTCGGCGCTGAGGCGCTTCTCGGCGATCTCGAACGAGGTCCGCGTGCGCGTGCTCGGCTCGAAGAACAGGTTGATCACCGTGCGGCCGCGCAGCGTCGGCACCTTCTTGATGGTGCGCTGGCCCACTTCCTTCATGGCGTCGGCGGTGTCGAGCACCAGAACGATTTCCTCGGGGCTGAGGTCGGCGATGCCGAGCAGGTGCTTCTGGCGGAGGGCCGTGAGCGGCGGCGTGGCGGCAACGTCCATGGCTTACTCCTTCCCCTGCAGCAGCACTTCGTCCACGCCGTCGAGTTCCTGGAGGTGGACCTGCACGCTTTCCTCGCGTGAGGTCGGCACGTTCTTGCCGACGTAGTCGGCCTTGATCGGCAGCTCGCGGTGACCGCGGTCCACGAGGACGACCAGCTGAATCGACTTGGGACGGCCGAAGTCGGTCAGCGCATCCAGCGCCGCCCGCGTCGTGCGCCCGGTGTAAAGCACGTCGTCCACCAGCACGATGGTGCGGCCGTCGATGGAAAACGGAATCTCGGTCTTGCGGACGAGCGGCGCCAGGCCGACCGAGGCCCCCATCAGGTCGTCGCGGTAGAGCGTGATGTCGAGGGCGCCGACGGCGACCTCTTCCTTGGTGATCTGGAGGATGTCGCGGGCAAGGCGGTGCGCGATGGGCACGCCACGACTGCGCACGCCCACCAGCGCGAGGTTCGACAGACCGCGATTGTGCTCGATGATTTCGTGGGCGATGCGAGTGAGCGCGCGCGCGATGCGCTCCGCATCCATGACAACCGGCATATTCACCTCTTTGCGAACTCGCAGGTCCGCGTTTAAAGAGTGCGGAGGACCCTCCGCAGTGAAGGGATTGTATCAGATCTTGATGGCCGGCAAACGCCCGGAAAGGCCTTAATAGCGTGCTATATTCTGACCTATGAAGGGTAAGAACGTCAGGCCCATCACCGACCTCAAGAACCGGACGAAGGAACTGGTGCAGGAGGTCTCCGAGAGCGGCGAGACCGTCGTCATCACCCAGAACGGGACGCCTCGGGTCGTCGTGATGGATATCCGCCGGCACGACCAGCTACAGGACACGCTGGCCATGCTCAAGCTTCTCGCCCAGAGTCAGGACTCACTCGCGAAGGGCGAGAAGACCTACTCGACGGCAGAAGTGAGACGTCGCGCCCAGGCGGCGCTGCGACGATTTCAGGAGCAATGAGCGCTCGACGCTACACGGTCGTGTGGACGGCGGTGGCGCTGGCCGATGTCGAGCGGCTCGCAGCCTATCTGGTTGACGAATCCCCGGGCCGCGCAGAAGCCATCCTCGAACGAATCATCAGCCGCGCCGAATCTCTTGAACGCCTGCCGGAGCGGGGCCGGACGCCGCCGGAGCTGCGGTCGATCAGTGACCAGACGTGGCGGGAACTGCAGGAACGCCCGTGGCGCGTCCTCTATCGAATCGCCGGCCCCGATCGTGTCGAGATTCATGGCGTGATCGACGGACGCCGCAATCTGATGGACGTCCTGCTGGAGCGCATCTTGCGTTCGTGACTGTCTGCTCGCTCGCTTCCAGGGCAGGTGAGACGGACTACACGCCTTCAGGTCGTCGCCGCCCCACTCCCGTCGCCTGCTCGAAGGCGTGCCCCAACTGCAGCACGCCGAAGTCGTCGCGATGGCCGCCCACAATCTGAATCCCCACCGGCAGCCCCTCCGGGGTGAAGCCGGCCGGCACCGAAATAGCGGGCCGGCAGGTCGTCGAGATCCAGTACGCGGACTTCATCCACGCCACGTAGTTGTCCATGGCGACGCCGTCAATCGACTTGGGCCAGTCCAGGCTGGCGTCGAATGGCGGCACCTGGTTGACCGCGCACACCAGGAACTCGTGGCGCTGCTGGAACACCCGCATCCGCTCGAGCAGCGCGCCGTGCTTGATGATCGCGTGCGCCACGTCCTCGCCGCTCAGCCTCGCCCCGGCCTCGATGTCCCAAATCGCTTCCGGCTTGATCAGCGCTCGATGCTCGGCCAGCAACGCGCCGTTGGTGTTCCAGTTCGCCCACGACCGCAGCGTCAGGAAGATCTCGTCCACGTCGCTCAGGTCCGGCGTGGCGTCTTCGACGATGCAGCCGAGGTCTTCGAAAGTCTGGCGTTGCGCCTCGAGCACGGCGCGGACGCGATGGTCGAGTGGCAATCCGCCCAGGTCAGGAGACCAGGCGACGCGGACGCCCCGCCAATTGCGATCGAGCGGCAGGGCAAACATCGACGGCCGGGATGGATACGTCTGCGGATCGCGGCCATCGGCGCCGGCCATCACGCTCAGCATGAACGCAACGTCTGCCACCGAGCGGGCCATCGGGCCCTTCACCGACACGCCAATCATCGGCAGCGGCGTGGGGGCAATCGGCACCAACCCCACGGTGGGCCGCAGCGCGACGATGTTGTTGAAGTTGGCCGGGTTGCGGAGCGAACCGCCCAGGTCGCCGCCGTCGGCGAGGGGCAGCATGCCCGAGGCAATCGCGGCCCCCGCGCCGCCGCTCGAACCGCCTGCGCTCTTGGTCCGATCGTACGGGTTGAACGTGGTGCCGTAGACCTTGTTGTAGGTGTGCGAGCCCATGCCGAACTCGGGCACATTGGTCTTGCCGATGGGGATGGTCCCGGCCCGGCGCAGGCGCTCGACAATCACCGTGTCTTCCGCCGGCATCACGTCCCTGAAAATCGGCGACCCCTTCGTGAACGGAAAGCCGACGGCCGCCTCGAGGTCTTTGAACGCGATTGGCAGGCCGTGGAGCGGCCCCACCGGCTTCCCCTCCGCCAGCGCGCGGTCGGCCGAGTCGGCCAGCGCCAGGCACGACTGATCGTCGAGCTTCGCAACGATGGCGTTGAGCGCGGGGTTGAGCCGGCTGATCTGCGCCAGGAACGCGGTCATCACCTCGCGCGCCGACACCTTGCGCGCGCGAATCGACTCCGCCAGCTCCCGCGCGCTCGTGAAGCAGAGTGCGTCGGCCATCACATCCACTTCGCCTGCCGGAAGCGATAGATCAGGTAGACGTCGATCACGACCATCGATGCCACCGCGACCGGGCGGCCGTAGGCACGAACAGCGACGCGCCGTATTCGTCCATCTTCGGACGCTGGTGACCCACAGTTGACAAGCATGGTCTGCGCTCAGGCGGACGGACGCCGCATGATCGCCTGAATGTGGACGCCCGCGCAATCCAGATTCGGCACAGTGGTGCCAGACCGGTCCACGTCAGCGACCGTAGGTGGGGATGTAGGTCACCGGCTTGTCGCTGGTGAACGCGGGCTTGAACAGATCGGTGCGCGCAAAGCCGTCCATGTCGCGACCGACCGGCAGGCCCAGGAAATACAGCAGCGTCGGCGCCAGATCCACCACCGAGGCGCGAGGCGGGCGGCCGGCGGCCACCGGCGGGCCGAACGCCAGCACGAACCCATCCGGCGCGCGTTCGTGCGTGCCGCTGATCCGCGGATTGCCGGCAATCAACTCCAGCACCCGCTTGCCGGGTGTCAGCGGCTCCATGCCGAACGCCGACACCACCAGCAACAGGCCATCGGGTCCCAGGCGATCCATCTCCCGGCCGATGAGCGTATCGACAAAGCCGTAGTACTGATCCAGCACGCGGCCGAAGCGCTGCCGCTCCTGCTCGGAGACGTCGCCGAATGCCGACGGGTCGGTGTAACGAAGAAAAAAGTGGCCGACCGCGTCGATGCCCGGAAAACGGGCGGCGAGGAAGCGCGGCGCCGAAGCCTCCAATGCGGTCAGCAACTGCAGGTGCACCCGGTCCCCGACCACCGGTGTGGGGTCGCGCCGCGCATCGTAGTCGTTCGCGGGTTGCGGGGCTCCCATGTTCGCCACCAGCGCCACCGGATCGGGATCGGCCGGCACGGTGAGCGCGGCACGCACCTCGGCGAGCAACTCGGGCGGCGACACCGCCCCACCGCCGTCGAAGGCCATCTCGGTCTCTGAGAGCCGGTGGAAGGCGTCGCTCACCGCAAACCCGTTCACCGGTGGCGCCGGTTGCGTGAGCGGCCACCCAATCACGCCCACGCCCACGCCGTGGTCGCTCAGGATGCTCCAAATCGGCCGCGCCGTCAGGTCGTTCGCCGTTAGCGGTTCGGCGGAGAGGAAGCCGAAACTGACGAGCGCCTGCGCGAAGCAGTAGTCCGGCAGCAACTGGATGGGCGGTCCGCCAAACGCCCGATAGACCTCGGCCGACCGCACGCCGTTGTACATCGGGTAACGGCCGGTGGCGATGGCGCTCCAGACCGGCTCGGCTTGCGTCGGCCGTAACGTCGCCAGGTGCAGTACCGCGCCCTGATCGAAGATGCGGCCCAGGTTCGGCAGGCGGCCGGCCGCGACGGCCGGCGAGATCATGTCGAGCGTGGCGCCGTCGAACATGAGCATGGTCACGTTGGCCAGGGCCCGCGACGATTCGGGTTCCGCCACCGCCGTGGTGGGACGGGCCGGCAGCAGCGTCTGCCGGGCCGGGCCGCGCGCCACCAGCGGCGCGGCCACCGACAACACCATGGTCGCCGAGAGAAGGCCGGCACTCAGCCGCCCGCCGCGGCGTCCCAGGTGCGCGAGCCCAATCGCCAGGAACACGACACCCGCGGCCGACACCATGCCGGCGCCGATGCCCATCCCTCTGCGCGTCATCGGATCGAGCACGTCGCCGAAGCTGCGCAGGTTCAGCCACATCAGCGCCGACCCCGCGCCGGCCGCAATCGTGCACAGCCACGACAGCAGCCGCACGCTCAACCAGCCGGGCGACAACACCTCCACCGCCAGAATCTGCCGCAGGACGATGAGCGCGTAGAACAGGACGGTAAGGTTGGCGCCGTAGGCGACCCCGAGGACCAGCGCCAGCGGCAGCAGCGTGCCGGGATCGAGGGGCACCGACGGATTGAGCTGCAACACGAGCGCGGTCAGGTACCCGGAGGCAACTCCACCGGCGATCACCGAGTTGGAAAGCATCCGCAGGTATCGCATGGGGATCGTGTGTCGGACGGTTCGCGGACATTGTACCCGGCTTGCTATACTCGATCGATGCCGCCGATCGACATCGCTGCGAGAGTGATCGCCAACGCGCGATTGTCGAGCGAATATTCCGTCCTGAGCCTGGCCGCGCCTGAAGTGGGCGCGCGCACCCGGCCTGGCCAGTTCGTGATGGTCAAGCCCGCGGGCGTGACCGACCCGCTGCTGCGCCGCCCCTTTTCCGTGTTCGAAATCCTGCGCAACGCCACCGGCGTCGTCACCGGCATCAGCATCCTGAACAAGCGCGCCGGCCGCAGCACGAAGAAGCTCTACGACCTCGACCCCGGCGACATCGTGTCGTGCCTCGGACCCCTCGGCCAGCCGTTCAAGCCCGTCCAGTCACCCGCCAGGGCGTGGATGGTGGCCGGCGGCGTCGGCCTGGCGCCGTTCGCGACGCTGGCCGAATCGCTGGCGGCGGCCCGGACCGAGGCCACGCTGTTCTATGGCGCGCGCACGGGCGAGGAGCTGTTCTACCTCGACTTCTTCGAGCGGTTGGGCGTGACGCTGGTGCTCACCACCGAAGACGGCGGACGCGGCACGAAGGGCCGGGTCACCCTGCCCCTCGAAGCGGCGTTGAAGGCGCTCGGCGCCGGCAACACGGCGATGGTCTACGCCTGCGGTCCCGAGCCGATGCTCGCGGCGGTGGCCAGGCTTGCCGCGAACTACAACCAGCCGTCGCAGGTCTCGGTCGAGCGGGTGATGGGCTGCGGCCTCGGCGGCTGCTACAGCTGCGTCGTCCCGGTGAAGCACGGCGACGAGCACGCCAGCCTCGTGCGCTCGTGCATCAGCGGCCCGGTGTTCGACGGGGCGGAATTGGTGTGGGACTGATGACGATGACGCCTGATCTCTCTGTCGCCATCGGATCGCTCAAGCTGCCCAACCCGCTGATTGCGGCCAGCGGCTGCTTCGGCTACGGGCTCGAATACGACCAGGTGGTGGACCTCTCGCTGCTCGGCGGCGTGGTGTCGAAGGGGCTCTTCATGAAGGAGCGCCAGGGCCACCCGCCCCCCCGCATCGTCGAGACGCCGGCCGGCATGATCAACGCAATTGGCCTGCAGGGCATTGGCGTCCACCGCTTCGTCAAGGAAAAGCTGCCGCTGCTGCGCGAGCGCGGCGCGCGCACCATCGTCAACGTGTGCGGCACGACGCTCGACGAATACGTCGAGGTCTGCAAGGTGCTGTCGGATGCGGAGGGGGTGTCGGCCATCGAGCTCAACATCTCGTGCCCGAACATCAAGGAAGGCGGCATCCAGTTCGGCTGCAGCCTCCACGGCACCTTCGACGTGGTCAGCGCCGTCCGCAAGGCAACGACGCTGCCGGTGATCCCGAAGCTGACGCCGAACGTGACCGACGTGGCGTCGTTCGCCAAGGCGGCGGAAGACGCCGGCGCCGATGCGGTCTCGCTGGTGAACACGTTCCTGGCCATGGCCATCGACGTCGAGACGCGGCGGCCGAAGATCAGCAACGTGCTCGGCGGTCTGAGCGGCCCGGCGATCCGGCCGATCGCGGTCCGCATGGTCTGGGAGTGCTACCAGCTCGTGAAGATCCCGGTCATCGGCATGGGCGGCATCACCGACGCGCGCGACGCGCTGGAATTCATGCTCGCCGGCGCCACCGCCGTGCAGATCGGCACGCAGAACTTCGTTGACCCGTTTGTCTGGACCAAGGTGCTCGACGGCCTGAAGGACTACATGACGCGCCACAACGTGGCCCGGTTGAGCGACCTGATCGGGGCCTTCGACCCCACGCCGCCCAAGGCGGCCCACGCATGAACCCGATTCTCGTTGCCCTGGATGTGGACTCCGCCGCCAAGGCCATTGCGCTGGCCGACGCGCTGCGTGGCGCCGTCGGCGGCTTCAAGATTGGCAAGCAGTTGTTCACCGCGGCCGGCCCGGCGGTGGTTCGCGAGCTCACCAGCCGCGGCGATCGGGTGTTTCTCGACCTGAAGTTCCACGACATTCCCAACACGGTCGCCGGCGCGGTGGAGTCGGCAGTGGCCACCGGGGCGTGGATGGTCAACGTGCATGCCTCGGGCGGCAGCGCCATGATGAAGGCGGCGGCTGACGCGGCCACCAAGGCCGCGGCGGCGTTGGGCCGGCCCCGGCCGCTGGTCATCGGCGTGACCGTGCTGACGAGCATGGACGACTCCGCGCTCGCGGAGGTCGGCGTGTCGCGGCCCATGATCGAGCAGGTCGTGCACCTGGCGCGGCTGGCCAAGCAGAGCGGGCTCGACGGCGTCGTCGCGTCGCCGCAGGAAACCGCGGCCATCCGCGCCGCCTGCGGTCCGGACTTTGAGATTGTGACGCCGGGGATTCGCCCCCTTCGACCAGGCTCAGGGCAGGCGGCCGATCAGCAGGGCAAGGACGATCAGGCGAGGACGCTGACGCCGGCGGAAGCGATCAAGGCGGGATCGACCTACCTGGTAATCGGGCGCCCCATTACTGGAGCGCCCAATCCCCGCGAAGCGGCGGAGACGATCGCCGCGTCGCTGTAAGCCCTTCTAACTTCCAACTTCCAACTTTTAACTTTTGACCTTTAACTTTACTTGCCCGTGATGACGAAGTGGCCGCGGCGGTTCTGCTGCCAGCAGCTTTCGTTCGACTCGGTGCAGAAGGGCGATTCCTTGCCCCTGCTGACAATCACCACGCGATCGGCGGGCACACCCAGTTCAACCAGGTAGGCCTTCACGGCTGAGGCGCGGCGCTCGCCGAGACCCAGGTTGTATTCCGCGGTGCCACGCTCGTCGCAATGGCCTTCCACGTTGATGCGCGTGTTGGTCCAGCGATTGAGCCACGTCGCGTTGGCCGACATCGCCGCCTTGGCGTCTTCGCGAATGACCGACTGGTCGAGGTCGAAGTAGACGTCGCCTAGCGGGCGCTCGGAATTCAACTGGCTCAGGCTCTTCTGCGCGAACAGCTCGTCCTCGGTCAGCGGCCTGGGTGCCGGCGCGGCCGGAGGCGGCGGCGGGGGGGGAGGTGGTGGTGGCGGTGTGGCGGGCGCGGCCGGCGGTGGCGGGGGTGGCGGCGCGGGCACGGGCGCCTTCTTCGCGCAAGCCGCGGCACCAAGACCCAACACCAGACAGATTGAGGCAATTCCTGCCGTCCGTCGAAGCACACTAATTGTCATTCAAGCTCCTAGATCTGCTGGGGTAATTGACTGGTGCCCGCAGATTAGCGGGTCACTTCCGCCGGTGTCAACGAGTTAGACACGTGAATGGCAAAAATGCGCAGGCCCAAATGGCGGAAGTCCGCGCCACCGTCACGCTCCGCCGGCACGAAAGTCTTGTCGGTCTCGACGGTCAACAGGCCGCCCGATGCGGCGAGGGCTGCCGCGGGCACCTCGAAGGTCCAGGTCTCGCTGGTGGCGAGCGCCGCCGCCGCAATCTCGCGGTCGCCGGCCGTCACGCGGACGTTGGCCGGCGCATCGAAGTAGCGAAGCGGCGACTCGAACCGCAGGGTCACCCGTAAATCCTGGGATGGCCCGACGATGCGCAGGCTGGAGCGCTCGCTCGTCCAGCGCCATACGCCCAGCACCGGGTTGTACTCGGCCTCCTGCCATCCCGTGCCGTATCCCCACATCGTCTGGCCGGGGTCCTGCAGATCGAACTGCTCGATCGCGGTTGGAATCGTCGCGGCACCCGGCGCCGCGGACGACTGGATGGTGAGTTGCGCCAGCGGGCCCTCGCCGGCGAGCCGCCCGGCGGGAATGTCGAACACGTGCAGGAAGAAGCCGGGAGGCGCGTCCCATTGCTGCGCCGTGACCCCGTCGATGGCCAGCGTGAAGCGCGCCGCCGGGTCGTTGGCGCCGGCGAGGTTGCGGCCGCCGATCATCAGCCTGACCGCTCCGGGCCGCCGCCGCACGCGCGCGACAATCGGGCCCAGGTGCGGCCCCTTGCCCATCAACCGCGACATGCCCGAGGTTTCGGGCGTGAGCGACCACCCTTCTTCAGCGAACCATCCGGGAGCGGGCATGCGATACCACCGCACGGCCGAGGGCCGCATGCCGCCAAACGCCGGGCGGGCGACCAGCGGCCAGCGATACTCCGCGGACGAAGCGAGGCTGACGGGATCGATCAGCGCCAGATCGCTGCGCACCGGATCCGCCAGGAACCAGACCGGCCCGGTGTGCCCCTCACGCCAGTACCTGGCCAGCTCGAGCCACTCCAGCCGCGGCGGCGAGGGCAGGATCTCCTTGAAGGCAAGCTCCTCAGCCTCGAGGGGACGCACGAAGGTCTGGTGCATGGCCAGCGCCCCGGGAGATCCGTTACGCGCCTCCGCCTTCATCGCGTCCAACACCCGCACGGTGGGGCTGGGTTCGGCGCCATAGGCCACCAGCACGGGACTCGCGATCGCGACCGCCCAGATGGAGATCACGGCCGCCGCGACCGGCACACTCCGCTCGGCCACGAAGGCCGCGCCGCGCATGGCCAGGAACACCACCGCGGGCACGATCGGCAACGCGTACCTCACGAACGACGTGTCCTGGAACAGGAGGTGGAAGATCAAGTACGGCACGCTCAACGCCGACAGCGCGAGCAGCGTGCGGCGATCGCGCATCAGGAGGTGCGCCACCCCCAGGGCGGCCAGCGCGATCACCACCCCGCCCAGCACCACGGAATCCCACGGATCCACGAACGTGCGCATCAGCGCAAACGCCGCCGCCCGTGCGGAGGGATTGGTGTAGAGCATCTCGCCGGCCGCGAAGTCTTCGCCGGCCTGCGTGCCGAGGGCCGCCAGGTAGGGGCCGATGCCGCCGCTGACGACGAGGAGCGGCACGCCCCAGGCCAGGCCGCCGGCCACGAACATGATCCCGCCACCAATCATGGCGCCGGCCACGCCACGGCCGACGCGATCGAGCAGCACGAGGATCAGCAGCGGCAGCGTCAACCACACCGTTTGCGATCGCATGCCGATGCTGAGCGCCGCCAGCAGCGATCCGATCACGATCATCCGGCCCGACGCCGAGGTCAGCGCCGGTGACAGCCGTCGATCGCCGTCGGCGCCGGGCGACTGCCGCCGCCAGGCCAGCATCAGGCACGCTTGCGCCGCCAGCGCGAACGCGAGGCCGGGCAGGTCGCTCATGGGCCGCGCCGCCAGGTACCAGAACAACGGGCACGACACGGTCACCGCGGTGGCGGCAAAGGTCTCGATGTGCAGCGTGGTCCACGGCGACGTTGCCCCGGGTGTCCGCGAAGTGAGGCTGGAGAAGATCCCGTACAGGCACGCGATCGCCACCAGGCCGGCCAATAGGGAGATGGCCGCCAGCGCCCGCGCCTCGACCGCGGACGGCGGCGCCTCGCCCATGATCGTGCCGGCAATCGCCGTGGTGACCTTGCCGAGGGCGATGTAGACCGGATAGCTCGGCGGGTGCGGCCGGTGCTCGGCGACGTTGAAGTCGCGGACGCCGAGCGCGAAGTTCACCGAGTCGATGTCTTCAAGAGAGTTGGCGAGGAACGGGACATGGGCCAGCGCGAAGATCAGCGCCAGCGCGGCGAGCGCCCGCCGCGCCGTCACGACACCGGGCGCAGGCGGAGCGCCTCGTTCAAGCTGCCCAGCCGGTAGCCCTGAAGGTCCAGGCTCACGTATTGGTAGCCGATCGCCTTGATGCCCTCGACCAGTTGCGCGTTGACCGCCGGGTCGAGCGCGCGCGGCATTTCGGCGCGGGCAATCTCGAGGCGGGCCACCGTGTCGTGGTGGCGCACGCGGAAGATTCGGAACCCGAGGCCGCGCAGGACCTGTTCGGCGCCTTCGATCTGGCGCAGCGCCGCGTCGGTCACCTCGCTGCCGTAGGGAATACGCGACGACAGGCACGCGGAGGCCGGCTCGTCCCAGCTGTTGAGTCCGGCTCGCCGCGACAGCTCGCGGATGTCGGCTTTGGTGAGATCCGCTTCATCGAGCGGGCTGCGCACGCCGTGTTCGCGGGCGGCCTGCCGCCCGGGCCGGTAGTCGCCGCGGTCGTCGGCGTTGTTGCCGTCGACGATCACGGCCAGGCCGCGGGCGCTGGCGACGTCGGCAAGACGGCCGTACAGCTCATCCTTGCAGAAGTAGCAGCGGTTCGCCGGGTTGGCACGATACTCGGGCCGGTCCAGTTCGGAGGTGTGAATCACCTCGTGGGCCAGGTTGAAGTCGCGCGCGATGGTTACCGCGAGTTGCCGATGCGTGTCGGGGTAGCTCGGGCTGTCGGCGGTCACCGCCAGGGCCTTCGGCCCCAGCGCCTGAGACGCGGCAATCGCCAGATACGCGCTGTCAACGCCGCCGCTGAAGGCGACCAGCACGGAGTCGTAGCCGGCCAGGATCTCGCGCAGCCGCGCCGCCTTGCCGGCGAGATCGCTACTCGTCGTCGTCCTTGTCGTCGTCTTCGTCCTCGTCGTCGGCATCCTCTTCTTCACCGTCCTTCTCTTCTTCCTCTGCTTCTTCGTCGAGCTCGTCTTCGTCGGCAAGTTCGAATTCGAGCGGAGAGTCGCTGGCAACCCGCAGGAACGACCCGCACTCCGAGCAGGTGAGCTCGTCGCCGATGTCAACGTCGAACTCATCAACATCAATTGGCGAATCACACTCGGGACAAATCGCGGACATGCTCGGCGCTCCTTGGCGGCGTTGAAGTGGACGGACGGTCCAGCAAATTATAGCGAGAACCTGATACAGTCTGCAACGAACCGGCCGCGCTCAGCGCGCGATATGACCGCTCCCATTTCACCGCGCAAGACCGTGCTCGTCGCCGTTGACACGCCGTTCGTGCGCGATCGGTTCAAGGCCGCGCTCGACGCGGCCGGCCATCGCGCCGTCGTGGTGAGGAGTGTCGCCCAACTCCTGGCGCAAGTGCACGCCGACCTGAGCGAACTCGACCTCATCGTACTGGATCTGCGCATGCCGCACGCATCCGGCGTCGGGCTGGTGCGGCGGATTCGCAAGCTCGATCAGGGCCGCCTCCCGATCCTCGTGTTCAGCGGCAGCGTGACCAGCGCCGAGGAGGTCCGCGAACTCGCCGGCCTGGGCGTCGGCGGCTACCTCAACGAATATAGCGCCGTCGAGCACATCCTGCCGTCGATTGCGCCGCACCTGTTTCCCGACAACTTCAACCGTCGCGGCGGCCCCAGGGTGGTGATGGGGATTCCGGTGTCGTTTCGCGCCGGCGGCACCATTGCCGCGGCGCTGTCACTCAACCTGAGCCGCGGCGGGCTGGCCATTCGCACGTCGAGCCCGCTGCCGAGCGACACCGCGTTGCGGCTGCGCTTCGCGCTGCCGGGTTCCAAGCGCGAGCTCAAGGCGGAGGCCGTCGTGTGCTGGAGCGACCACAAGGCGGGAATGGGCCTGCGCTTCACGAGCCTGAAGCCCGCCGACCAGGCCGATGTTGACGAGTTCGTCAACGCGCACTTCTTCCGGTCGGTGAAGACCGGATAGGGTCGGTCCGGCTGAAGCCGGACACTGCATTTGATGTGGCGTCCGCCTTCTTGACCGCCGTAGCCTTGGCGAAGGTGGTCAGGCGGACCACTCACCGGAACTTGCGCAGCCGAACGGCGTTGGCCACCACCAGTGCCGAGGCGCCGGTGTCGGCGAGCACCGCCATCCACAACGTCGCCACCCCCAGGATCGCGAGCACCAGGAATGCCGCCTTCAACACGATCGAGATCGCGACGTTGACGCGAATGTTGGCGAGCGTGGCGCGGCTCAGGCGAATGGCGTAGCGCAGCTTCGGCAGCTCGTCGGTCATGAGGGCAAAGTCCGCCGCTTCGAGCGCCACGGCGCTGCCCATCGCCCCCATCGCAATGCCGACGTCGGCCGCGGCCAGCGCCGGCGCGTCGTTGACGCCGTCGCCGACCATCGCCACCGAGCCGAACTCGCGGCGCAGCGCCTGCACGGCCGTCACCTTGTCTTGCGGCAGTTGCTGGGACTTGACGATATCCACGTGCAGCTCGCTGGCAATGGCGCGCGCCGGCACGTCGTGGTCACCGGTAATCATCGCCACGCGCATGTGTTCGTGCGCCTTCAACTCGGCGACCACGCGCGACGCGTCGGGCTTGGGGCGGTCGCGCAACCCGAGCACGCCAAGCGGCGCGCCGTCGCGCGACACGAGCACGGGCGAGAGCCCGCGCCCGATCACCTCCGACGCGGCGGCCGATAACGCCGGCGTCAGCCAGCCGCGTTCCTCGAACAGCCGCGGCGTGCCGCATGCGATCGTCGATCCGTCCACCAGCCCCTCGACGCCAAGGCCGGGCAGCGCCCGCACCTGGTCCGGCCTGGAGATGGCCAGGCCCGTCGCGGTCGCGCGTTCGACAATCGCCGCCGCAATCGGATGCTCGGACTGCGACTCGACCGCCGCCGCCAGGCGAATCAGCTCGTCGGGCGTTGAACCCGACAGCGTGGTCACCGCATCGAGGCTGAACGTGCCGCTGGTGAGCGTCCCGGTCTTGTCGAAGGCCACCACGCGGACGCCGGCCAGGCGCTCCAGGTGCGCACCACCCTTGACCAGCACACCGTGACTGGCCGCTCCGGCCAGCGCCGACACCACCGACACCGGCGTCGAGATCACCAGCGCGCACGGGCACGCCACGACCAGCAGGACCAGCGCGCGATACAGCCACACGTCGAAGGGTTGCCCGGCGACGAGCACCGGCAGGGCGGCGACCAGAATCGCCAGCACCACCACCGCCGGCGTGTACCACGCCGCAAAGCGGTCGATGAACTGCTGCACCGGCGCCCGTTGCGCCTGCGCGATCTCGACGAGGTGGACGATGCGGGCGAGGGTGGTGTCGTCGCGGCGCCGCGTCACGGTCACGACCAGCACGCCGTGGCCGTTGATGGTGCCGGCGAACACCTCGTCGCCCTCCGCCTTCTCGACCGGCATCGACTCGCCGGTGATCGGCGCCTGGTTCACGTCGGAGCGGCCGCTCTGCACGATGCCGTCCAGCGCCAGCTTGTCTCCGGGCCGGACGATCATCAGGGCGCCCGGAACCACGGCGTCAATGCCGAGGCGTCGCTCGCCCGCGTGGTCACGGATCAGTACGTCGACGGGCGATGAGTCGAGCAGGCTGCCAATCGCCTTGCGCGCGCGATCGAGGCTTTGCGCCTCGAGCCACTGCGCCGCGGCGAACAGCGACACCACCAGCGCGGCCTCTTCGTACTCGCCAATCGCAACCGCTCCGGCGACGGCGATCACCATCAAGGCATTGATGTCGAGCGAGCCTCGGCGCAGCGACTGGATGGCACGTTGCGCGGGAAAGAGGCTGCCGACGATGGCGGCGGCGATGAACAGCGCGTTCACCCAGGCGGGGAATGCGGCAAAGGAGCCCAGCACGAGCGCGACGAGCACCAGCGCCACGGCGATCACCGTCACCCAGCCGCGAATGCGCGCGCCCGTCGGCGCCGGCGCATCATCGACGCAGTGGGCGCAGCCGATGGCGTGCGCTTGGGGCGCGGTGGCGGCAGTGCTCACCGTCGTCGTCCCTCTGCGGCCTTGGCACGGTCGGCACGGTCGGCACCGTTGGCACCGTTGGCACCGTTGGCACTTTGATCTTCTTCCACGTGCTGCAGCGTCTGCCGGAAGATCGCCATGATGTGCTGGTCGTCCAGCGCGTAGAACACCACGCGGCCGTCCCGTCGCGGGCGAACCAGGCGCATGCCGCGCAGGAGGCGCAGTTGGTGCGATACCGCCGACTGGCTCAGCTTGAGCACCGCCGCGAGGTCGCAGACGCAGAGTTCGCCGTGAGACAGCGCGTCGAGGATGCGCACACGCGTCGGGTCGCCCAGCGCGCTGAACGTGTCGGCCAGCGCCTGGACCGCGCCGGGCGCCGTCAGCGCGCCGCGGATCTTGCGGACCCGGGCCAGGTCGATCTGAATGAGGTCGCAGACGTCATCGGATATGAACATATGAGCAGTTGCTCATATGTTATCCGCCGCGCCGCGCCGCGTCAAATTCCGAAAGGGATGATTGGGGTCAGGCCGCGAAAAACGCCCTGGGCAATGTCTCTGAAGGGCGTTTTTCGCGGCCTGACCCCAATCATCCCTTCTAGGGCACCAGCAGGAGGCGGTGGCGGGCGGCGGCTTGGACCGCGGACCGCGAGAACGGCTGCAGGCGGTACCGGCCTTCGCGCCAGATCGCGTTCTGGTCGAAGTAGTGCGGGCTCAGCGGGTTGCCCGACTGCCCTGACGGCAGCGATACCCGCGATTCGTCCCATTGCCCGGCGTGCAGGATTTGCCGCCACGACGGGTATTCCCACGCCGCGAACGGCCGCAGGCGGTTCCAGCTGACGCGCATCACGGTGGTGCCATCACCGGTGATCGGAACCGGACCGCGGTTGAAGAACCACGCCAGCGGGAACGCGGCGTTCCCGAGCGGATGCTCGAAGCGCGCGGCGTGGATCTGATCCCACGCGCGCTGGTTGTCGCCGCCGAAGTCATTCTGCAGCCGCTCCTCGGCGTCGCGCGCCGCCAGCAGGAAGATCTCGTCGCGCGACTCGCGGCGATCGACCGTCGTGATGTCGTCGAACCACCGCGCCTGGCGGTCCGCCAGCACGACGTGCAGGCCCGCGAACCGCTCCGCGCCCGCCCACTCGTAAAACGCCAGGAACAGCGGCTCGTCCATCTCGTCCATGAAGGTGCGGCGCCACAGCGCGTCCTCGAACGCCTCGTACAACGAAACCACCGGCCGCGCGTCCACCACGCGATCCCACTTCGCCAGCTGGTTGAGCACGGCCACCCACGGCGCGTCGGCGTCCCGCCCGTGCGCGGACGCCACGGCACTCTCGATGCCGGCCAGCACGCTGTCGGCGGCCAGGCTCCGCCGATCGTTCTGTAACGCCAGCATGGCATCCAGATCCACGCCTTCCACCTGCGACAACTGATCGCGCAGGCGCGTGGCGCGGAACGGCGCTGCCCAGTCCTTCGTGATCAGGTTCGGGAAGCCGCGATCGATTTCGTTGTTGGCCGACGAGATGTACCCGGCCGGCGGATTGATCACGCGCGGCAACGCTGACGCCGGCACGGTGCCGCTCCAGCCCCCGGCGCCGCTGGCGCCGTCGATCGGCATGCTGCCATCCCCGCTCGCGCGCACCGGCAGCCGGCCCGACATGGCGTAGCCGATGTTGCCGTCCACGTCCGCATACACGAGGTTGGACGAGGGCACCGCGAACGACTCGACCGCCGACGTGAACGACGTCCAGTCGGTCGATCGGTTGATGGCCTCGAACGACACCGAGAGGTCTCCGCCGGCGCCCCACCGGATCGAATACGCGCGGCGCTCGTCCGACGGCCGGCCCTCCGGCGACAGCCACGAGGGCGGCCCCTCCCAGTCCAACCCGACATCCGCGAAGATGGGGCCGTTGCGCGTCTTCCAGACTTCAAACCGGAATGGCTGCGCGTGGCCGCGGATGGGAATGTCGGCCGGCGTCACTTCCACCGGCACCCACTCGCCGCGGGAGAACGCCCGCTTCCTGCCCACGTCGATGCGCTCGAGGAAGAGATCCTGGACGTCGGCGTTGGTGTTGGTGATGCCCCACCCGATCCGCGCATTGTGCCCGAGCACCACGAACGGCACGCCGGGGATCGTCACGCCCGTCACATCAAGGTCCGCCGCCACCAGGTGCAGCTCGTACCAGACGGACGGGAATTCGATCGGCAAGTGCGGATCGTTGGCGAGCACCGCGCGCCCGCTCCTGGTCTTTCGGCCGGCGACGACCCAGTTGTTACTGTTTCCACGCTTCACGCCCGGGCGAAGCCACTCCAGGCCTGGCGGCCAGCGGGCCTCGGCGCTTCCACCTTCGCGCCCAGCGCTTCGGTGGACAGGTCGCGCCTCATTACGACTCACCCCTTCGGGGCTCGCGGGAGTCGGCGGCTTCGACCCTCGACTAGCTCGGGTCGGCCTGAGGCTGTCGAAGGCCGCCGCCTGCTGGGACTGAACCTTGCTCTCCAGGATCGCCGGACCATCCGCCGGGTACCGCCCCGCCAGCTCCCTCGCCGCGGTCTCGCCCAACTTTTCGGCAAGCGCCCCTCGCACGAGCTCCGCCTGATGGTTCTCCGCCAGCCGCCACGCGAGCAGGCGCCCCACCGCCAGGGAATCCACCGGCGTCCACGGCGCGGGCATGATACCCAGCACCTGCAGCTCCGCGGGCCGGCGTCTTCCGGTCAGCGCGGAGGCCACGGCGTTCACCCCCGCGGCGTAACGCTCCAAGGCCGTCCGCACCGCCGGCGTGGCCCTCGCCCACTCGTCCTGGGCGGCCTGGCGCAGGCCGATCGTCAGGAAGCGCTGGTCGATCTGAAGGGTGGCTTCTCCCATCACCTCCGACAGCCGGCCCAAGGTGACCCGCCGGTACAACTCCATCTGCCAGAGCCGGTCCCGCGCGTGCAACGCTCCCGCGGCAAACCACGCATCGTCCGAGTCGCGCGCGTAGACGGCAGGCACGCCGTAGCCGTCGATGAGGATTTCCACGGGGGCATGCAGGCCAGGCAGGGCCTGTTGGCCGTCCAAAACAGGCAGGGAGCCGCGCAGCCACCACCAGGCGGAGCCGGCG
>CAYHCX010000082.1:0-18084 GCA_964355095.1 uncultured Acidobacterium sp.
AGACACAGATTAGACACAGACATAGGCCAAGCCTCAAGCCTCAAGACCCAAGACCTAGGACCTAAGACCTAAGACCGTGACGGACGTTGACGCTTATTGCCGCGATCTGGAAGCGTATCTTTGCCGCAAGAACGACGGCCACCTGATCCGCATCACCGGTCCGGCGTTCGAGCGCATCGTGGCGTGGGCGCACCAGGGCATTCCCCTGAAGGTGGCTGAAGCCGGCATCGATCGGTATTTCGAACGCTACTATCGGAAGGGGCCGCGCCGCCGCCCGGTGCGGATCGACTTCTGCGAAGCCGACGTGCTGGATGCGTTTGACGACTGGCGGCGTGCCATCGGCGTCACCGCGGTGGTGCCGGATTCGGCCGGGGGGCCGGACGTCGAGGAGCCGGTGCGGGGCGCGGGCCGCTCGCGGCGGTCGCTGGCCTCGCAACTGGAATCCGCGGTGTCGCGACTCACCGTGCTGCGGGGCAGCGACCAGGCCGGTTCCGCCCTCGGCCCGGCACTCGACGCGGCGGTGCGGGCGCTGGATGCGGCGCAGCCGGAGGCCGCCCGCGCCCGCGGCGACGCCCGCGACGCGCTGCTGGAACGGATTGCCGCAGTCGAATCGGAACTGGTCGCCGCGGCGTCGGCCGCTCTCGGCGATCGGTTGCGGGACATTGAACGGGAAGCGGACGCCGAACTGGCGCCGTTTCGTCCGCGCATGACGCCGGAGGCGTACGCGCAATCGCGCCACGCCGCGATCGATCGGCTGGTCCGCCTCCACTTCGGCCTGCCAGAGATCGGGGTCTGACCCCGAGCAGAGAGTGCCGAGGGGTCTGACCCCAACGCAGGACAACCATGCACAGAGGCGATCGACTCACGCTCACCATCGAACGGCCCGCCGCGGGCGGACGGATGATCGCGCGCCACGAGGGCGCCATCGTTCTTGTCGCCGGCGCCATTCCCGGAGAGGTGGTTGAGGCCGAAGTGGAGAAGGTCCAGCGCGGCACCGGCTGGGCGATCACCCGCACCGTGATTGAGCGGTCACCGGATCGTCTGCCCGACACCGCCGACGGCGTCTCGCCGTCGGACGGCGGCTGCGGCGGCTGCGTGCTGGCGCACATCCAGTACGATCGCCAGCGGGCCCTCAAGTCGGCGATCATCGAAGACACGTTGCGGCGCCTGGGCCGCATCACGCTCGATGCGCCGGTCGATGTCGCCGCGTCGCCGATCGATGGCTACCGGATGCGGGCGCGGCTCCACGTCCGCAACGGCCGCATCGGGTTCTTCCGCGAGGGCACGCACTCGCTGTGCGAGGCCGGGCCGACGCGCCAGCTTCGCCCGGACACGCTGGCGGTGATTGCCGCGCTGGAGGCGTCGTTGAAGACGCTCGATCGCGACACGGTCAGCGAGATCGAGTTGTCGGAGAACCTCGACGCTGCCGAGCGGGCCGTGCACCTCGATCTGCTGCCCAACGCCGACCCGTCACGGCTGGCCGCCGTGACCCGTCTCGACGGCCTCACCGGCGCGACCTGCGCGCCGCCCGAGTCGCCGCGGACGATGGATCTCTGGGGATCGCCGCTGGTGTCAGACACCGTGTCCGGCGCCAGGCTGTCGCGCCATACGCGGTCGTTCTTCCAGGGCAATCGCTTCCTGCTGCAGCCGCTCGTGGATCACGTGGTGTCGCAGGTGACGCAGGGGCCGGTGCTCGACTTGTACGCGGGCGTCGGCCTGTTCAGCCTGGCCACGGCTCACGCCGGCCACGGCCCGGTGGTCGCGGTGGAAGGCGACCGCTTCTCAGCCGCCGACCTGCTGCGGAACGCCACGGGGCGGGACGACGTCCGGGTGCGGACGGAACCGGTGGAGCGGTATTTGGGGGCGGCGACGAAGACCGCGACGGTGATCGTCGATCCGCCGAGGACGGGCCTGTCGACGGAGGCGTTGGCCGGCGTCGTGGCGCTGCACGCGCCCACCCTGGTATATGTGTCGTGCGACATCGCCACGCTCGCGCGTGACGCCAGGCTGCTGATCGATGCGGGTTATCGGATGAGCGGCGCGCGCGCGTTCGATCTCTTCCCGAACACGGCGCACGTCGAGACGGTCATCGCGTTCGCGCGTTAGCCGCTTTCACGAAACCCTCGAACAGCGACCGGAACTCGCCGGTGCGCCAGAAGTTCTCCGGGTGCCACTGCACGCCGATGCAGAACGCCGAGCCCGGCTTCTCCATGGCTTCGATCACGCCGTCGGGCGAGGTGGCGGTGACGACGAAGGCCGGGGCGACCTTGGCGACGGACTGGTGATGGCGGCTGTTGACGTGGCAGGTCTCGCCGTCTTCCATGTGATCGGCCAGCAGCGCCGACAGCTGCGAGTCTTTCGCCACCCACACTTCGTGCGCGACGTGTGCGCGCGGCTCCGGCACGGCATGTTCGAGCGCCCCCGGCACTTCGGTCGGAATGTCCTGGATGAGCGTGCCGCCCATGGCGACGTTCAGCAACTGCATGCCGCGGCAGATCGCGAGGAACGGAATGTCGCCGGCCACGGCCAGGCGCGACAGCTCGATCTCGAACGCGTCGCGCTCCGCTTCCGCGGCTTCGAAGGTGGCGTGGGGCGTCTCGCCGTAGAGTGCCGGATCGACATCGCCGCCCCCGGTCAGCATGATGCCGTCAACGCGGGCGAGGATGTGCGCGGGCGACTCGCCGCCGGCCCCCACCTCGATCGGTTCGCCCCCGGCGCGGCGCACGGATTCGACGTAGTCGGACATCCGGCGGTTCCGGGCAATCGCAATCAGAGCCATATGCGCAAGCGTCCTACATTCGAGGCGGAACGGCAACGCCCATCAGATCGAGCAGCCTGGTGAGCTGGAGGCGGAAATACGCCACCGCGGCGGCCCGCCAGCGGCGCACGTCGTCGCGCTCCTCGTTGAGAATCTGGGCGCGGTGGTAGAAGGCGTTGAACATCTGCGCGAGGCCGAAGCCGTATTTCGCGAGCACGGCGAACTCCAGCGTCCGCACGACCTGGTCGACCACGTCGTCCAGCCGCGACGCCTCGAGCACGAGGGCCCACAGCTCGTGGTCGCCATCGGCGCCGTTGATGGCGTCCGGCGGCGCCAGGGGCAGCGGCGCCAGCATGGCCGCTTCGTCGAAGCCGAGCCGGTCCTGCAGCTTCTGGAAGATGTTATTGGCGCGCACCACGGCGTACTGCAGGTACGGCCCGCTTTCGCCGTCGAAGCTGAGTGCCTCGTCGATGTCGAAGACAATGACTCGCGTGCGCGAATACTTGATCAGGAAGTAACGCACCGCGGCGATGCCGATGGACTCGGCGATGCGGCGCCGATCGGCGTCGGCCAGCTCCGGCTGGCGGCGATTCACTTCCGACAGCGCCTTGTCGATGACGCGATCGATCAGGTCGTCGGCCTTGACGCCCAACCCCTTGCGGCCCGAGACCTCGACGAACGGCCGCTTCGCATCGTCGGAATCCGGCGGCGGCGCACACCCGAGTTCCCGCGCGGTGGCATGCGACAGCGCCACCATCTCGTACGAGAAGTGGGTGAGCCGATCGGCTTCCGCCGGATGCCCGATGGCCGACAGCGCCTGCTTCAGGAGTTTCTGCAGGTACGCCTGCCGCACGTCGATGACGTTGTAGGTGGTCGCCGCCGCGCCGAACGCCGGATGGTCCGCCACCGCCAGGGCCGGGTCGCTGGTGGTGGCCCACAGCGTCTCTCCGGTCATGCGCTTGGCGAACGGGCGGTAGTGGAAGTCGTGGCCGAGCAGGCCCGACTTCCAGAACTGGTAGGCCATGTCCTTGCCGACGTAGGTGACGGTGCCGTTCGAGCGGACGATCACCTTCTCCCGTTCCTCCGCCTCGTCCGCGGGCGCGTCATCGGCGCCCGCCGCCGCCACCGCGGGCTGGTCGTCGATCTTCATGACCCAGCAGCCGGCCAGCCGGCCCTCGGTCCGCAGGAACACGGCGCCGGTCTGCTTGAGGACCTCAAACGCCCGCGCCCAGAACTTGAGGCGCAGGATGTCGCCTTCCCAAGTCAGCAACTGGTAGTCGATGTTCAGCCGGGCCATGGTCTTGAGGTGCGCGCGCACGACCGTGTCGGCGATGAACGCGGCCAGGCTCGCCGTGGGTTCGACGCCGTGCTCGATGTCGTGCAGCGTGGCGGCGCGAATCTTCAGGCGTTCCTGGTCGCCGTCGTACCACTCGGTGACGCGGGCGTACAGGTCCCAGCAGTAGTAGTCGAACCGCGCCGTGGCGGCGATGCGCCTGGTCCCGGCCAGGTCGATCGACTCGATCTCGCGGAACCCCACCACCACGTCGGCGACCTGCACCCCGGTGTCGTCGATGTAGTTCTGCACCTCGACCGGCGTGCCGCGGAAGCGGAGGACGCGGACCAGCGTGTCGCCGAGCGCGGCGTTGCGCAGGTGGCCGATGTGCGCGGCCTTGTTCGGGTTGATCGCGGTGTGCTCGACGATGGTCTTGCCGGGGCGCGGCGGGGCAGCGGGCAGTTCGCCGGCGACGCCGAGCCGCGCCAGCAGGAACGCCGGGCGATCGAGAAAGACGTTGAGGTAGCCGTTGGGCGCCGCCTCGACCATGGTGACGCCGGTGAGGGGACCGAGCGCGGCCGCGATCTCCCGCGCGATCACGCGTGGGGCCTTGCGCAGCCGCCGGGCGAGATCGAACGCGACCGGCGTGCCGAGGTCACCGAACGTCCGGTTCGGCGGGTACTCGACGGGGATCTCCAGGCCGGGATCGGTGATGTCGTATCGCTCGGCGAGCACGGCACGCACACGCGCCCTGAGCTGTTCGTGTAGGGGAAGAATCATGATGCTGGTTCGTTGACTCGGTCGCAGCGAAGCGGTACGATCACGGTATCAGATCCCCACGCCTTCGTCATGGTTGACGCTGGAATCGGCCGCCTGCTCATCTCGAGTCTGCACCAGGGCATCGCTGATGTTTCACCATGCCGGCTCGATTTCTACGAAAACTGGTTGAGCCCATCGGGCATGCGGGATGGCCGCATCGGCCTCGCCCCGCTGGGCGCCGTCCTCAGCTTTCTCCATCGCGAAGAGCCGCCGTCGAACGACCGGATTGCCACCCGGGCTGGCGTCTGTGCCGCCGACTGGACCTTCCAGGATCTCTCGAGCCTCCGCCGGTGGTACATCCGGCGGCTGCCGTTGAGCCTGCGCTCGCGCGCGGCCCTGGGGCTGGGGAAGCGGCTGGTGCTCGCCACGGTGCGGCAGTCCAAGGTGAAGGTGCGGCTCAAGGGTTCGCAGGCCGTGGTCGACATCAAGTCGGCGCTGTGCGATCAGCTGCGGGATCCCGCCCCGGTCCCCATGCGCGGCTTTTACGCCGCGGCCCTCCAGCGCCTCCTCGCGCATTGCGCGGTCGATGCCGACGTCGGCCTGGCGGCCGGGCAGCCGGGCGGTTGGAGCCTGGCGATCACGATTAACGGACCCCGCGCCGTGGAGCCGGCTGACGCGACGTGATGACCGGTCGATGGGCCACGGCGTGCCTGCTCGCCGCGGTCGCGTGCTGGCCCGCGGCCGGCGCGGCGCAAGTCCCCGCCGGCGCCCCGGTCCTCGTCGTGCCTTTCGATAACGCCCGGCACGAACCCCGGCTGGCGTGGATGCGCGAGGGCGCCGCGGTCCTGTTGTCAGACCTGCTCGAGGCGTCCGGCGAACGGGTGGTCGACCGCGCCGAGCGCTTGCGGGCGTTCGACCGTCTGCAGTTGCCCGCCGCGGCGGATTTGAGCCGCGCCTCGTCGGTCAAAGTCGGCCAGGCCGTGGGGGCCAGCGCGCTGGTCATCGGCGCCCTGGAGATTGCCGGCGAACAACTCACGGCGCGCGCGCGCGTGGTCCGGCTCGACACCGGCCGGCTGCTGCCGGAAGTCCAGGCCTCGGGTCCGTTGGCGGATGTCTTCGGCGTGTTCGGCCGGCTGGCGATTCTCGTGCGCGGCCGCGGCACGCCGCCGGCGGCGACGGATCGCCTGCCCCCATCGCCCCAGGTCTTCGAGTTCTACATCAAGGGTCTCGTCGCCGAGACGCCGGCCACGGCAATTGCGTTCCTCGAACAGGCGCGCAAGGCGGCGCCGCAGTTCGATCCGGCCCGGTTGGCGCTCTGGGACGTGCACACGGACGCCTCCGACCATCAGCGCGCGCTGGATGCCGTATCCGGCATGCGCGCGGAAGGCCGCTATTCGCGGGAAGGCCGCTTTCGGCGATCGCTGTCGTTGATGAGCCTCAAGCGCTTTGATGAGGCGTTGCAGACGCTGCGGGCGTTGCAGGGCGAAGAGCGTTCGGCCGCCGTCACCAACGCCATTGGCGTCGCGGAACTGCGTCGCACCGCGATGCCGCAGCCCGGCCGCGCCACCTACTACTTCAGCCAGGCCAGCGAGATCGATCCGGCCGACGGCGACCTGTTCTTCAACCTGGGCTACGCGTATTGGCTGGATCGCGATGCGCGCGCCACCATCTATTGGCTGCGGGAGGCCGTGCGCCGGGATCCGGGCGACGGCGACGCGCACTTCATCCTCGGCGTGGCCCTTCACCAGACCGGCGCGACCGCCGAAGCCGCGCGCGAGCGTGAGCTGGCCACCCGGCTGTCGTCGAAGTACGCGGGGTGGGAAGCGCGGGCCGCCGGTGGCGACCCCGTGCCTCGCGGGCTCGAACGCCTCGCCGAGGAACTAACGCCGTCGGCCATTCGCGTCGATAACATGCTCACGACCGCCGGGCAGCGCGACCATGACGCCCTCGCGGCCTTCCACCTCGATGCCGGCCGTCGCGCCTATCAGCGAGAGGCGGATCGCGAAGCGATCCAGGAACTGCGCCGGGCCCTGTACCTGTCGCCGTACCTGGCCGAAGCGCACCTGATGCTCGGCCGGCTCCACCTGCGGGGCGGCCGCGCCGAAGAGGCTGTGGAAGCGCTGAAGATTGCGCTGTGGAGCGAAGAGACCGTGGCCGCGCACGTCGCTCTGGCCGAAGCCTACCTGCAGGTTCAGGACACGGCCGGCGCTCGAGGCGAGATCGACCGGGCGCTGGTTCTGGATCCGAAAGCGGCGGACGCGCTGGCGGTGAAGGTTCGGATTGGCGAAGGCCCATGATAAAATTCTGCCCAGATTTGCACTGATGGCTACCACTCAAGACGACGCGTTTCGCGAGATACAGCTCAACGGCAAGCAGCTGGTCTTCATGGGCATGGCCATTGTGGTGATCGCGGTCGCGATCTTCCTGATGGGCGTGCAGGTGGGCCGCGGGGTCCGCGCCGAGCGCGGGCTGCCCGAAGGGGCCGAGGCGTCGGTGGCCGCGGCCGAGCCGGAGCCGCCTCCGCCTCCCACGTCGGCCGGACAGGGGGCGAGCGCCTCGCCGGTGACCGCGGGCGAGAAGCTGAGTTATGCCGAGCGCCTCGGCGGTACCGAGCCGGCCGCGGAGTCGCTCAAGAGGGACGCTGAGCCGGCGCCCGCCGTCGAAGCGCCCACGCCGAAGTCGGAAGCACCGGTGGCCGCGCCTCCCGCGGCAGTACCCGCGGCGACCGCGGCTGCGCCGGCACCGGCGGCCACGCCCTCGGAACCGGCCGGCACCGGCTTCGCCATCCAGGTCGCGGCCCTGCGCGAACGCAATGAAGCCGACAGCATCGTGAAGCGCCTGGCCAGCAAGGGCTATCCGGCTTACGTGCTCGCGCCCGTGAAGGGGGCGCCGTCTGTGTTCCGCGTCCGCGTTGGCAAGTTCAAGGAGCGCAGCGAAGCCGACACGGTTGCCGCCCGGCTGCAGAAGGAAGAGCAGTTCAAGCCCTGGGTCGTCCGCTAGGACGCCGATGGGCACCACCGCGAAATCTCGACAGCCTCTCTGGCAGCTGATGGGCCGCCTGTTCCGGGCCCATCCCTGGCATGGCGTCCGGCTGGGCGAGAAGGGCTCCAGCATTGTCACCTGCTACATTGAGATCACGCCGTCCGACACGGTGAAGTACGAACTCGACAAGGCGACGGGCCTGCTCAAGCTCGATCGGCCGCAGCGTTTTTCGAACTTCTGTCCGGCGCTCTACGGCCTGCTGCCGCAGACCTACTGCGGCACGCGGGTGGCGGAGCTCAGTACGGAGAAGACCGGGCGTTCGTCGATTGCCGGCGATCAGGATCCGCTGGACGTGTGCGTCCTCTCGGAACGGCCGGTGTCGCACGGCGACATCCTCCTGCAGGCCGTGCCGATCGGCGGCCTGCGGATGATCGACGGCAACGAAGCGGACGACAAGATCGTGGCGGTATTGGTCGGCGATTCGGCCTATGGCGGCTTCCGCGACATCCAGGATTGTCCCGAGGCGCTGGTCTCGCGGCTGATTCACTATTTCGAGACCTACAAGCTCGTGCCCGGCACCAACGAGAACCCGTGTGAGATCACCCACGTCTACGGGCGCGACGAAGCGTTCGACGTGATTCGGCGGGCGCAGGCCGACTACCACGAGAAGTTCGGCTCCCTCGAAACGCTGCTCGACGCCGCGATGAAAGCCTAGCCGTTTGACAAGATTCCGCTCTGCGTTTTCTGCGTCGTCTGTGTCATCCGCGGCCGCCTCCGGCGTGCTGCTGGCCCTGTCGTTCCCGAGGTATGGCCACCCGGCGGTGGCGTTGGTCGCGCTGGTGCCGCTGTTGGTCGCCCTGACCGGGTTCAACGGCCAGATGGGGCGGACGCACGGCGTCAGCGCCGGCCGCGGGTTTAGCCTGGGCCTCATCGCCGGCTTCGTGCATTTCGCCGGCACCGTCTACTGGACCGGCGCCACCGTGCAGACCTTTGGTGGGCTGCCGATGCCGGTGGCCGTGTTCGTGACGGGCCTGCTGGTCCTCTACATGGCGACGTACGTCGCGGTGGCGTCGGCGCTGATTGCCACCTTCGTCAGACGGTTCGGGATCATCGGCCTCGCCCTGGCGCCCGCCGCGTGGGTGGCGACGGAGTACACGCGCGGCTTCCTGTTTGGCGGCTTCCCGTGGATCCCGCTGGGCAACACGATGGTGACGCTGCTGCCGATCGTCCAGGTGGCCAGCCTGGTCGGCGTCTACGGGCTGTCGATGTTTGTCGTGCTCGTCAACGTCGGGCTCGCCGTGACCGCCCTGGCTGCCGGCCGCACGCGGGTATGGGCCGTCGCCGGCACCCTCGCGCTGATCGTCGTGGTCTCGGTCTGGGGTGGTCAACGTCTCGCCGCCAACCGCCTGACCCAGGGCGAGCCCGTCCGCGTGGGCTTGATCCAGGGCAACATCGCGCAGACCGACAAGTGGAATCCCGCGCGCGCCGACATGATCGTGGACCGCTACCTGCAGCTGACCCGCCAGGCCGCCGCCAACGGCGCCGACTTCCTGCTGTGGCCCGAGTCGGCGACGCCGTTCTTCTTCCAGGACGATCCCGGCGGCGAGTTGATCCGGTCCGCGGTCCGGCAACTCGGCAAGCCGCTGCTGCTTGGCAGCGACGAGTTCGAGCGGGGCCCGCCGGCCAATCGCTACTACAACTCGGCGTTCATGCTCGACACCGCCGGTGCCACCGCCGCCGTGTATCGCAAGGTCCACCTGGTGCCGTTTGGCGAATATGTGCCGTTCGAGCGCGCCCTGTTCTTCGTGGCTCCCCTGGTCGAAGCGGTGTCGGCATTCACGGCGGGCGAGCGCGTCACGATGCTGCCGGTGCGCGAGCACATGATCAGCACCGCCATCTGTTACGAGGTCACGTATCCCAGCCTGATGCGCGAGGCCGTGCGGCAGGGCAGTGAGATGCTGACGACCATTACCAACGACGCCTGGTACGGTGAGTCATCGGCCGCCTACCAGCACTTCGAGATGGCCGCGATGCGGGCCGTGGAGCAGGGCCGCTATCTGGTGCGGGCAGCCAACACCGGGGTGAGCGGCATTGTCGACCCCTACGGCCGCGTGCTGGTCCGGACCAGGCTGTTCGAAACGGTGGCGGTGGTCGGCGAAGCCCGGTTCGTGCAGGAGCGGACGCTCTATGCCAGAATTGGTGATCTGGTCGCGCAGGTGTCCACCGTGCTCACGGTGCTGGCGCTGGCGGCGGCTCTGCGCGGAGGGCGGGCGCTTTAGCGCCCGCCAGAACGGCGACGGCTGAAGCCGTCGCCCTCCTAGGAGAATGCAACTTGGCACTCGCGATTGATGACCTCGTCCGCCGCTCCACCGACCTGCTGAAGCGGGCCTCCGACATGCGGAGCTATCTTTGACGATGCGCATGATCCCGGCGAGCTGGCGCAGCTCGAACTGAAGGTCGCCGCACCGGACTTCTGGAACAACCAGGCCGAGGCGCAGAAGACGCTGCAACGGCAGCGGCGCCTGGCGCAGGACATCGAACTCCGCGACAGCCTGACCAAGAAGAGTGACGACATCGGCGTGCTGATCGAGTGGGCGCAGTCGGGCGAGGACGTATTGGCCGATCTCACCAAGGCGCTCGACGCGCTCGACGCGCAGGTGGACGCCGCCGAAACCAAGAAGATGCTGAGCGGCGAGCACGACCTCGCCAACGCCATCATCACCATTCATCCGGGCGCGGGCGGCACCGAGTCGCAAGACTGGGCCGAGATGTTGCTCCGCATGTACCTGAAGTGGGCGGAACGGAAGGGGTTCACGCGCGAGATCCTGGATTATCAGCCGGGCGAGGAAGCCGGCCTCAAGAGCGTCACCTACACGCTCAGCGGCGAGTATGCCTTCGGCCTGATGGCGGCCGAGGCCGGCGTGCACCGGCTGGTCCGCATTTCACCGTTCGACCAGGCCGCCCGCCGGCACACGTCGTTCGCGTCGGTCTACGTCTGGCCGGAACTTGACGACGACATCGAGATCGACATTCCCGACAAGGAACTCCGTATCGACACCTTCCGATCCAGCGGCGCCGGCGGCCAGCACGTCAACGTGACCGATTCCGCCGTCCGCCTGACGCACCTGCCGACCGGCATCGTCATTTCCTGCCAGAACGAGCGATCGCAGCACAAGAACCGCGACGTGGCGATGAAGGTGTTGAAGGCGCGGCTGTACGACCTGAAGCAGAAGGAGCAGCAGGACAAGCTGTCGCAGATCGGCGGCACCAAGAAGGAGATTGCCTTCGGCAGCCAGATCCGCAGCTACGTGCTGCAGCCGTATCAGATGATCAAGGACCACCGGACCAAGTATCAGGAGGGGCAGGTGGACAAGGTGTTGAATGGTGACATCGACGCGTTCATCAAGACCTACTTGATGCAGAAGGCGTCGGGCACCCTGGGGCAATTGTCGGCCGACGATGACGACGGGTAGGTGTGGAGGCGATCTTTCACGAACATGCGGAGTGCCAGCCGCACACGCCAAACTCCTCATGGCCCTTCTTCCTCGCAAGTCGCGCCGTTTAAATCCCCTTCACCGGGCGGACTTCGCGATGACCGCCGTGACGGCGCCCACCAGGCGCGCTGGCGGCAGTGGCTTCCACAGAATCTCATGCGCCCTCGACGCCAGGCCGCCGGTATGGTCGAAGTAGCCGGACGTCAGGAGCACCGGGACGTTGGGAATCATGCGCGCGGCATGCGCCGCGACCGCGTCGCCGCTGCATCCGGGCATCACCACGTCGGAGATCACCACGGCAAGCCGATCGCCCAGCGTATCGATGAGATGGATGGCCTCGTTCCCGTCGGCGGCGGCATGCACCCGATAGCCGGCCTCTTCAAGCGCGCGAACACCCACGCGGCGGAGGCCGACTTCGTCCTCGCAGAGCAGCACCTCTTCCCCCCCCGGACGCGTGAGGGTTGCTGTCTGCTGTGGCGGTACCTCCATGGGACCCGCTGAACTGAGCGGCAGGGTCACGAGGAACGTGGAGCCCGCGCCGACGGTACTCTCGACCCGAATGCTCCCACCCGCATCCTCGACGATCCCGAAGCAGGTCGCGAGCCCCAGTCCCGTACCGTGACCCACCGGTTTGGTGGTGAAGAACGGATCGAAGATCCGCTGCCGCGTGTCGGCATCCATTCCAGCACCGGTGTCGGTCACCCGGAGGCAGGCACTGGCGAGATCGAGATTGATCGAGATCCGCAGGGTGCCGCCTTCGGGCATGGCGTCGCGGGCATTGCCCACGAGGTTGAGCACCACCTGGTCGAACTGCCCGGGGTCGATCAGCACCACCGCCGGACGCGCGGCGAGCTCGATGCTGAGCGCGATGTGCTCGCCGACCGTTCGTTTGAGAAGCGGGCTGAACTGCTCGATCTGTTGGTTGAGATCAACCGGGCGCCGGTCAGACGGCTGCTGGCGGGAATAGGCCAGTAGTTGGCGAGTCAAGGCGGCCGCGCGGTCGGCCGCCTCCAGGACGCACACGATGTCTGCCTTCCGGGGATCGCCCTCATCGAGGCCGTCACTCACGAAGCCGGCAAAGCCGATGATCTCAGAGAGGATGTTATTGAAATCGTGCGCAATCCCTCCGGCGAGCCGCCCGACGCTCTGCATCTTCTGGTGTTGCCGCAGTTCGGCCGACTGGCGCTCGCGTTCGGTGACGTCCAGCACCGTGCCGTGCCACCCAACGGTGTGACCAGCGTCGTCCATCACGGCGCGGGCCTGGGTCTCGAGCGTCCTGATCGGCCCGTTCGCCGGATTGGTGCGATAGAGGAACGTCAGATGGCTGCGGCCCTCAACGGAAAGGGCGCGGCGCGCGGCGACCACGCGTTCGCGATCGTCGGGGTGCACCAGATCGGCAAACTCTTGCTCGCCTGGGCGAGGCGGGCCAACCGGCGACTGGTCGGCCGACCTGGGTTCGAGGTGGTGCAGCCGGAACATCTCGTCAGACCAGATGAGCGTCTGATCCGCCAGAACCCTCCAGTCGCCCAGGTGGGCGGTGGCTTGCGCCAGGGCCAGCGCGCGCTCGCTCTCCCTGAGCCGTCCTTCGGCCAACCGCTGGTCGGTGATGTCCCGCGCCACGCCCTGAAGCCCCACCAACTTCCCTCGGGCATCGCGGACAGAAGAGATGACGTCTTCCACCCAGTGATACCGCCCGTCGCGATTCCGCAGACGATACGCGCGAACAACCGGCTTGTTGCCCTCGAGGCACGCCCGCTTGGCGAGCTTCACCGCCAGAACATCGTCTGGATGCAGCAGCGAAAGCCACAACGCCGGGTTCGCGATGAACTCTTCCGCGGCGTAACCGGTGAGCCGCTTGGCGCTCTGGCTCATGAACTGTACGGCGCCTATCAGCGAATCGTCGCTGGCTGACACCCGGTAGAACAGCTCCTCGGCGTGGTCCACGAGATGCCGGTACTTCTCCTCGCTGACGCGCAGCGCCTCTTCGGCCCGCTGGCGCTCGGTGACATCGCGATGCAGGACCACAACGCCCGAGAACCCGGAGACCCAAAGCGGAAACACCCCGGCGATGAACCACCGTTCTTCGTTAGGAGAGTGGCAGGGATACTCCAGGCGGCCGGCTTCGAGCCGCCCGGCGAGGACGTCGCGGATCTCGGCCGCGGCGGCGCGCGCCAGGTCGGCGTCCTCGCCGGTCACGCCGTCGCAGACCGCGAGGTATTGTGTCCCCGTGCCAACCTGCTCGGGATTGACGCCATTGGCGGTGGCGAACGCACGCCAAGCCTGATTGACAAGGACAATCGTCCCTGAGGCGTCAAGGACCGCGATGTTGGCGGGAACGGCGTCGAGGACGGCGTGAAGAAACTGCTCGCTGTCAGGCCTGATCATGTGCTCCCCGGCTCCGCGGCGACTCTCGACGGCGCATTCGCCGAGACCTGAGGATTCTACTGTAATGCGAGTGATTGACCTGTAAGAGGGGGCGGCCGCCTCAGGTTCAGACGCCCGGTCGGTGCGTCCCACGCCAAGGCGCTTTGCGCCGGTCATCGTCAGGGCTTGCGATGACTGCGCTAGCCGAGCTGCAGCCCGGCGATGTGCCCGAAGGCCTGCAACGACACGGCTTCCCGCAAACCTCGATCGGTAAAGGGCTTCTCGAGGAAGGCCTCACCGTCCCAGAGCACGGTGCGACTGTCGAATAGCTGGTCGACGCATCCGGTGAGGAACAGGCAGTTCAGGTTGGGTTGGCGCATGCGGAACCGGCGCGCCAGTTCATCGCCGGTGATTCCCGGCATGTTGACGTCGGCCACCAGCAGCAGCAGCGGCGTATCCGCACCGACCTTCTCCAGCGCGTCGGTGCCGTCGCTCGCCTCCAACACCACGTACCCGGCGGCTTCGAGCATGCGGCGAGCTACCACCCGAATGAGGGGCTCATCGTCAACAATCAGGATTGGCAGCTGGGGTGCATCCGTGATGGACGGCGGTGTGCGAGGCAATACCTGCTTGACGAGATCCAGGAACATGATCCCCCGCCACTGCCAGAACCGTGCCACACGCGAGGAGCGAGATTCGGCCCGGATTTGGGCCGGTGGTAGCTGGGCGGGGGGCGTGCGGGCGGGCGTACGCACACCCGCAGTGAGGTGCGCGCACAGACAAGGACTGACGCCTTCCTCAGCGGCCTGCCAGAGGAGGCCGAGGGCTTGGGCCTGCGGTAGAGGGCATCGGTGGCGCGCATCCCCGGCGCCAAAGTGCAATGCAACTACTGCCTGGAGGGCTGCGTTCCCGAGATGAATGCCTCGGTGATGGCGCGGGCGTTGGCGTCGCCGGTGGCTTCGCCGGTGTCACGGTCCACCGTCATGAACACGATGTTGCCGGGCGGGTCGAACGTCGGCGGGTGCTCGCGGTTGGCGTAGAGATCGAGATAGTCCTTCATGAAATCGATCCACATCGGCAACGCCGCCGTGGTGCCGGTTTCGTTGCCGCCAATCGGCTTCTTTTCGTCGTGACCCATCCACACGCCCACGGTGACATTGGGATCGAAGCCGACAAACCAGGCGTCGGTGTTGTCGTCCACGGTGCCGGTCTTGCCGGCGAGAGGCCAGTTGAGCGACTGGGCCGAGGCGGCGGTGCCGCGCTGCACCACGCCCTGGAGCAGGTTGGTCATGACGTAGGCGGTGTCGGCGCGGATGGCGTCTTTCGGCTGCGGGCGGCGTTCCTCGAGCAGCGCGCCCTCGCGGTCGGTGATCGCCTGGGCCAGATACGGCTCCATGCGGATGCCGTGATTCGGGAAGGCCGAGAAGGCGCTGGTGAGCTCCATCAGCGTCACTTCCTGGGCGCCGAGGGCCATCGACAGGAACGGGCGGAACTCTTGCGCGAAGCCGAACTTCCTGGCGTACGACGCCACCTGGCCCGGCCCCAGCATGTCGATGACCTTGACCGCGGGGATGTTGCGTGACTGTTCGAGCGCATGCCGCAGGGTCATCGTCCCCTGGAACTTGCGATCGTAGTTGCGCGGCTGGTACGGCGGCTGGCCGGCGCCGGCGTCGAAGGCGGTCGGCTCGTCCACGAGGATGGTCGTGGGCGTCAGGCCGCGGTCGATGGCCGCCGTATACAGGATGGGCTTCACCGTCGAGCCCATCTGGCGATACGCCTGGGTCGCGCGGTTGAACTTGCTGCGCCCGAAGCTGTAACCGCCGACCATCGCCAGCACCTGGCCGGTGTGGTTGTCGATTGCGACCAGCGCGCCTTCGAGCAGCGGCGTCTGCTCCAGTGTCATCACCGCCGTGGTGTCGTCCACCTTCGTCAGCTCGACGTCAATCAGGTCGCCGGTCTTGACCAGCTCCGCGGGCGACGTGCGGCGCGTCCATCGGATGCCGGCTTTGGTCAGTTCGCCGTGGAGTGGACCGATGCGCAACTGGGCGCTGGTGCTGTTTACCGATCGCACGACGGCGGGGACGATGTCGCCGGCGGACATGCGCCGGGCCCAGCGATCGTGCTTGAAGTTGTCGACCGTCCGGCCTTCGGCGATCACGTTGCGCCGCGGCTTGCGGAAGCCGCGGCGCTTGTCGACGCGGCGGAGGCCGCGGTCCACCGCGTGGTTCGCCGCCTGCTGCAGCCGGAGGTCGAGCGCGGTGCGCACGGTGAGGCCGCTCTCATACAGGGCCTTGGCGCCGTAGCTGGCTTCCAGGTACTTACGCACTTCTTCGAGGAAATACGGCGCCGGGCTGCTCTCGGCGGCGGGGTCGCCGCCGACGACAATGGGCTTCTGCTTCGCGGTGCCGGCGACGGCGGCGGTGATGAAGCCTTCCTCGGCCATGCGGTCGAGGGCGTAGTTGCGGCGGCGCCGGGTCGCCTCCGGGTTCACGAACGGGCTTTGCCGGACGTTGCCCTGGATGATCCCGGCGATGGTCGCGGCCTCTTCGAGGGCCAGCTCCCTGGCCGGCTTCCCGAAGTACAGCTGAGAGGCCGCCTCGACGCCGTAGGCGCCGTGCCCGAAGTAGATCTGGTTGCAGTACATCGTGAAGATTTCCGGCTTCGTGTACCGCTTCTCGATCTGAACGGCGACCAGGGACTCCTTGATCTTGCGCTCCCACGATCGGTCGCCCGTCGTGAAGCCGATGTTGGACGCGAACAGGTTGCGCGCCAGTTGCTGGGTGAGGGTGCTGCCGCCCGGCGCCCGGCCGCGCGAGATGACGTCGCGGACGAGCGCGAGCATCATGCGCGAGATGCTGAGGCCGGCGTGGTCGAAGAAGCTGCCGTCCTCGGCCGCGAGGATCGCCTGGCGCAGGTTTTCGGGGATGTCGTTGTAGTGGATGACCACCCGGCGCTCGACGGCGAATTCGCCGACGACCTGGTCGTTCTTGCCGAGCACGCGGGTGATGGTGTTCGGGGCGTAGTCGTCCAGCGCGCTCACTTCGGGGAGGTCGCCGGAGTAGGCGAACAGCACGCCGCTCAGGGTGCCGAGCAGGGCCGCGGCCACAAACAGCGCGGCGATACCGGCGTGGCGGGCGTAGCGAATGGCGAGTGTCATGACCTGGATGCGAATTGGGACCCGCCGGCGCATCGCAGGTCGCTAAGTCCCAGTATACCCGTCGGTTCCGCGACCGTGGCGCGGCGGCAGCCGCGGAACTGATTGACAGTAATGCACTCACATTTCATACTAAGACCATGAGCAAAATCATTGGCATCGATCTCGGCACCACCAATTCCGTGGTGGCAGTGATGGAGGGCGATCAGCCCACCGTCATTCAGAACGCGGAAGGCAGCCGGATCACCCCGTCGGTCGTCGCGTTCAGCAAGGCCGGCGAACGGCTCGTCGGCCAGGTCGCCAAGCGCCAGGCCGTGACGAACCCCGAGAACACCATCTTCTCGATCAAGCGCTTCATGGGCCGCCGCTTCGACGAAGTGAACGAAGAAATGAAGATGGTGCCCTACCGCGTGGAGCGCGCCGGCAACGGCGACGTGCGCGTCAAGGCGCAGGAACAGGACCTGGCACCGCCGCAGCTGTCGGCGATGATCCTGCAGAAACTCAAGCAGGCCGCGGAAGACTACCTGGGCCAGCCGGTCACCAAGGCGGTGATCACGGTGCCCGCCTACTTCAACGACGCTCAGCGGCAGGCCACCAAGGAGGCCGGCCAGATCGCCGGTCTCGAGGTCATGCGCATCGTCAACGAGCCGACGGCCGCCGCGCTCGCCTACGGCCTCGACAAGAAGAAGGACGAGACGATTGCCGTCTACGACTTCGGCGGCGGCACCTTCGACATCTCGGTGCTCGAAGTGGGCGAGGGCGTGGTCGAGGTCAAGTCGACCAACGGCGACACCCACCTGGGCGGCGACAACCTCGATCAGCGCGTGATCGAGTGGATCATCGACGAGTTCCGCAAGAGCGACGGCATCGACCTCGGCAAGGACCGCATGGCGCTGCAGCGCCTGCGCGAGGCCGCCGAGAAGGCCAAGATGGAACTGTCCTCGGTGATGGAGACGGAGATCAACCTGCCGTTCATCACCGCGGATGCGAGCGGGCCGAAGCACCTCGCCATGAAGCTGTCGCGGGCGAAGTTCGAGTCGCTGGTTGAGGAACTGTTACAGAAGACCGTTGGCCCGACCAAGACCGCGCTGACCGATGCCGGCCTCGATCCCTCGAAGATCGACGAAGTCGTGCTGGTGGGCGGCTCCACGCGCATTCCGCGCGTCCAGGCGATCGTCAAGGAGATTTTCGGCAAGGAACCGCACAAGGGCGTCAACCCGGACGAGGTCGTCGCCATCGGCGCCGCCATCCAGGCGGGCGTGCTCGCGGGCGAGGTCAAGGACCTGCTGCTGCTCGACGT
>CAYHCX010000083.1:0-18062 GCA_964355095.1 uncultured Acidobacterium sp.
GCCTCGCGCAGGAAGTAGGCCGGGGTCTTGGACGAACAGCCGATGCCCGACAGCTTCGCGCCGCGCGATGGCCAGCACCTCCTCCAAGGGCAGCGCGCCGGTCGCCAAGCGGTCCGCGAGCGTCGGCCCTTTCACCAGCTCCATGACGAGGGCCCCTCTTCCAGCCCGTCGATGGCGGCGATATTGGGGTGGTTGAGCGATGCCAGGACCTGCGCTGACGGGAGCCCGAGGACAGGCTCATGGCGACTGATGAGTCGAGGTGATTCCATGCTGCGAGCGGCATTGACCTGTTACCATTTCACTATGACCGAGACCGAACTCCGCGAACACCTGAAGGCTCACGTGATGAGTTGGAGGGAAACCGGCGAGATCCTCGAAGCCGAGCGCCGGGAGAAGGTGCGTAATGCGGATACGGCCGAATCTCTTCTCCGGCTTAATTCCCTGTTCGATTCCGCCGTCCATCTGCACACCCCGTCGCCGACCTCAGGGCTGGTGGAATTCTACGAGATTCTCGCACGCGGACGCCGGTGAGCGCGAATGCCACCCGACGACATCATTTCCAATGACGTCCTCGACACCGCGCTGAGACTGCAGGAGTTCTGCCGCGGCAGGGGGTGGCGGTTTTGTTTCATCGGCGGCCTGGCCGTACAGAAATGGAGTGAGCCGCGAGTCACCGACGACGTTGATCTCACGCTGTTTACGGGCCTCGGCACCGAGGCGCCGTTTATTGACGCCCTGCTGGCCCTTGATTGGGTCGAACCACGCATTCCACGGGCACGCGAATTCGCACAAACGCGCCGCGTGCTGCTGCTACAGACCAAGGGCGGCGTCGGCATTGATGTCGCGATGGGCGCCTTCCCTTTCGAGGAGGAGGCAGTTCGACGAGGACAAGAGATCACGCTGCTACCGGGCCGCGCGCTGCGGCTGTGCACCGCGGAAGACCTGATCATCAGGCGCGACAGGGCCTTCAGCCGGGAAGAACTGGCTCGCCGCGTCATGGCGGATCTGTCTCTCGGGCGACCCGTCGCCATGGTGACGCCAGAGGATGCGGTGCTCTCGAAACTCGAGTGGGCACGCCGGGCGGGCGATTCCGAGCGCCAACTCGCCGATGCAGCGGGCATCCTCGCGGTCACGCCGACCCTCGATCGCGCATACGTCGAAAAGTGGGCCCACTAACTCGGAGTCGTCGATCTCTGGCAGCGGATCTGCGCCGCTGCGTGAGGCGAGCCGGGCCCTGACCCACCCCGTGTTTCGTTTCTATGGCGCGGCGTATAGAATGGCACCGCCGCGGCTCCCCCCGGGGACCGGCGCGGCGGACGAGGAGGTCCGTTCATGTCGAACCCGCGGCGGGCGGCGCGATGACGCCGGACATCTGTCTCGTGGCCAGCGGCGACTCGCGCCTGCCGGCCAACCAGGCGTGCTGGCCGGCCCAGGAAGCCCTCGAGGCCCGCGTCGTCGACGCGTTCGCCGCGCTCGGCCGGCGCGTCGTCCGCGGCCACCCCGTGGACCCGGCCAAGCGGCACGGCTTCCTCGACGGCCAGGCGATGGGCATCGAGGCCTTCCGGCGGATCGACGCCGGCGTCCCGCTGGTCGTGGCCGAGGCTGTGTGGCAATACACCAGCCACGTGCTGCCCGGCCTCACCAGGCACCGCGGGCCCATCCTGACGCTGGCCAACTGGAGCGGCCGGTGGCCCGGGCTCGTCGGCCTGCTGAACCTGAACGGGTCGCTCACCAAGGCGGGTATCCGCTACAGCACGATCTGGAGCGAGACGTTCGAGGACGACTTCGCGCGCCGGGCGTTGGCCGAGTGGCTCGCAAGCGACCGCATCGTGCACGACACCTCCCACGCACGTCCGTACGCGCCGCCGATCTGGCCGGCGCTGTCCTGGGCCGACGCGCGCGGTGCCGAGCTCGGCGCCGCACTCGTGCGCGACCAGGCCGTGCTTGGCGTCTTCGACGAGGGCTGCATGGGGATGTACAACGCCATCATCCCCGACCACCTGCTGCACCCGCTCGGCCTCTACAAGGAGCGGCTCAGCCAGTCGGCCCTGTACGCCGCCATGCGCCGTGTGCCGGCCGAGGCGGCGCGCGCGCACCTGGCGTGGCTCGAGGGACGCGGCATGAGCTTCGCGCTCGGACGCAATCCCGACACGGAGCTGACCGAGGCGCAGGTGCTCGAAGCGTTGACGATGTACGACGCGGCCGTGCGCATGGCGGCCGAGTATGGCTGCGCCGCCATCGGCATCCAGTACCAGCAGGGGCTCAAGGACGTGTGCGTGGCCTCCGACCTGGCAGAGGGGCTGCTGAACAACCCCGATCGGCCGCCCGTGGTCGACCAGTCGGGCTGCGTGCTCTTCGACGGTCTCGCCGTGCCGCACTTCAACGAGGCCGACGAGGGCGCGGGCATCGACGCGCTCATCACCAACCGCGTGTGGATGACCCTCGGCTTGGACCCGTCGACGACGCTGCACGACGTGCGGTGGGGTGAGACGTACACGGGTCACGGCGTCGACGAGTTCGTGTGGGTCTTCGAGATCTCGGGCGCCGCGCCGGCCAGCCATTTCATCGGCGGCTACGGGGGGGCGCGCGGCGAGCGCCAGCCGCCGATGTACTTCCCGCGCGGCGGCTCCACGCTCAAGGGCGTGAGCAGGCCGGGCGAGATCGTCTGGAGCCGCATCTACGTGCGCGACGATCGCCTGCACATGGACCTGGGCCGCGGCGGCGTGGTGTGGTTGCCCGACGCGGAGACCGAGCGGCGGTGGCAGGCCACCACGCCGCAGTGGCCCATCATGCACGCCGTGCTCTACGGCGTGACGCGCGATCGCTTCATGGCGAAGCACCAGGCCAATCACATCCAGGTGGCCTACGGGCCCGACGCCGCGCAGGCGCGCGCGGCGCTGGCCATGAAGGCGGCGATGGCGCAGGCGATGGGCATCGCCGTCACGCTGTGCGGCGATCTGGACGACACGCTCGCGTCGCACCAGACCCCGGCCGCCGCGACGCCGTGACACACGATGGGGAGGCACCGATGACGAGTTCACGGTTCACACGCAGACATCTCGTATCCACGCTCGCTGGCGCGGGCGCGGCCTTGCCCTTCATCGGCCGCGTGGCGTTTGCCCGCCAGGCCGCGGAGCGGGCGCCCAACCGGCCCCTCATCGTCACCAGCAAGACCTTCGCGCAGGTGCGCGAGAGGATCACGGGCGCTGGCATGGCGGCGCTCCGGAACGGCGGTTCGGCGCTCGACGCGGCCGAGAAGGCCGTCAACGTCTCCGAATCGGATCCGCTCGACACGACGGTCGGCTACGGCGGCGACCCGAACGAAGAGGGGTTCCTGCAGCTTGACGCCTCCATCATGTCGGGCCGGGACGGATGCGCCTCGGGCGCCGTGGCCGCGCTTGAAGGCATCAAGACGCCGGTCTCCGTGGCGCGGCTGGTGATGGAGCGTACCGACCACTCGATGCTCGTCGGCAAGGGCGCGCTCAAGTTCGCCAGGATGCACGGCTTCAAGGAAGAGGACCTGCTCACCGACCAGGCGCGCGATCACTGGCGCGCGTGGAAGGAGAACCTGAACCCGCGCGACTACTACTTCGGGCCGAAGGACCGGCCCGCGCCGCGGACGTCAGGCGACGTCGAGGAGCTCAGGCGCCGGCTCGAGGACCTCGATTCGATCACGCTCCTCGCGATCGACGGCCACGGCGACATCGCCGGCGCCACGAGCACGGTGGGCCACCACTTCAAGATCGTCGGCCGCGTCGGCGACTCACCGATCGTCGGCGCCGGGCTCTACGTCGACAACGCGGTGGGCGCCGCCGGCGCCACCGGGCACGGCGACGAGATCATCCGCCACTGCGCGTCGTTCCACGTGGTCGAGAAGATGCGCGAGGGGCTCTCTCCAGAGCAGGCCTGCGAGTTCGTCTGCCGGCGGGCCATCGAGCGCCACGACGGCCGGCCGATGTTCAACTTCAAGCTGGTCGCGCTCAACCGCCACGGCGACTACGGCTGCTGTTCGGTGCGCGGGCGCGTGGACGCCGCCACGAAGGCTCTCACCGGCCAGGGCTTCTTCGTCCACGACGCGAAGGGCGCGCGGCTCGAAGACGGGCGGGGCCTGCTGCCGCCGCTGACCGACGAAGAGCTCGCGGCGCTGCCATGGCGGTAGTGCCCGCCCTCATCCCCAGGATGAAGCCATGACCCGTCACCTCGTCTCTTTCCTGCTTACCTGCATGGTTGTCTCACTGCCGTTCCATCCCTCCGCCCAGTCGGCCACGTTCGGCGATGATGTGGCGTTTCTGAAGACGCATGCCGACCTCATCGTGATCGCCGACGAAGCGGGAGCGGCCAAGGTGGCGCTCTCGGCCAAGTGGCAGGGCCGCGTGCTGACCAGCACGGCCCAGGGCGACGAGGGGCCGAGCTTCGGCTGGATCAACCGCGCCCTGATCGCCTCGGGCAGAACCGAGCCCCACATCAACGTCTTCGGCGGCGAGGATCGGTTCTGGCTGGGGCCCGAGGGCGGGCAGTTTTCGATCTTCTTCGCCAAGGGCGCCCGCTTCGAGCTGGCCGACTGGTACACACCGGCGCCCATCGACACGCAGCCCTTCGAGGTGGCCGCGGTCGCGCGCGACCGCGCGCGGTTCACCTCGGCCTTCACGCTCACCAACCACTCGGGCACGCGCTTCGACGTGGGCGTCAATCGCGAGGTCCGGCTGCTCGATGACGCTGCGGCGTGGGCCCGGCTGGGCGTGGCGCCGGCGGGCGGCGTGCGACTGGTGGCCTTCGAATCGGACAACCGCATCACCAACACCGGGAAGAGCGCCTGGGCCAAGCCGACGGGACTGCTGTCGATCTGGATCCTCGGCATGTTCACGCCCTCGCCCACGACGACCATCGTCGTGCCGATCGTACCGGGCCCTGAGCGGGCGCTCGGTCCGAAGGTCACCTCCGACTACTTCGGCGTGGTGCCGCCCGAGCGGCTGGCCGTCGGCGAGCGGGCGATCTACTTCAGCGGCGACGGTCTCTACCGCAGCAAGATTGGCGTGTCGCCCAGGCGCAGCAAGGGCGTGCTCGGCAGCTACGACCCGGGCCGACGCGTGCTGACGATCGTGCAGTTCACCCAGCGGGCGGGCGCCGCCGACTACGTGAACTCGCTCTGGAAGATCCAGGACGATCCCTACGCCGGCGACGCCGCCAACAGTTACAACGACGGCCCGCCCGAACCGGGGGCCACACCGCTCGGCCCGTTCTACGAACTCGAATCCTCGTCGCCGGCCGCCGCCCTGGCGCCGGGCGCGACCGCGGCGCACGTGCACCGCACCGTGCACCTGACGGGTCCGGAGGCGGCGCTCGATCCGGTGGCGCGCGCCGTGCTCGGCGTGTCGATTGCCGACATCACGTCGGCCCTGGGGAAGCGATAGCACGCGATGGGCGCGCCCGGGCCGGGGTTGTTCGTCACCGCCGATGGCCGGAGCCACCGGCTGACCTTCACGCTCGTCAGCTCGCTGTTCCTCCTCTGGGGGTTCTGCAACGGGATGATCGACGTGATGGACAAGCACTTCCAGGAGGAGCTGCGCCTCAGCCTGTCGCAGTCGGCCTGGGTGCAGTTTGCCCACTGGATGGGCTACTTCCTGATGGCGCTGCCGGCCGGATGGCTGGCCACGCGCCTGGGCTACCGGGGCGGCATCATCGCCGGCTTGCTGCTCGTGGCCGTGGGGGGCTTCTGGTTCATTCCCGCCACCGGCATCGCCGCCTTCTGGGCGTTCCTGCTCGGCGTGTGCCTCGTAGCCTCGGGCCTGACGTTTCTCGAGACCGTGGCGAACCCCTACACGACCGTGCTCGGTCCGCCGCGCTACGCCGCGACGCGCATCAACCTGGCGCAGTCGCTGAACGGCGTGGGGTGGATCCTCGGTCCCATCGCCGGCGGCCTCTTCTTCTACGGCCGCGACCAGGCGGGACGCAGCACGGGCGCCGAGACGCTGTGGATTCCCTACGCCGGCGTGGCCGTGGTGGTGCTGCTGCTGGCCGTGGTGTTCTTCTTCGCGCCGGTGCCGGACATCTCCGCGGAGGCCGTCGACCCCGGGCGGGCGCCCGGCGCCGAGCACGCACAACGTGGCGGCACGGCGCTGGTGTACGCGCTGATCGTGACGAACGTGGCCGTGCTCATCGGCGCGTGCAGCCTGGTGCTGTGGCTGGTGCTCGACAGCGCCGGGCTCGGACCGCGGCTGGCGGGGCCCCTGTCGCTCGTCGCTCGCCCGCTCGGCATGGTCGTCACCGACGACAACGCCGTGGCCCTGGCGCTCGCGGGCGCCGCGGGCCTGGCGGTGGTCGCAGCCGCGCTCCGCCTCCGCGGCATCTCGGCGCGCCTGCCACACGAGAGCATCTGGTCGCACCCGCACTTTTCGGGCGCCACACTGGCGCAGTTTTTCTACGTGGCCGCACAGGCCGGCATCTTCAGCTTTCTCATCAACTACGTGACCTCGGAGCCGCCGGGTCTGCCCTCGTCGTGGCTGACCGGCGCCGCCCGGCAGTGGGTGGAGCTGAGGACGGCCTTCGCGAGCGGCGACATCGCCGACGTGCCTGCGCTGGCGGCGCGCCTCGGCGCGCCAGCCGACCCGGTCTCGGCTTTCGTGGCAGCCGAGCTGTCGCCGTCGACCAGACAGGCGCTGGAGCGGTTTGCCGTGGGAGCGGCGACCGCCACGGCGCTGCGGGTGGAGCTGGCGCAGGATCTGAACCGTCTTCTCGCGACCCCGTCTCTCTACAGCGCCGAGCGATTCGCGGGCGTCGTGCTCGGCGACCAGACGCGGCGCCTGCTCGCCGGCGACGCCAGCCCCGGCCATCCCGCGCGGCTGAACCGCCTCCTGTTGGCCGACGCCTACCCCGGCGCGCTGCCGTTCGACGATGGCGTGGTGACGGTGACCAACCAGGCGGCTGCCAGCCTGGCCTCGTTCGGGTTCGTGTGCTTCCTGCTCGGGCGCCTGAGCGGCGCGGCACTGCTTCGGCGCGTGCCGTCGCACGGGATTGTCGGTCTCTACGGCGTGATGAACGTCATTGCCTGCCTGCTGGTGTTCCTCAAGCTGGGCTGGGTGTCGGTGGCCGCGGTCTTTCTCAGCTACTTCTTCATGTCGATCATGTTCCCCACCATCTTCGCGCTCGGCATCTTCGGACTGGGCGAGCGAGCGAAGGCGGCCTCGGCCTACATCGTGATGGGGATCGTCGGTGGCGCCATCCTGCCCAAGGTGATGGGCGCGGTGGCCGACAGCTACGACATGTCGCGCGCCTTCGCTGTGCCCCTCGTCTGCTTCGCCCTCATCGCCGCCTACGGCTACGCGTGGCCGGCGCTGAGTGGCGCACGGGTGGCGCAACGATGACGGCCCGGCTGGCGGCGGCGGTGGCGGGCTTCACCGTGCTTGCCGCGACGGCGGTCCCGGAAGGGCAGACGACGGGGGCGGCGGCGATCGTCGCCCCGCACGCCGAGGCGACGCGCTGGGCCGAGGCCACGCTGAAAGGGCTCACACTCGAGCGCAAGGTCGGGCAGATGCTCGTGGAGCAGATGCGCGGCGAGTACGTTGCGGAGGGTTCGCCGCAGCTCGAGCGGTGGGTGCGCCTCGCACGCGAGCACGGCATCGGCGGCTTCGTGGTGTACGGCGGCGCACCCCACGACACGGCGCGGTTGCTCAACCGCCTGCAGCGCGAGGCCGCGTTGCCCCTGCTCATCGCCGCCGATTTCGAGGGCGGGCCGGGCCAGCAGATCGCCGGCGCGTCGGAGTTTCCGCCCAATATGGCGCTCTCGGCCGTGGGCTCGGAGGATCTGGCCTACGCGGTGGGGCGCGTCGGGGCCGTCGAAGGCCGGGCCATGGGCATCCACCTCACCTATTCGCCGGTCGTCGACGTCCAGACCCGGCCCGACAACCCGGTGCTCGGCGGCCGATCGTTTGGCGCCAACGTCGAGCTGCTGGGCCGCCTGGCGGGCGCCTACATCCGTGGCTATCAGGACCACGGCATGCTGGCTACGGCGAAGCACTACCCGGGGCGGGGCGATGTCGAGCTCGTGGCCGGCACCGAGTTCACCATCAACCGCAAGCCGGCCGACCAGGTGGAGCGCGAGGACCTGCGGGCGTTCCGGCATGCCATCGACGCCGGCGTGGCCTTCGTGATGAGCGAGCACATCGCCGTGCCGTCGATCGCGAACGGATCGGACCTGCCGGCGAGCGTCGAACCCCTGCTGGCGCGCGACTGGCTGCGCGGGCGGCTCGGGTTCAAGCACGTGCTGACGAGCGACGACCTTTGGTACGAGAAGATGACCGATCGCTTCGGCGCCGAACGTGCGGGCGTGCTGGCCGTGCGCGCCGGTCACGACGCGCTGCTCAAACCGGCCGACGTCGTGAAGACGATCGAGGCGGTGGTCGCCGCCGTGCGTGGCGGCGAGATTCCCGAGCGGCAGATCGACGATTCGGTGCGGCGGCTGCTGTACTGGAAGGCGCGGCTGAACCTGCATCGCAACCGCCTGGTGGACGAGACGGCCGTCGCGCGCGCCGTGGGCGTGCCCGCGCACCTCGCGCTCGTGCGCGATCTGGCTGAGCGGTCGCTCACGCTGCTCGTCAACGACGGCGTGTTCCCGCGCCCGGCTGGGGGCGCCGGCCCGGTCCTCCACATCGTGCTGCAGAAGCAGGACCACGACGCGGCCGCCGCCGAGGTGGCGGCGCGGATGCGCGCCGCGCTCCCGGTGATCCGGACCGTCGTCATCAGGCCGACGACCGATCGCGCCGTGTACGACGAGGCACGCCGTGCCGCGGCGGAAGCGCGCACCATCGTCGTATCGATCTTCAACCAGCGCACGGTCTACAGGGACAACGGTCCGCTGCGCGACGCCGATCTGGCGCTCGTGCGCGAGCTGGCGGGCCTCAGGCCGGCACGCTCCATCGTCATGTCGTACGGCAACCCGTACGTCGCCGGCAGCGTGGCCGAGGCGGCAGCGGTCGTGGTGGGCTACGGCGAGGGCGGTTTCTACGGCAACCAGTTGGCCTACGCGGACGCGTTCATCCGGCTGATGAGGGGCGAGATCGGCGCCGGGGGGCGGCTGCCGGTGCGGGTGTCCGATCGGTTTCCGATCGGCTGGGGGTTCGTGGTGCCGCCGCGCGCGGCAGGAGGAGGCGGGTGATGGGGATGCGAGGGACGCGAAGGGCGAGGCTGGGCGTGATGGGCATCGCGATGGCGCTTCTGGCCGCCGCTCTCGCGCCGGGCACGCAGGCGCAAGGGCTCGCCGGCCCGCTGGAGCTGGCACGGCTCAAGGACTACGAGGCGCGGCGCGCCACGAGCAACAACGTCTACGTGGAGAGCAACGACGACAGCAAGCGCCCCATCCCCGGCGAGACCATCGTCCTGGCCGACCTCGAGGGCCCGGGCGTCGTGACGCACATCTGGATGACGCTGGCCGCCAACGAGTACGGCTGGCCGCGCCTGCTGCGCTTCCGCGTCTACTACGACGGCAGCCTGACGCCGAGCATCGACGTGCCGCTGGGCGATTTCTTCGCCGTCGGGCACGGCTACGAGCGCAACGTCGATTCGCTCATGATCCGCAACACCTCCAACGGACGCGCGCGCAACAGCTATTGGGCGATGCCGTTCCGCCGGTCGTGCCGCATCACCATCACCAACGAGGGCAGCCGGCGCGTGTCGATGCTCTACTACCAGGTGGACTGGCAGAAGCACCGCGAGTTGCCGGCCGATGTCGGGTACCTGCACGCGCTGTACCGCCAGGAGCTGCCGCCGGCGGCCGGGCGCGACTACACCGCGCTCGACGTCAAGGGCCGCGGCCATCTGGCGGGCGCCGTGGTCAACGTCATCCAGACCGAGGCCGGGTGGTTCGGCGAGGGCGACGATCTCTTCTACGTGGACGGCGCGCCGACGCCGGCGCTCGAGGGGACCGGCACCGAGGACTACTTTCTCGACGCGTGGGGCTTGAGGGCGTCGACGGGCCTGATGGTGGGCATTCCCATTGCCGAGGGGCGGCATGTCGGCGCGCGCCTGAGCGGCTACCGCTGGCATCTGTCCGACCCGGTGCCCTTCACCACCTCGCTCAGGTTCGACATCGAGCACAAGGGCTGGAAGCAGGATCCCGATCCGAAGAAGGTGGACGGGTTCCACGAGCGCTTCGATCTATGGAGCAGCGTGGCGTTCTGGTACCAGGAGGGCGTCAACGAGGATCTGCCCGAGATGCCCTACGGCCGCGCGCGTCTGCCGCACGGCAACGCGCGCCAGATCGAGGTGGAAGATCTGGCCGCCGAGGCCACCAGCTCGGGCGGCGAGCTTCGCGTGCAGCGCGAGGTCTTCTGGTCGAAGGACCTGCTCTTCCTGAGGGCCGAGGGGCCGCGCGCGCGCGTGGCCATCCCGGTCGACATTGCCGAGGACGGCACCTACGAGCTCGTGGCGCTCGTGGCGCACGCGCGCGACTACGGCATCTACGACGTGACGATCGACGGCGTGCCGCTGGGCCGCGCGCCCGGTCACGGCATTGCCGCGCCGATCGATGCCTACGGCCCCGAGTTGTACGTGGCGGCCGATCACCTGCTGGGCTGGTTCGAACTGGCCAAGGGGCGCCACACGATCGAGTTCACCTGCCTGGGAAAGAACGAGCAGGCGACGGCCCACTACCTGGGCATCGACGGGCTCGTGGTGTCGCGCGTGGCCGACCGCGTCCGATCGACGGCGTCGACGCCGACGCCGGCGCCGGCCCAGGACTCGGCAACCGCGTCGGCCGCGCCCGCGGGCGCGCCGACCTATCGCCGCCGGCCGCTCCAGGCGCACCTCTCGGCGTTTGGCGCATCCGCGGCCGACGAGCGCGCTGCCGCGGCGCGCGCCGTCGGTCGCTTCGCCCCGGAAGCCACCGCCGCCGTGGCGCCGCTCGTGGCGCTCGTGGGCGATCCCGACGCCGCCGTGCGCGAGGCTGCCGTCGAGGCGCTGGTGGCGTTCGGTCCCTCAGCGGCGCCCGCCGTCGGCCGCCTCACGCCGCTGCTGGCCGACCCGAGCCCGCGCATGCGCGGGCTGGCCGCGCTCGCGCTCCGCGAGATCGGGCGCGCCTCCGGGCCGGCACTGCCCGCGCTCATCGCCGCGCTGGCCGACCGCGACCTCGTCGTGCGCTACGAGGTGGGCCTCGCGATAGCGGCGCTCGGCGCCGCCGCGAAGCCGGCCGTGCGCCCGCTGATGGCCGCCATGGACGAAGAGCCCGACGAGTGGGTGTCGATCGCGCGGCGCGACATGCGGCGCGCCATGGCGATCGCCCTCGGCGAGATCGGCCCCGACGCCCGCGAGGCGCTGCCGCTGCTGCGCAAGTGGATGGCCTTCTACCGCGTGGCCTGGGTCGCCGCGCCCGTCATCCGCAAGATCGAAGGGCTGCCGGAGCCGGCGCGGTACCGGCCCTGAGAGAAGGCAGGGGCGGTTCGCATGCCAGGCCGCCGCGCGTGCTAGCTCTTCGCCAGCCGCGAACCCGTCTTCAGGAAGTGGTTCATCGCCCGCTCCCAGAAGGTGACCGCGTCAAGGAATGCCTCCTCCGTGAACGACGCGAGCCAGCGCGCCCCGGCGGAGGTCAGCGCCGTGTAAGTGTAGGCCACATCCACGTGGCTCCGACCCTCGCTCGCGGGAGACACGGCGACGGCGAGCAGGCAGACGTGCAGCCCCGGCGTGAAGCGGGCGAACTCAACCGCGCCGACCGCGGCGTCGTGGCGCGTGACGATCCACACCGTGTCGGCCTCGCCCGCCCGCGGCGTGGTGAAGACAGCGCCGTGTTCCGCGAGCCCCGACGCCGAGCGCACCATGGTGTAGCGCCATCCGTCCAGCCACTCGGCCTCGCGGACGGGACAGAGCAGCGGAAAGACGATCTCGGGTGTCGCCTCGATGGTCTGACGGTAGGTACGGGTGATCCTGGTTCCGGTGTCTGACGCTGAACTCATCGTTCCTCCTCGACAAGGGGGTCGACCGTGACCCCATCCTCCAAGGTTGAACCCGTCAGCCGTAGACTGGTCAAGGGAGGCCGGGGCTTGACCTGTCTACGGCTGGCGGGTTGAGACTGGAGGTCAGACGATGACGGTATCGGCGCTCGGTCGGCTCTGCGGGCTCTCGCGGAGCACGCTCCTCTACTACGAGTCCATCGGGCTGCTCAGGCGACCGCCGAGAACGAGCGGGAACTACCGCGCCTACGGAGAGGCCGACCTGCGACGACTGCGGCAAATCGGCCTCTACCGCAAGGTCGGGCTCAGCCTCGCGGCCATTCGCACGCTCGTCGACCGCCCCGGTGGAGGCGGGGCGCGCGCGGTGCTCGAGCGGCGGCTCGGTGACATCGACCGGGAGATCGACACCCTGCGGGGCCACCAGCGCGCCATCCTGCGCCTGCTGGGAGCGTCGCGCTCGCTCGAAAGGAAGGCGGCAATGACCAAGGAGACATGGGTGGCCATCATGCGGAGGACGGGCTTCACCGACGACGACATGCACCGGTGGCACCAGGAGTTCGAGCGCTCGGCGCCCGACGATCACCAGGCGTTCCTGGAGTTCCTCCATATCCCGCACGACGAGGTCAAGGCCATCCGCGCGTGGAGCCGGAAGGCGCCGCCCGCCTGACCGGGAGGCGCCACGTCCGTCACTGGATCTCGAGCGCGTCCTTCGGCGGCAGCGCCGGGAACACCCCGTGCGGTTCGGCCTGGTACCAGTAGGCCACCGACGCGATGTCGTCCTGGAGCGGCAGGTAGCGGCCATCGGCCCGCCAGCCGAGTGCCTGGATCGTCACCTTCAGATCGCGCGCGAAGCGGATCGGATCGGTGATGTGCCACCGGTACAGGCTGAAGCGCTGCTGCGACTGGTACACGCCGTCGGGCCGGATGACGAGCGGCAGGCCCGCGTAGGGCGTGGAGAACTCCTGGTACTGCTTCGTCTGACGATTCTCGAAGTTGTAGGACCCGCAGAAGTAATCCTCGGTGCCCGTGCCGACGATGGTGGCGAAGTCGGTGTCGCCGTCCATGAAGAACTTGATCTCGCCCTCGCCCCACCAGCCGCTGTTGTTGACGCCCCAGCTCATGTGCGTGCCCACGTAGTGGCCCTCGCCCTTGATGCCGTCGACGATGGTGTACACGTCCTTGTAGGGCAGCGGGTTCACGCGCCTGAACTGCGCGTGGAAGTAGGCCGCATCGTCTTCGATGGCCGTGTGCGTGTAGTCGATCTGGTAGTAGAGGGTCATCGCCTCTGGGCCGATGTTCTGCATCGTGATCCGCGCCGACTTGCGGAACGGCATCGTCCAGTAGCTGTTGAAAGCGCTGCCGGGGTTGACCGCGACGGCGAGCGAGTTGATCTGGGCGTAACGGCCCCAGCCCGATGCGAAGAAGTCGCCGACGGGCACCTCGACCGAGGGCGTGGTCTCACCGTCCCAGTACATGCGCAGGATCGAGTAGCGCCAGGTGCCGGTCGGCGTCAGCCACATGTGCTGGATGGCGCCGCTCCCCGTGATGTCGGCCATCGTGAACGTCTGGCCGGGCTGGATGCGCACCGACGGCGACACCTTCCACCCGCGGCCGAGATCGCGCGCCGCGTTGGCGCCCGTGCCCTCGGTGGCCATGCCGCCGCGGCCCTTTTCGCCCGTGAAGTTCTCGGGGCTGATCGATCGGCTCTCGGCGCTCGACAACCGGTACAAGTCGCCGACGCCGGTCGTGAGGCCGTTGAAGGGCCGATCGGCCCGGCGCTGGGCCGAGAGCGTGGTCCACGCCGCCGCCACGAGAACCAGCAGGCCGGCGACGACGATCGGAATGCGAAGACGCGTCATGGGTCACACCTCCAGAGGGGAGAGTCTACCCGAGGGCGTGAGGACTTGGGGGCTTACCGTCGATCGCCGCAGGCGCGTCCTGCTGCACGCGCACGCCGGCTGCTTGGCAGGTGGGCTTGATCCGGTTCCGTGGACGGTTTAACTACGCTGCCTGAGTTAGTGCCCGTCGCTCGAAGGTGGCACCGGGAGCCAACTGCGGCTTCGGTAGAGAGCACCCTTGAATTACTGAGTCGGCTGGACACCGGTCGATCGATGCATCGTTCAGCGCTCCCTCCAATCTCACCGTGCCGGCTGCGGTTCGAAGACGATCCGAAGGCGCGTGCGGGTCGCTTGAGCGAAGCGCTCCAACGCATCGGTCGAAGGTCGTACTTTGCCACCTTCGATACGCGCGATGTAAGACTGTGAGGTCTTCATCTTCTTGGCAAGCTGCGATTGTGACAAGCCGGCTGCAGCCCGCGCCTCAATCAGCACCCGCGCAAGAACGAACTCCTCGCCCAGGGCGTCGTACGCTGCCTTGTAATCGGCGTCCTTTCTCCACCGGCGGTGCAGATCGCTGATCTTGGTCATGGCTTCAGTTCCTTTGCCCTTTGCAGTGCGAGCTCGATTTCGGCTGGCGGAGTCTTCTCGGTCTTCTTGATGAAGGCTCTGAGGATCACGACACGCTGCTCCTTAGCGGTGACGTAGAGGGCGCGCGCGATGCCGGCTTTCCCCTTGAGCCGAATCTCCCAGAGCTGGCCGCGGATGTGTCGGACGTGCGGTTCCTTCACGTTGAGCAAACCCACGGATTCGATCAGTTCGGAGACCCGGGTCAAGCGCGCGCGCATGTCCGCCGGCAACTCGGCCACTTCGGCGTCGACCGTCTCATTCAACGTCTCGACTGTCCACGCCATCGGCAGCCATTATACCACATATGGTATTAGAGGAGCGATCCACTTCACGCTGCCAACCGCAGCCGGTCAACTTGCCTCAGCCACCTGTCCAGCTGGTTCCAACTCGCGACATTTAGGCTCACCAGACTTCGCTCGCCTGGCATCCCGAGTGCGTTGTTGCGGACCGAGCAGCCAGAACAAATGCCGCACCGACGCGGCAACCACACAGGTATTCATCTGTGCGCGGTTATCTCCCTCCGAGCGTCGTCATGGCGGCGTTCACGTCCGTAACGAAACGCCAAGGCGAGATCGAACTTAAGCAGCTCCGATCCTGAGTGACATGCATGCGAACGCGTTCCGAATCCTGAGGGGCCTGCTGACATTCGCAGCGCCGCCGCTCCGGTACGAGGAAGGACGCGTCGGGGAGCTGAGTTGACTCCGCGACGCGGTGAAGGCGTTCACGACCACCTCGCGAAAGCGCTGATAGCTCGGATCGCCCTGCACGCCCCGCTCTCGCGCGCAGACTTCGACGCAGGCGCCGAGCCCGGCGATCTGCCTCACGCCAGCGGCGCTGGCCTGTGTCGGCACGAACACGCGGAGCGGGTCACCGGCGGCCCGCTCGACGACCCGGAGATAGAGCATGATGCCCATGAGGTGCCGCGCCTTGTGCGAGCCGGACATGTCGTGGGTCTCGTTTTTGATCCATACCGAGCCGTGCGGCGCGATGTCGAGCGCGCGTTCGAGGGCCGCACTCCTCGCGAGCGGCGTCACGACAAAGCCCAGTCCGTCGACGCGCGCCACTTCGTCGTTCAAGCGTCAGACCAGGTCGACGAACCCCGCGTCGGAGAGTCCGCGACCGCGGGCGAGATGGTACGAATGCAGGAAAGGGCGATAGCGCAGGAAAGGACTGGCCTCCTCCCCCACGATTTCGATGCTGGCCGTGTCCAGTGTTCGCCGCACGACGTGATCGACGTCCGGGTGTCGCCGGCGCGCGGACAACGAAACGGGTACCGTTGCGGTGCACAGTCGCCAACTGGCGCACCGCACCCCGCACACGTCAGCGTCGAGACGGCCACCGTCAGGCCTCTGCCGCCGCGCCCGTGCGTTGGTTGCGCTCGGCGATCAGGGCGTCCCACTCGGCCACGGCGTCACGCTGCCGTCGCCAGAATGATTGGGCGCGCCGTGCCTCGAAATCCGGCAGCGCCACGCCCTGCTGTTCCACCCACGTGAAGTATCCGAGGTTAAAAATCCGTGCGCGGTCGCGATCCGTCAGTTCCAAGAGATGGTCGGTGCCCGCTCCGGCGAGGTGTTGCCCGTACGTTTCGACGGCGTGGACCGCGTCGAACGCGCCACCGAAGTGTCGCCGTTCGGTTTTGACCAGCTCACTCGCGTACATCTCAGCGCCGTCGGTCGCCACCGTCAGCACGATCTCCTCAGGGCCGAGGCCATAGTAGCGCGCTGTTTTGATCGCGGCCATCACGTTGCAGATGCTCGAGACGATAGACTGTATTAGCGGCGTCCACTGTTAACGGAAGGGCCGTTCTCAGACCCAGCGCCGACGGGGCCGCTTCCAAGGCATACCACGCGGGGCACATGCTGGGCCGTTCGCCGGCTCAGGTCAACGCCGACCAGGCCTTTTGCCTCGCCTCGCGCAAGCGCTCGACACACCTCCGGCCGTGCTCACCGATCAGCTCGGCGATTTCAGCAGCCGTATTTTCAGTAGTCGTCTTCCAACCCGCGATCGTCGTGCGAATCGAACGGCAGGGGCGGGGCGCGCGACGGCCGCATCTCGGGCACGGCGTCCGGCAGGCCCAGGTGACGTAGGATGCGCCGGATCACCGCGCCATCCTGAATCAACGCCACCAGCTTCAACCGGCCCGCACAGCGCGGGCATGCCAACACATCGAAGCCAAAGCTGCGCTGCATCAGCTCCGCCCACGTGCGATTGGAGCAACGGCCCGCAGGCCCGTCGTCGGCGTCCACATCAGGCGCGGCCCCGGCAGCTGGCGCCGTGGCAGCTTCTGGGTCAGGCGCTAGGGATGGCACCACGAACCGCCGCCAGGCCGCACGTGGGGCCAGCACACCGTGATAGAGGATCAGGTTGATCCGCGGCCGCGGCGTCAGCGCCGCCAAGCGCTCCAGCAACTCCACCGGATCGAAGACGAGATGCGTCGTGCCATCGGTCCAGCGCCGACGCAACTCCAGAACGGCCGTACCATCGGGCATCAGTTGCAGCCGGTCCTGCCCCACCGGCGGTCGCAGCGCGTAGCGACACAGCCGCTCAAGCCGATCGCGACGGCCGGCCGGCACGACGATGCCCGCATGCAGATCAAACCCGTGCTGGCGCGCGTGCCAACGGCTCGGCGCAGGCGGGTTCGGCACCTCAATGGTGTCACCCCACCGACGCACCGGCGCACCCGCGCGCGGACCGAGCGCGGCCACGCCGTGAACGGACGCCGCCGCGAGACCCGCCAGGGCGGGCGCGTCCTCGGTCCAGCGATCCGGCGCATCAGAGCCCTCGCGACCATCCGGCACGCCGCGCCGCGCCAAAGCGTTGGACGACCGCCACGGCGCCGCCACGGCCATCCCTCACGCCGCGACGCCTTGCCTGATGCCGCAGCCAGCCAAGCACCGCGCGCAGATAGACCGCAACGACCGCCCGGCAGAGGTCGTGGTCCCACGCCAACAGGTAACGCAGGCGCGGCGGCAGAGTCAGGACGTATTGGCGGATGGGTACGGCGGGAAAGACGTGATCGACCAGATGCGCGGCCCGATCGGTCATGCGGCGCCCGCCGCAACTCGGGCAGAATCCTCTCCCCTTGCAGGAAAACGGGACCAATCGATCGAGTCGGCAATTCGAACACCGGAACCGCGCGAAGCCAGCCGCGAGACATCCGCACGTCAGGAAGTCGCGAAACTCCTGTTCAACGAAGCGCGGCAGTCCCTGTCCGTCGCGCAAATGCGCCGCCTGCGCGCGGAACGTCTCGAAGTGGTCGCGCACCAGTTGGTACAAGGCACCCTGCTCGGGCCGACGCGGTTGATAGGTGGTTGAAGCACTCGCCACGCCACACACCGGCGCAAGGCTCGTGCCCGGCGGTCGCAGGCTGTGAAGTCAACGAGTTATGAGGAACACGGCTGCGGCCGATCGCAGAAACGGCAACAGTCAGCGCGATCGCGCAGCGCAGAATCTGCCGGATTGCCCTGTCGGTCCCGCGCTTGGAGCAGGCAGGCAACCCCAAGAAGGAATTGCCTCCACCGGCGAGCCTCGGGCAAACCCTGAAGGGTTGCCTCCACCAATTCTTACCGGAACTGCTGCATCAGCTTCTGCAGCGCGTCGTTGCCCGGGCAGAGCTGGGCGTGCGGCAGGTTGTAGAGCGGACCGGGCACGGTCTCGTTCT
>CAYHCX010000084.1:0-11046 GCA_964355095.1 uncultured Acidobacterium sp.
TCTACGCGGCATGTGTGTCGAGCGCCTGTGCGCGGCGCGTGAAAGGCATGGTCGGGGGGTTGACGCCATGGCCTCGCCAGGCCCAGAATGCGCCCCGCGTGGTATGTTCCGCGAAGCAGCCTGGTAAGCGCTGGTCTGAGAACGGCTTCCGGTCAACTGGGGAGGCCACTAATACGGCTTATCGTCCCGCCACGCTGGTCCCGGGCGGCCGTCGGAGGATGCCCATGTTCCGGTTTGTCGTACTCGCGCTTCTGATCTCATCGGCCGTCCTGGCCCGCGCGCAGGGCACGCCGTCGCCCGCCATCGACCCCGCCCTCTACAAGGCCATGGAATGGCGCAACATCGGCCCGTTCCGCGGCGGCCGGGTCACCACCGTGACCGGCGTGGCGGGAGACCCGCTTATCTACTACATGGGCGCCACCGGCGGCGGCGTGTGGAAGACCGAGGACGCGGGCCTCTCGTGGCGCAACGTCTCGGACGGCTTCATGAAGACCGGCTCGGTCGGGGCCATCGCCGTGGCCGAGTCCGACCCCAACGTCGTCTACGTCGGGATGGGCGAGGCGCCGGTGCGCGGCGTCGCCACTTCGCACGGCGACGGCGTCTACCGCTCGACCGACGCCGGGCGCACGTGGAGCCACGTCGGGCTCGAGAAGACGCGGCACATCTCGATGATCGCCGTGCACCCGCGCAACCCCGACCTCGTGTACGTCGCGGCGCAGGGCAGCCCCTTCGGCCCGAACCCCGAGCGCGGCATCTACCGCAGCGCCGACGCCGGCGCCACGTGGGCGCGGGTGCACACCGTGAACGACACGACCGGCGCCAGCGACCTGTCGATGGACATGACCAACCCGCGCATCCTCTATGCGGCCTACTGGGATCACCAGCGGATGCCGTGGCGCGTACGCTCCGGCGGGCCCGGCAGCGGCGTCTTCAAGACCACCGACGGCGGCGCCACGTGGCGCAAGCTCACCTCGGGCCTGCCGCGCACGGTGATGGGCAAGGTCGCCGTGTCGGTGTCGCGGGCGCGCCCCGACCGCGTTTACGCGCTCGTCGAAGCCGAGGACGGCGGGCTGTTCCGCTCGGACGACGGCGGGGATACGTGGACGCTCGTGAACGAAGAGCGCGTGCTGCGGACCCGGGCGTGGTACTACATCAACGTCTTCGCCGACCCCGGCGATCCCGACACGGTGTACGTGCTGAACGCGCCGATGCTGCGTTCCATCGACGCCGGCCGCACGTTCACGACCGTGCCGACGCCGCACGGCGACAACCACGGGCTGTGGATTAACCCGCGCAACCCGCGCTGGATGATCAATGGCAACGACGGCGGCGCCAACGTGTCGCTCGACGGCGGCCGCGGCTGGTCGACGCAGGCGAATCAGCCCACCGCGCAGTTCTACCGCGTAAACACCGACGCGCGCAGCCCCTACTGGGTGTACGGCGGGCAGCAGGACAACACCTCGGTGGCCATCGCGTCGCGAACCAACGGACCCGGCATCACGGCGTCGGACTGGCACCCGGTGGGCGGGTGCGAGAGCGCGTACGTCGCCTTCAACCCGGCGGCGCCCGACACGGTGTACGCCGGCTGCTATCAGGGCATCATCAGCGAGTGGTCGCGCGCGACGGGCACGACCCGCAACGTGATGGCCTATGCCTCGCTCGGCCTCGGCGAGCCGTCGAACGAGCAGAAGTACCGCTTCAACTGGAACGCGCCCATCGTCGTGTCGAGGCACAACCCGGCGGTGATCTACCACGGGGGCAACCGGCTGTTCCGGTCGGAGAACCGCGGCAACTCGTGGACGGCGGTGAGCCCCGACCTCACGCGCAACGACCCGGCCACGCAGGGGCCCGGCGGCGCGCCCATCACCAACGAGGGCGCGGGCGGCGAGGTCTACAACACGATCTTCGCCGTGGCCGAGTCTCCGCACGACGCGCGTACGCTCTGGGTGGGTACCGACGACGGGTTGGTGCACGTGACGCGGGACGGCGGCGCGCAGTGGTCCAACGTGACGCCGAAGGAGATGGGCGAGTTCCAGGTGAACGCCATCGAGGTGTCGCCGCACGACGGGTCGACGGTGTATCTGGCGGTGACCGGCTACAAGCGCAACGACTTCACGCCGCACGTCTACAAGACGCGAGACGGCGGCCGGACGTGGGAGCGCCTGGTGGCGGGGCTGACAGACGGATCGTTTGTCCGCGTCGTCCGCGAGGATCCGGTGCGGCGGGACTTGCTGTACGCGGGGACGGAGACGGGGGCGCACGTGTCGTTCGACGGCGGCGGTACCTGGCAGTCACTGCAGCTCAACCTGCCGGTGGTGCCGGTCACCGATCTGCAGGTGCGCGAAGGTGACCTCGTGGCGTCGACACAGGGCCGCGCGTTCTGGATTCTGGACGACCTCTCGCCGCTGCGCGCGGCGGCCGCGGGCCTCTCGTCGAGGGCGTTGCACCTGCTCGCCCCCAGCCCCGCCGTGCTGTGGCCCGGTACGCAGGGTCCGCCCTCGGGCGCGGGGGCCGTGGGGCGCAACGCGCCGGCGGGCGCGGTTCTCTACTACACCCTGGCCAAGGCCCCGGCCGAGAACGAGACACTGACGATCGAAGTGCGCGATGCCGCCGGCAAGGTGGTGCGGCGACTGACGTCCGAGGCGCCCCCGCCGCCGGGACCTGGCGCGCCGCCGACGCCGCGACTGCCCGCTGCCGCGGGCTTGAACCGCTTCGTGTGGGATCTGCGGACCGCCCCGATCGGCGAGGTGCCGGGTCAGTTCATCAACGGCAACCGGCAGGGCTACCGCGTGGGGCCGGGGACGTACCGGGTGCGGATCGCGGTCGGATCGCAGTCGACCGACCAGCCGCTCCAGGTGCTGCCCGACCCGCGCGCGAAGCTCACCGAGGGGAGCTTTACCGAGCAGCAGACGCTGCTCGCGACGATTCACGCGCGCGTGGGCGAGATCCACCGTCGCGTCGTGTCGCTGCGCGACCTGCGCGATCAGGCCAAGGCCATCATCGAACGCAACGTCAATCACCCACAGGCGGCCGCGATCAAGGAAGTGGGCGATCTCCTGACCGCCGCGCTCACCGCGTGGGAAGACGTGGCATTGCAGAGCCGGCAGAAGACGTTTCAGGACGTGATCAACTTCCGCAACCAGCTGAACGCCCACTACCTCTACGTGGCGGAAGAGCTGGACGGCGACGACCCGACGGTCACCGACGGGATTCGCGCGCGCCTGAAGGACCTCGACGCGCAGTGGACCGCGCGCGACGGCGAGTGGCAGGCCATCCTCGGCAAGACCGTGCCGGCCTTCGTGGCGGCGCTGACGCGGGCGGGCGTGGGGACGGTGGTGGTGAAGCCGTAGCGGACCCGGCGTCAGCCCCGTGGCAGCCGTGCGCCGGTCGCCAGCCAGTGATTCATCGACCGCTCCCAGAACGTCACCGCGTCGAGAAACGACCGCTCGGTGAAGCCCTCGACGAAAGCGTTGCCGGCGGGCGTGAGGCCCGTGTAGGCATACGCGACGTCGACAAGCGAGCGGCCCTGGTCGCCCGGATGCACCGCGACGCGGAGCACGCACACGCGGGACCCTTCGGTGAAGCGGGCGAACTCGACTTCGCGTCGCACGGTGTCGTGCCGGGTCACGACCCATACGGTGTCGGGCTCGGCGTCGCCGGGCGTGCTGAAGACGGCGCCGTCCTCGACCAGGCCCGACGCGGAGTGAATCATCGTGTATCGCCATCCGTCGAGCCACTCGGCCTCGCGGACGGGACAGAGCAGCGGAAACACCGTGTCCGGCGCGGCGTTGATGGTCTGGCGATAGGTCCGGGTGGCTCTCTTGCTTATGAACGGCGCACTGTTCATGTGTTCTCCTGGGGGGCCGGCGTCAGAGCACCTTGCTGGATCAGCACCCGGCCGAAATTGTCAGGGCCGTCCAATCGATCCTTGATAAACCGCCCGCGCCACTTGCAGACCGTCCCGGGTGTGAGGTGCAGTCGTTGCGCGACCAGCTTGCTGTCTGTGCCTTCCGCGCACGCCACGATGATCCGCGCGCGCCTCGCGATCGCCGGTGCCGATCGCGAGCGATGGGCCAACGATTCGAGTCGCAGCGACCTTCCTCGCCGCCGGCACCCCGGCTCCGGCACATAATGACGCATGTCGCTCGGCTCCCGTCTGATGAAAGTTCACCCGGCCTCCATCCTGGCCTGGATTCTGGCGTGGGGCGTGTTCGGGATAGACCTGCTCTTGCCGACGGGCTTTGCCGTGCCGTTGCTGTACGTTCCGCTCCTGATCCTGACCCTTCGTTCCGCGCAGCCAGGCGGGACCATCGCCGTCGCAACGCTCGCCACCGTGCTCACCGTGGTGGAGTTCGTCGTCTATCACGAGAATGGGGACCTGCGGGCCGGTGCATTCAACCGTGCCCTGATCATCGTCGCCGTGTGGGTCACCGCGGTCGGCGTCACGTTGCGCCAGCGATCGGAGGGCCGCGAGCGCGAGTCCAAGCGCCAACTGGACGACGTCCGGTTCGCGCTGGACCAATCCGCCATTGTCGCCAGCACCGATGCCCAGGGACGGATCACGTTTGTGAACGACCGGTTCTGCGCCATTTCCCGGTACTCACGGGAGGAACTGCTGGGACAGAACCACCGCATCGTCAACTCCGGCCTTCATCCGCCGGAGTTCTTCCAGGACTTGTGGCAGACGATTGGCCGCGGCCAGATCTGGCGCGGCGAGATCCGCAATCGCGCCAAGGACGGGACGATCTACTGGGTGGATACCACCATCGTGCCGTTCCTGGACGAGAGCGGCCGGCCCGAGCGGTATACGGCCATCCGGCATGACATCACCGAACGGAAGGCGTCCGACGCGGCGTTCCGGCAGCAGCAATCACTGGCACACTTGGGGCGCATGGCCGCGGTCGTCGCCCATGAGGTGCGCAACCCGCTGGCGGCCATGCGCGGCGCGCTCCAGATTCTGCAGGGGCGTCTCACCGATGCCACACCGGGCGCCATCATCAAGGAAATCATCGACCGCATCGATTCGCTCACGGCGATCGTGCAGGACCTGCTGCTGTTCGCGCGCCCGACCGCGCCGAGGCTCTCCACGGTGGCGATGGACGACCTCATCCGCGAGACGGTGACGTTGCTTGAACATGACCCGCAGTTCGCCCAGGTGGTGGTCACGGTGGAGCCGTGCGCCAGCGTGGTCGCGGTCGACCTGAACCAGATGAAGGTGATCCTGACGAATCTGCTGATCAACAGCGCGCAGGCCATGGACGGCCAGGGCGAGATCCACATCAGCACGCGGCTCAGCGCCGAGGCGCACGAGTTGCAGATCAGGGACACGGGACCCGGCATGTCTGAAGAGGTCGCGGCGCATTTGTTCGAGCCGTTCTTCACGACCAAGCATCAGGGGACAGGCCTCGGGCTGGCCACCGCCAGGCGCGTGCTGGAAGGGCACGGCGGGACGCTCACATTTCAGTCTCCGTCCGGCGGCGGCGCCATCGCGATCGTGCGCCTGCCCAACCCGCGACCGCAGTAGCCGCTCACTTGATCATGATCAGCAGCATCCGCGGGCTAGGAGTGATCCAGCGCGTCGCGCACCGCGCGGGCCATCGCGGCCACCGACAGCGGCTTCTGCAGGAACCGGATCCCGTCTTCGATCACGCCCTGGCGGGCGATGATGTCGGCGGTGTAGCCCGACATGAACACCGTCTTGATCCCCGGGCGAAGGGCGCCGATCCGTTCCTGTAATTCCCGGCCGTTCATCTCGGGCATCACGAGGTCGGTCAGCAGCAGGTGAATGGGACCGGCGTGTTGCCGGGCGATCGCCAGCGCCTCGCTGGGCTTGGCGGCCGCCAGCACCGTGTACCCGTGCCTCTCCAGGATCTGCCGGCCCAGGCTGAGCATCGCGGGTTCGTCCTCCACCAGGAGCACGGTCTCGGTGCCGCGGGGCGTGACTTCCGCGTCCTCCGCCGGCGCTGCCGCCGCTTCGCCCACGGCCCGCGGCAGGTAGAGCCTGAAGGTGGTGCCGCCCTCCGGCTGGCTCTCGACGCCGATGAAGCCATTGTGCTGCTTGACGGCGCCGTACACCGTGGCGAGCCCGAGGCCCGTGCCGTGGCCCACGTCCTTGGTGGTGTAGAACGGCTCGAAGAGGTGCTGCAGGACTTCGGCGCTCATCCCGGCGCCCGTGTCGCCCACCAGCAGCATGACGTACTCGCCCGGAGGAACGGCATCGACCGCCGGTGACTCGTGGTCGATGGTCACGTTCCGGGTCTCGATGCGCAGGACGCCCACGCCGGCGATGGCGTCGCGGGCGTTGGCCGCCAGGTTGACCAGGATGCGGTCGATCTGGGCCGAGTCCGCCTTGACCGTCCACGGCTCCGCCCCGGGATGCCAGACCACCTCGATGTTCTCCCCCACGAGGCGGCGCAGCACGTTCAGCAGCGCGGCCACGGCCTCGTTCAGATCGATCGGCCTCAAGCGGATGGGTTGCCGGCGCGCGAAGGCCAGCAGTTGGCTGGTCAGGTCCGCGGAGTGCTTGGCGGCGCGGCTGATTTCGTCCAGACTGGAAAACAGCGGGTCGGTGGCATTCAGGTTCTCCATCGCCATCTCCGTGTGGCCGAGAATCACGCCGAGCATGTTATTGAAGTCGTGCGCCACGCCCCCGGCCAGCCGGCCCACCGAGTCCATCTTCCACCTCTCGTTCAACTGCCCCTGCAGCCGCTCGCGCTCCTCCTCGGCCGCCTTGCCCTCGGTGATGTCGCGCATCGTGCACACGAACCCGCGGATTGCGCCGCCAGGGCCGTCGACGATGGGGTCGGTCACCACGTGGTAGGTCTTCCCGCCGACCGGCACCTCCCTTGCCGCGCGGGCGCCGGAATCCCTCGCCTGATCGATCGGGCAGCCCTCCGCGGCCTCACCCTTCCCGAAGATGGCGTCCTGACAGCGCTGGCCCACCGGCGACAGCCCATCGCCGGCGAAGGCGGCGCTGAAGGCCCGGTTGCACTGCCGGATGGTGCCGTCGGGGCCCAGGAGCATCACCGGGTCGAGCATGGCGTCGAAGGTGGTCTGCCACGATTGGGTCGCGGCCCGCAGGGCGCTCATGATCGCGCGCTCGTCGGTCTGATCGCGAAAGACGAGCACCGCTCCGATGACCCTGCCCTCCGCCGAGTGGATGGGCGCGCCGCTGTCGGCGATGGGCCGCTCGGCGCCGTCGCGTGAGATGAGCAGCGTGTGGTTGGCCAGGCCCACCATCTTCCCGTCGCGCAGCACGCGCCACACCGGGTTCTCCACCTCGGCGCGCGTGTCTTCGTTGACGATGTGGAACACCTCGGTCAGGGCGCGACCGTGGGTGTCGGACTCGCGCCAGCCGGTCAGTCGCTCGGCCACCGGGTTCACGCGGGTGACCCGCCCCTCATGGTCGGTGGCGATCACGCCGTCGCCGATGCTGTAGAGCGTCGCGTGCACCTCATCGAGGGCCTCGCTTCGCCCTCGCTCGGCGGCCAGGAGCTTGCCCTGGACGGTTCGGTGCCTGTCGAAATAGAGCGCGGCCGACGCGCTCCCGGCGGCCGCGACGCCGGCCAGCACGAGCAGCAGGGTGGCCCACGCGCGGAAGCGGATCTCGCCGAGGATCTCCGCCGAGTCAACCTTGGCCACCAGCACCCAGTTCGAGCCCGGCACCGGCCGGGCGGCCGCCAGCACGTCCACGCCGCGATAGTCGCGGCCCTCACGGACGCTCTCGATCCCGCTGAGCACCACCCGCACCGCCGGGACGTCGAGGGCCGTAATGGGCACGCGCACGGTCAGCGGCGGACCAGGGCGGTGGCGCAGCGTGTTCAGGTACACGACCTCTTCGCCTTCGCGGCGCGCCAGCATCACCTCGGCGCTCGGGCTCGGCGTGGGCCACTCCCCAAGCAGCGGGTACAGCGATTCGTCGGCGCTGAAGCTCTCGATCAGCACGGCGAAGGGCTGGCCCGCCGCGTCGAGCAGCGGCGCCGCCAGGACGAAGTCGACCTGGCCAGACACTCGGCGCACCAGGTCGCCGAGGCTCGTCTGCCGGGCGAGCACCGCCTGGCCCAACTGGTCCCGTTCCGCGGCGTCGAGATCGGCCTCGCTGGGGTCGAGCCAGAACAGCAGACGGCCATCCGGCGCGGCCACCGCGCAGCGGCGGGCACCGCGGTGCGCCGACTGCAGTTGTTCGATGACGCGCGCCCTGAGCGCGAGATCCCGCGGGCGCGCCAGTGACTCGGCGAGGGCGGTCCGGATGAGGGGCCCCGCGGTCGCCGCGCGAATCTCGGCGAAGCGATTCTCGCGCCAGTCGACGACCGCCTCTGACCGCCTCTCGGCGATCAACCGGAGATCCTCATACCGCTGGAGGCGGATGCTCCGCGCCTCGCGGGCGTAAAACATCGCACCGGCGGCCGCAAGCAATCCGCAGACGACGATGGTGAACACGATCGTTGTCCAGGGAGGGGACGCGGCGCCGAACCTGCCGGACATGTGGCGGCTGCGAGTTCCAGAGTGAGGGGGCAGCCAGCCGCGCTACCGCGCGGCCGGCACCCGCGCCTCGAGATCGAGCTCGTTGAGCGGCGTATCCCAGTGCGCGTCGACGATCTCGAAGCGGCGCCGCTCTTCCTTGCTGAACGTGGCCTGGTCCGGGTAGAGACGGCGCGTGATCTCGGCCTCGCCCGACGGGCCGGTCATGGCGGCGGTGTCCTTGTAGGTGATGGCGACGGCAACGGTCCAGTCGGCGCGCCCATCCCCGTGATAGGTCGGCACCAGGACACGCACCGCCACGATGCGGCCGGTGCGAATCTGATCCTTGAGCACCGGGTAGTGGTTCTTCTGGAACAGATCGAGGAACTCGTCCTGGTGGCCCCACTTCACGCGGTAGAAGTACCAAGCCGTTCGCTGTGCGTTGCTGGTGGATTGCGCGGCCGGCACCTGGGCGCCGATGGCCATGGTCGTGGACGTCGTGAGCAGCAAGCCGCCAAGCCCGGCGAGAACCAACCCAAGGACGAGCGAAAGAGTGCGAACCCTCATGCGGAGCCTCCAGTCTGGCCGCCAGTCTACCAGAGTGGCGCGCGGGTTCGATCAGGGACGGTCCACGGACAGCCCGACCCTCAGGGCCGCGCCGCCGCGGCCTTGTTGACCAGCGCGTCATCGGCCATGGACCGACCCTTCCGCGTGATGATCACCGCGCCAATGGGTCAAAGACGCGAAGGCCCGGTACGGTGATGAAGGCGGCATCGTGGGTCCAGAGTTCGGTCGCACCACCTTCGAACGCGGCCAGGGCGATTTGAAGATCGAAAATCCTCGGCCCCTTCACGGCCAGGTCAGACGCCGCTTGCAGCAACCGTTCGCCAAAGCCAGGGCCGGGCAGCCAGACCATTGCGCCCGCGTCGGTCAACGCGCGCACGAAGGCCGCGGCCTGATTTGGTGTGGACGGCCGCCCCTCGGAGGCCGGATGCGTGACCACGGACCAGAACTCCGGCAGCACGGCCGCCGCCATGCCCCACCCGCGCAAACCGGCCGACGCCAACTCGATGGCCTCTCGCGCCCGCCGATGTTGCGGCGCCCGCTCCCGGTGGGCGTACACGAGCAGGTTGGTGTCAATCGCGATCATCGGCCGCGCTCATCGGCGCCGGAGGCCATCGATCATGGCGGCCCGGTCGGCCACCGCGAGGCCCTTCGGCAGGCCACCGTCGACGGTGACCCACTTGATCTTCGCCGGCGCCTTCTTGGGTCGCGCGCCGCGAAGTTCGGCCCGCAAACCGCGCTCCACCAGGGCCCGCAGCGTCGTCCGTCGGTCGGCGGCATGACGTTTCGCCGCCACGAACAACTCGTCGGCAATCTCGATCGTGGTCTTGGTTGCCATATGGGTCTACAGCTTACCATATTTATGGGTCAGCCTGTCCGGGTTCGTGCATCGACTACGTCGAGCGGACCGGGCACGACGCGCCCGGCATCCACTCGCAGCCGGGCGGCCTACTTCAACTCCACGACGATGGCGCGCGGCGCGCCGGCGATGGCCTCCTCGGTATCGATGCGGCCCCGCGGCACCAGCCGCGCCGTCTTGAACTGCACCTCGTGGGTCTCGGTCGCGCCGTCCGCAGTCCGGGTCCGGATCGTGCCGCCCGTCACGAACACCTCGATGGTGTCGGTGTCGTGGGTGTGGAGACCCGTGGGTGCCCCCACCTTCCACGTGTAGTCCCACATGCGCACGCGATCGTTGTCGAGGACGTTCGTCGCGTCCTTGCCGGGGAACCGCGGGGCAGGGCCGCCGGTCATGGTGAACGGCGGCACCTTCACGTCCTTCAGGTCGATCATGATCGCGAGCCGCTCCGGATCGCCGGGCTTGCCCATGGCCTCCTCGCGGTGCGTGATGCCCTTGAGCTGAAAGTAGGGCCGCGGCACGGCGAAGGACTGCCCGGTGGTGGCGACGCCCTCGGGCGTGGTCACCGTGATCTCGCCGAAGCGCAGGTAGACACCGGCCATGTCGTAGAGGTGGCGGTGAATCGGCTGCTTCACGCCGTGAATCCAGTTCACCTCCCACACCGTGACGCGTTCGGTGTCGAAGAGCGTCGTGGTGCCCGTCCGCGGGAACGCGTGCGGGTAGTCTTGCGCCGCGAGGAACGCGGCTCCGAGGAACACGCCGACCATTGCCGCCGCCATTTGTCGCCGCCTCATGCCTGCCTCCAGTGACGTGAACTGCCAGTCCCGCTTCCCTATGGCTCGAGCCACCCGGTCTTCGGCTCGAAGCGGCCGTCCTTCAACTCGCAAATGAACCCGGCGCGCTGCGCATGGTGATTCTCCCTCGAGCAGGTGTTCTCCACCTCACCGACCGCAGCCTCCGGGACTGACCCATGTCGAAGGTCATCGCGCTCGCCCTCAAGGACCTCCGCCTGATACCGCGCAACCGCGCCGGCATGTTCTTCACCTTTGCGTGGCCGATCATCGTCACCGTGCGGTTCGGGTTCGCCTTCGGCGGCAACTCGAGAGTTCGTGCAATCGTCCCTTGCGATTGCGCGCCGCGGCGGCTATTGTCTTGGCGGGTCAACC
>CAYHCX010000084.1:11146-18020 GCA_964355095.1 uncultured Acidobacterium sp.
GCAATCGTCCCTTGCGATTGCGCGCCGCGGCGGCTATTGTCTTGGCGGGTCAACCGCATGTCTTGGCCCGCCGTGGACGCTCGCGCCTTCGCGCACGACGTTCTGACATCGCGACCCAGCCGGTGTGTTCAGGAGAGGACGCGGCGTAATGCGCACGACGGAACCCGGCGGCGAGCCGCTCTCCAATCTGATCAACAGCCTTCCCGGCGTCTTCTACGTCATCGACAAGCATGGCCGGTTCCGGCACTGGAACCGCAATTTCGAGGAGGTCAGCGGCTATTCGGCTGAAGAGATCGCCGGCATGGACTCGCTCGACTTCTTCAGGGGCGACGACAAGCTCCTGATCGCGCAGCGCATGGAGGAAGTCTTCCGGCGCGGGATGTCCGATGCCGAGGCTTGCTTCGTATCGAAGGACGGCACCAGCACGCCCTACTACTTCACCGGTACCCGTACCGACTGGCACGGCGACACGTGCCTGGTGGGGATGGGCATCGACATCAGCGCGCGGGCACGCGCCGAAGGGGCCCTGCGGGAGAGCGAAGAACAGTTCCGCAGCCTCTTCGAGAACTCACCCATGGCCATTTGGGAAGAGGACTTCTCCGGTGTCCGGGAGCTGCTCGACGGGCTCGGGCTCGTCGGGAAGGACGAGGCGGTGGTCCGGGCGTACCTCCAGGACCATCCCGACACCATCCGCGAGGCCGTGGCCCGCGTGAAGATCCTCCGTGTGAACCGCCAATGCCTGGCGCTCCACCGGGCGCCCGACGAGGCCACGTTGCTCACCGGGCTGGAACAACTGGTGGTGGACGAGTCGCGCGAGGCCCTGGTCAGCCAACTGGTGGCCGTCGCGGCGGGCCCGCTTGCCGTCGTCTGTGAGACGAAGGTCCGGACGCTGGACGGCGAGGTGCGCGACGTGCGCCTGCGCATGAGCGCGGTCCCCGGTCACGAGCAGTCGGTCGATCGGGTGATCGTCTCCACCGCGGACATCACCGAGCAGCGCCGGATGGAGGAGCGGCTCCGCCAGGCGCAGAAGATGGAGGCCATCGGCCAGCTGGCCGGCGGGGTCGCCCACGACTTCAACAACATCCTGGCCGCCATGATCATGCAGATCGACATGATCAAGATGGACGGCGGCATCTCCACGGACGTGGTCGCGAAGCTCGACAGCCTGCGCGCGTCGGCCGACCGGGCCGCCGACCTGACGCGGCAGCTCCTGCTGTTCGGGCGGCGGCAGGTGATGCAGCCGCGCGAGGTGGATCTCAACGGGGTCGTCACGCACATGGTCGCGATGCTCCAGCGCATCATCGGCGCGGACGTGCGGCTGCAGGTGAGGATGCACCAGGCGCCGCTTGTGACCCATGCCGACCCCGGCATGATCGAGCAGGTACTGCTGAACCTGGCGGTCAACGCCCGCGACGCGATGCCCGGGGGCGGGGATCTGGTCATCGAGACGTCCGTGGACACCGCAAGCGGGGCGCGCGCCGCCCTGCCTCCCGAGGCCGTGAAGGGGCGCTGGGTGTGCCTGCGCGTGAGCGATACCGGCCACGGCATCGCTCCCGAGCACCTGCCGCACATCTTTGAGCCGTTCTTCACCACCAAGGAGACGGGCAAGGGGACCGGGCTCGGCCTCGCGACCGCGTTTGGCATCGTCAGGCAGCACTCGGGCTGGTTGACTGTCGAAAGCAAACCCGGCCGGGGCACGACGTTTCGGGCGTGGCTACCCGCCAGCGCGGCGACCGCGGTGGTGGAGATCCCTCCGCCCGTGCGGCCCGAGCCGGCGCGTGGCAACGAGACCGTCCTTCTGGCCGAGGACGAGCCGAAGCTGCGGCGGCTGACGCGGATGATCCTCGAGCGGCACGGCTACCGCGTGCTGGAAGCCGGAGACGGCGTCGAGGCGCTGCGCGTGTGCGCCGAGCACGACGGTCCCATCCACCTGCTGGTGACCGACCTGGTCATGCCGGGGGGCCTCGATGGCCGCCAACTGGCGGCCCGCCTGCGCGAGCGCATCCACGACCTGCGGGTGGTCTACACCAGCGGCTACGGGATCGACGCGTTCGGGCCGGAGGTCGTGCTCGATCGCGGTGAGCGGTTCGTGGCCAAGCCAAGCCCGCCGCGCGATCTGCTGGCGGCGGTTCGCGGCTGCCTGGACGAGTGAGTGGCTGGCGGGGCGGCCGACGGGTTGTAGATGGTCCCGCCCCGCGCCTGGTACTCGGCGAGCACCGCTTGCGCCTCGACCCGCCTCACGTCGCGCACGATGTCGATGCCGCGCGCGCCGCAGACCAGCGTCCAGGCGTCGACCGCGCGCTGGGCGAACATGATGGCGACGATCTCCGCGTGGAGGACCGAGTTGGACCGGTGCTCGACGAGGTTCACGCCCGCTGACACCACGCGGGCAGTTCGATTGTCAGGGGCGGCGTGTTCACGTCGTCACCGCGAGCATCGGGCAATTGTGGGCCGGCAGGCGCATGGTGTGGCCATCGGGCGCTCCGGTGAACGGGCGATTCGAGCAGGCGATGAGCGAACGGTCGCCGGATCTACACTGGGACACCATGACGGGTCGAGCACGGGCGGTCGCGGCGCTGAGCGTGGTCGTGCTGGCGGCGTGCGGGGCGGGGTGTGGCGGGCCGGCGGCGCCGCGCGCGGTGGGCGGCGTGCTCGACCTCCGCGAGTGGCGCCTCGAGCGCGACGGTCCCGTGTCCCTCGATGGCGAGTGGGAATTCTACTGGGGCCGGTTGCTCGATCCGGGCGACTTCGGGCACGCGGACCCGCCCGCGCCCCAAGCGCTCGCCCGGGTCCCCGGTCCGTGGAGCCGCGTCCGCGTGGACGGGCGGTCGCTGCCCAGCCTCGGGTTCGGCACCTACCGCCTGCGCGTCCGCCTCCACGAGGCCGGCCAGCCGCTCGCCGTCAGCGTGGCTTCGATGTCGACGTCGTACCGGTTGTGGGCGGACGAGCGGCTGGTGGCCGCCAACGGGCGCGTCGGCGGCGACTCGGCGTCGGCGGCCCCTCAGTTCCGGCCGACCATCGGATCGTTCGTGCCCCGCACCCCCGAGGTCGCCCTCGTCGTTCAGGTGGCCAACTTCAGTTTCCGCGAAGGCGGCATGCGGAATCGGATCGAAGTCGGCACCGACACGCAGATCAGCAGCCGGGACGGGGCTCGCCTGGCGATCGGGAGCGTCCTGCTCGGCAGCATTCTGGTGATGGGCCTCTATCACCTGGGCCTGTACTGGCTGCGCCCCGCCGATCGGCCGGCGCTCTGGTTCGGCGCCTTCTGCCTGACCATCGCCGTCAAGTTCTTCGTTGAGGGCAACCTGCTGCTGACGCGCCTGTGGCCCGCGTTTCCCTGGGAGCTGCAACTGCGGATCGAGTACCTCGCCAACGCCGGGACGGTGCCGTTCTTCTACCTGTTCCTGGCGGCGCTCTACCCCGCGGACGTGCCGCGCGTGGCGGTGCGCCTGGCCCAGGCGGTGGGCGGGCTGCTGGCCCTGGCGGTGGTCGCCACGCCGGTTCGCATTTCGTCGTGGCTGACGCCTCCGTACGAGGTGGTCGCCGCGGCGTTCGTGATCTACGCCGCGCTGGTGTTCGTCCGCGCCGCGAGGCGCGGGCGGACCGACGGCTGGCTGCTCGCCGCGGGCGGCACGGTGTTTCTGGCGACGGTGTTCCACGACCTGCTCTCGTACGGGCAGATCATCCATACGCCGCGCCTGCTCCCGCTGGGGCTGTTCGTGCTGATCCTGACGCAGACCGGGGTGCTGGCCCACCGGTTCGCCGAGGCCTTCCGCCGCCAGGCGGTGCTGGCGGACGAGAACGCGCGCCTGCTGGGCGATCTGCGCGCGCACGTCGACGAACTGGGCCGGTCGCGCCGTCTGCTCGCCGAGCGCGAAGAGGCGTTGCGCCGGCAGATCGCCGAGATGCTGCACGGGCGCGTGCAGACGCGGCTGCTCGTCGCGTGGCAGTGGCTGCGGCAGGCGCTGGCCCTCGTCCGGAGCGACCTGCCGCGGGCCGAGGCGCTGGTGGTGTCGGCGTCAGACGAGATCCACCGCGTGCAACAGGAGGACGTCCGGCAGGCCAGCCACCTCCTGCACCCCTCGATTGTCGACATCGGCCTGGTGCCGGCCGTGCGATCGCTGGCCGCCCGCTTCGGCGACCAGGTGCGGATCGTGACGGAGGTCGATCCGCGCGTGGCCCGGATCGACGACGACCTCGACGGCGGCATCCCGCCGGTCGTGCGCCTGGCCGCCTACCGCGTGATCGAAGAAGCGCTTGGCAATGTGCTGGCGCACGCCGGCGCCCAGAACGTGCGGCTCTCGCTCGCGCTCGAGGCCGCGGGCCACCTCGCCATCCGCGTGCAAGACGACGGGCGCGGGTTCGATCCGGCGCGCCCGACGTCCGGGGGACTCGGGCTGCGCAGCGTTGCGGGCCGCGTGGCCGACCTGGGCGGGACGTGGCGCCTGGACAACCTCCCGCGCGGCGCCGTGCTGTCGGCGACGCTGCCTCTCGATCCCGCCGTGGCGGAGCCCTCAGATCAGCGCGCGCGCAGATCCCGCAAATAGGTGAGCACCGCGCTCACGCGGGGCTGGATCGAGGCGTCGGACGTGTCGATGCCCATCTCCCCGTAGAGTGCGTTGATTTGGTTCTCGACCGTCTTCACTGCGATGTCGAGCCGCTCGGCGACGGCGGCGTTGGCGTGTCCCTGCGCGATGAGCGCGAGGATCTCGTGCTGCCGCGGCGTGAGCCGGCCGATCGGGCCGCCGGGCTTGAGCCGCCCGCGCTCGACGAGCTGCGGGTCGATGACGACGAGCCCGGCCGCCGAGCCTTCAATGGCGCGCGTCAGCGTGGCCACGTCGCCCACCGATTGCTTGAGCAGATACGACCAGCCCGCCAGCTCGTCGTCGGGAACGGCCGCCAGCGTCGCGGGATCGCAGTGGTTCGAAAGCAGGACGATACCGATGCCCGGGTGCACGCGGCGGAGCATCCGGCCCACCTGCACGCCGTTCAGGCGGCCACCCAGTGCAATGTCGAGGACGGCCACTCGCGGCGCCAGCGCCGGCGCCGCCGCCAGTGCCGCCTCGCCGTCGCCGAAGTCGCCGACGACCCGGACCGACTGCGACTGGGCGAGCGACATCCGGAGCAGGTCGCGGAAGAGGCGTTCGTCCTCGACGAGGATGACGTCCACCATGGCCACGTCCGTCCGCCCGCGCGCGTCGGGGTTCAACAAGGCTCCATTCTCGCCGAAAATGGAGTCCATGAAGAACATCGAACGCGTCGTCGGCGCCGCGCGGACCTGACCGCCACCTCCGTGCTGGCACCCAGACGCGTCGTGGGGGCTGGCACCCTTGGGGCGGCGGCCATCCTCGGGCATCCTTCCTTCCACGGGGAGCACCTCGCACCTGCGAGGGTGCCGCCCGGGGAGGAGATTCGATGTCAGTCTTCACGTGCGCCAAGCGGGAATCGTCGGGTTGGGTGCGTGCCCGCGGATGGGCCGCGGTCACCGTCCTCGTGTTGTGCGCGGCCGTGCCCGCGACGCTGTCCGCGCAGCGCGGGCCGGCCGATTCGTCACAGGTCGTCGTCATCAGCGCGACGCCGGATCTTGCCGGGGGCACCCTCGCGGTCAAGGGCGTCAACTTCGGCCGGCGGCCTCCGGCGATCACGGTTGACGGCGTGCCCGTCGTCGCGACCAGCGGAAACGACACCGAGATCACGGTGCCGTTGCCGTCGCACGTGTTGGCGACGCCGGGCAGCTACCTGCTTTCCGTGGCACGCACGCCCAACGGGCGGGCGACCAATGAGAACAGCGGGCGCGTCGCCTACTTCGAGTTCACCATCGGGGCCGTGGGCAAGACCGGAGCGGTCGGTCCGATGGGTCCGATAGGTTTCATGGGGCCGATGGGGCCCGTCGGGGCTACCGGCGCCACGGGTGCGACTGGCGCCCCAGGCGCGCAGGGGCTCCAGGGACCGCAGGGTGCGCAAGGTCCGCAGGGTGATACGGGCGCGCAGGGCGCGCTGGGACCACAAGGTCTACAGGGGCCGCAGGGCGAGGTCGGTCCTCAGGGGCTCAAGGGCGATACCGGCGCTGCTGGCGCCACCGGCGCGCAGGGTCCGCAAGGCGCGACGGGTGACACTGGCGCGACGGGCGCGCAGGGACCGCAGGGGCTCCAGGGACTGAAGGGCGACAAGGGCGATACCGGCGCTGCTGGCGCCACCGGCGCGCAGGGTCCGCAAGGCGCGACGGGTGACACTGGCGCGACGGGCGCGAAGGGCGACACCGGCGTGCAGGGCCCGCAGGGACCACAAGGTCCACAGGGCGAGGTCGGTCCTCAGGGACCGCAGGGGCTCAAGGGCGACACCGGCGTGCAGGGACTGAAGGGCGACAAGGGCGACAAGGGTGATATCGGCCTGACGGGCGCCACCGGCGCTGCCGGCCCGCAGGGCCCGAACGGCGAGACCGGGCTAACGGGGCTCAACGGCCCCCAGGGCGCGCAGGGTGCGACTGGCCCGCAGGGGCCGAAGGGCGACCAGGGCGTTGCGGACTACCGGGTCTTGGTGTACTCGGCCACGGTACCGGGAGGCAAATATCAGAACGCGTACAGGTACTGCGAGCCCGGAATGAAGGTGCTCAGCGGCGGCATCGATGTACTGGGCGACCCCACCTTCCCGGACGTCGGTCACCCGGTCATCCACACATCCGCACCTATCGCCAATGGGGACGGATGGCATACCACCGTTTCCAACCCCAATTTGGGCCAATGGACGTACGAGATCCGTCTCATCTGCGCACGCCCGGGCAGCTAGGCTGATTGCGCCGCGCCCGGCGCGGCGCAATCAGCCACCCTGCCGAGTTCTGGCATGCCCCTGCTATCCGCCGAGGCGGAGGCCGTTG
>CAYHCX010000085.1:0-17975 GCA_964355095.1 uncultured Acidobacterium sp.
CACTTCTCACTTCTCACTTCTCACTTCTCACTTCTCACTTCTCACTTCTCACTTCATCTAACAAACACATAGGGCATGTGCGCGAGCACCTGTCCCGAGCGGAACAGCCGCGCCGGCGCCAGCAGCGCCGACAAGGCCTTCCGCTCGCGCGGGCCCAGCAACTGGACCAGCGCGTCGGCGGCGGAACGTTCCTGCATGCGCCCGATCGGTGACTGCAGTTCCTCCGCCAGCACCTCGTAGACGCTGCGGCGTGGCGGGTAGACCACCAGTTCCACTTCTTCGTCGGCCGGAATCCTGGCGCGCTGCTTGGCCAGGTCGATGGCGGTGTAGAGCCCGCCCAGTTCATCCACCAGGCCCAACTGCCGGGCCTGCTCGCCCGTCCAGACGCGGCCCTGCGCGACCTCATCCACTTTTTCCGGCGGCATGTGGCGCGCCGCCGCGGTGCGCTCCACGAACTGGTCGTAGACCGATTGCATCGACTCCTGGATTTTGGTGCGCTCCTCCGGCGTGAAGCGGCGGTCCGGCGAGTACATCTCGGCGTGCTTGCCGCGGCTGATCGACTCGATGTTGGCGCCGAGCTTGTCGAGGCTGCCGGCGGTCACGAACTTGCCGGTGTAGACGCCGATCGATCCGGTGAGGGTGCCCGGTTGCGCCACGATCGCGTCGCCCGCCAGCGCGATGTAGTAGCCGCCCGACGCGGCCAGGTCCGACATCGAGACGATCAGCGGCCGCGTGTTCTCGCGCGAGATCGACAACTCGCGCCAGATCACGTCGGAGGCCGTGGACGAGCCGCCGGGGCTGTCAACACGCAGCACGATGGCTCGGATCGAGCGGTCGGCGCGCGCTTCGCGGATGTACTTCACGAGCGAGTCGGAGCCGACCACGGCGCCGTTGACCGGGTCGAAGCCGCTCTGGCCGGAGTTAATCACGCCCACCGCGTTGATCACCGCCACCTTGGAGCGGCGCGTCACGCCGGTCGCGCTCCACGACACCTGGGCGTAGTCTTCGGCCTCCACCAGGTGGGCATCGCGCAGATCCGGGTTAATGTCGTCGAGCTCGTCCTCGTAGGCGACTTCGTCGATCAAGCCCAGGCGCAGCGCGTCAACCGGCAGGAACGGGCCCTGGTCGATCAGCGCCCGGACGTCGGCTTCCGATTTCTTGCGCGCGTCGGCAATGCCGCGCACCAGCTGGTCATACTGGCTGCGATTGAGCGAATCGGCCATCTCGCGATGAGCGGGCGTGAACGACTTTTCCAGGTAGGTGTTAACGGCGCTCTTGTAGTCGCCAACGTGCAGGAAGTCGGGGTAGGTGCCGATCCAGTCGAAGGCGCCGCGAAGAAACACCTCGTAGCTGGCAATGCCGGTGAGGTCGAGCGTGGCCGACGGCAGGAGGTAGACCCGATCGGCGGCGGTGGCCAGATAGTATTCGCGGTCGCCGGCATACTCGAGCCAGGCGTGCACGTATTTCCCGCTGGCGCGGAAGTCATCCAGGGCGTCGCGCACCTCCTGGATCTTCGCCCAGAACGGCGAGCTGAGGTTGCCCGGCCGCAGCAGGATGCCGGCGATGCGCGAATCGCCCTTGGCCTTGCGGATGAGCTCGATGTATCCGCGCACGGTCAGATCGTCGCCGCCGAACACCACCTCGGGCAGCACCTCGGGCAGGTCGCCGGTGGGGCTCAAGACGAGCGTGGCGCGGGCGGGCACGGCGGGCTCCCGGCCAATCACGAAATACAGCATCAGCAGGGCGGCGGCCGAGACGAGGGTGGCCACGATCAGGAATCCGAGGACGAACCCGGCAGCACGTTTCACAGGGATCAGTATACCGGCGCGAATTTCTTGCACAAATCCATACGGCTGAGCCGCCTTTCCCTACATTCCGGAACGTGGAGTTCACGCCAGTTCGCGTCGTCCGCTTCGCGCCGCTAGCGGCTCGGGCAAAACAAATACCGGGGTCCGAAGACCCCGGCATCAGGAGGACGCGAGTTGTGGGTTACGGGTTGATCGAGCCGAACAGCACCAGCCGGGCCGCTTCGCGCAGGCCGCGCGCGGTGAACGGCTTCTCGAGGAACGCGGCGCCATCTTCCAGCTCCATGCGGTTTTCGAACAGCATGTCGCTGAAGCCGGTCTGGTAGAGCACTTTCACCGACGGAAAGCGCTGGCGCACATGGTCGGCCAGTTCCCGGCCCTGCATGTCGGGCATGGCGTAGTCGGTGACCAGCAGATCGACGTCACCGGAATACTCGCTGAGCTTCTGGATGATCTCGGGACCGCCGTTGGCCAGGAGCAGGTCGAAGTTCTCACGCTGGAGGATGCGCGTCAGCACGTCGAGCATCATCGGGTCGTCGTCCACCACGACGACCGTCTTCTTGATGCCAAGGGGCTTGAGTTCCGCCTGGGGCGCATTCGGGCGCGAGTCGTCTTTGGGCGCCGTCAACGGGTTCGAGGTCAGCGGGATGTCGGGAATCTCGAGCGGCGGGCGCTCCGCAACCGCGGCGGCGGCCACTGAGGTCGGGTCGGCCGGCTGGGCCGGCATCACCGTGACGGACGCCGGCTCGGCGGCCACCGGCTCCGGACGCGGCGGCGCGGGCGGCAGGTCAACATTGTAGGCGTGCGGCAGCTCGCCGTGTCCGACGGCTCCCCACAATTGATTGAGCAGATGTTGCGGCAAGCCGATGTCGACGCCGGCGACGAGCACATCGGTGCAAAGCGATTCGAGTTCACGAATCCGCGCGCGGAGTTGTTCCTGGTCCTGTTGATCCGCCACAAACCCGCCTGCAGACCAGACGCGTGACCCTGCCCCGTCCGGGCCGCCAAAGAAGCTCACCGCCATACTATCCTGCTTCCATCCCGACTCGCGCACAGGGCCGCACATGGGCGCGCACGGCTCGACCAGTGCGCCAGTGTCGCTGATTTCCGTGAAAACAGGCCAAATTGCTTGCGTTCCCATCGACGTCTCGCCTCCTGATACCCATCCCTCTTTCAGGAGTCGTGCCAACCGGGGGCATACCTTCTACCCTGCGACGAGCTGGCCATCTCGGTCATCAGGCACGACGGCACCACCGTGGTCCATCGCCCCGTCACAAGACTCGATGCGGTCCGCCTCGTGGCCAGCGGAGCGGTCATGCCACCGCTCTCGGAGTTTTGCTTTATCGCGGCAATCTTGTTTGGTGACGGCACCAAATAACCAGTTCCCGCCGAAGGCCGGGCTACCTGGGCGCGGCCTTCATCTTTTCCCACTCCGCCAGCGCCGCGTCCACCGCGGCAGACGTTGCCTTCCACGCCTCGCGAACGACCGGTGTCGGCGCCGCATCCGCGGACTCCACGGCGCCGAACAACGGGCCGAGCGGCGCGCTGGCCCGCGACAGACGCTGCTCCAGCTCGGTGAGCGCAGCGGTCTTCGTCTGGGCGGCGCGAATGTCGCGAATGGCGGCCGCGCTCCGGCGCAGCGCCGCATCAATCGCCCGCGACATGTCGTACTGCAGCTTGAGGTCGGCCGCCGTCGCCCTGACCCGCGGGTCCATCTTCACGACCAGCGGCTGCGCCAGCGTCTTGCCGTCCACGGAAAGGCGGACCGTGTATTTGCCGGGCGCCACAAACGAGCCCGCGGGCGTGCGCGGGGTGTTCGCCAGGATGGCGGCGATTGGATAGCTGAAGCCGGCGACCGCGGGACGCTCGTGATGCACGTCCCACACGAAGCGATGCAGGCCGGCCGATGCGGCCAGCGGCCGATGGGGCCGAATCCAGTAGTCCGGCGTGTTGCGGCCCTCCACCAGCGGCTCCACCGGGTCTGCACTCGAGTAGCGGCGCACCACCCCACCCTGCGCGTCGAGAATCTCGATGGTGACCGGCCCCTTCGCCGCTGCCTTCAAGTAGTAGTGCAGCACGGCGCCATCCGGCGGGTTTTGGCCTGCCGGTTCGTCTGGCGGCAGCGGCGTGTCGGTGTTCTTGTTCCACCGGAAGCGCCACGCGTCCTGCGGCGCGAACAGGTGAGCATCCGGAGCGGCCGCCATCGCGGCCGACACCTGCCGGAGCGGGGTGATGTCGTCAAGGATGTAGAACGACCGGCCGTGCGTGCCCACCACCAGGTCGTCGTCCTTGATCACCAGGTCGCGAATCGACGTCGCCGGCATGTTGTTCCGCAGCGACTGCCAATGCGCGCCATCATCGAACGACACGTAGACCGCCTGTTCGGATCCGGCGAACAGCAGGCCCCGCCGCTTCGGGTCCTCGCGGACCACGTTGATCGCGCCGCCGTCGGGGATGCCACTGGTGATGTGCGTCCAGCTCTTGCCGCCGTCGCGGGTGCGGTAGATGTGCGGGCGAAGGTCGTCCAGCCGGAAGGTGTTGATGGCGGCGTAGGCGGTGTTCGCGTCGAAGTGGGAGGCGTCCACGATCGACACCTTCGCCCACGGCGTCAGCGCCGGCGGCGTCACGTCCTGCCAGGTCTTGCCGCCGTCGCGGGTCACGTGAATCAGGCCGTCGTCGGTGCCGGCCCAAAGCGTGCGTTCGTCGAGGTACGACGGCGCAATCGTGTAGATCACGCCGCGCTGCGTCGGCTGCGCCTCCGGCGAGGATGAGTAAACGCCGACGTTCGTGGGAATCTCCCAGGTCTTGCGCGTAAGGTCCGGACTGATCTGGTCCCACGACTGCCCGCCGTTGACGGTCTGCCACAGCACGTTGGACGAGAAGTACAGCTTGCGCGGATTGACCGGCGAGAACAGCACCGGCATGGTGCGCACGACGCGGTAGCCGGGGTCACGGCCGAATCTTGGACCGACCTGCTGGACCTGACCCGTGCGGCGGTCCCAGCGGGACACTTTGCCGCCGTAGACGATGTCGGGATCGAGCGGGTCCGGGGCGACGTAGCCGTACTCCTCCACACCCACCGGCGACCATTCGCGGAAGGTGATCTGCCCGTGATCGCCGCGGCTCTGCACGCACGCCGATCCGCTTTCCTGTTGACCGCTGCAGACGCGGTACGGGAACGCGTTATCGGTGGTCACGTGGTAAAAGGCGGCGGTCGCCTGGTTGTACCAACTGCTCCACGAGTCGCCGCCGTTCAACGAGACCACGGCGCCCTGGTCTGAGGTCAGCGCCAGGATGTCGGGGTTGTTCGGGTTGAACCATACCTTCTGATAGTCGTCGCCACCGGGCGCGCCGCGAATCGCGGTGAAGGTGCGGCCGCCGTCGGTGGACTTCCACGTCACGATGGTCGGCACGATCACGATGTCGGGATTGGCCGGATGCACGCGGACGTCGCTGGCGTCGGAGGGGCGGGCCAGCACGCGCGGATCGCTGTTCACCCGCGTCCAGGTCTCACCGGAATCGTCCGAGCGGAACAGGCCCGGGTTCCGCGCCTCGACGACGGCGAAGATGCGGGAGGGGCGGCTGGGGGCAATGCCAATACCGATGCGGCCAATGCGATCGGCATCCCAGGTCGGCAGTCCGATGGTGAGCTGGCGCCAGGTGGCGCCGCCGTCGGCGGACTTGAACAGTCCGCTGTTCGGCCCGCGGAAGTCGCCGTTCTCCCATGGGCCCTGGCGGGCCTGCCACAGCGAGGCGTAGACGACATCGGGATTCGACGGGTCGATCTGGACGTCCACGCCGCCGGTATTCTCGTCCTTGTAGAGGACGCGCTCGAACGACTTCCCGCCGTCGGTGGAGCGGAAGATGCCGCGCTCGGTGTTCGGGCCGTATGGATGCCCGAGCGCCGCCACGAACACGCGGTCGGCATTGGCCGGGTCGACGACGACCTGTGCAATCTGCTGGGTGTCACGCAAGCCGAGGTGGGTCCATGTCTGGCCGGCGTCGGTGGACTTGTAGATGCCGTCGCCGGTGGCGAGGTCGGGGCGCTGCTGCGCTTCCCCGGCGCCCACGTAGATCACGCTCGGATTCGAGGGCGCGACGGCGAGAGCGCCAATGGCGCCGGTCGGGGCCGAGTCGAAGATGGGCACCCACGTGCGGCCGGCATCGGTCGTCTTCCACACCCCGCCGTTGACCACGCCGATGTAAAAGGTGTGCGGCTGGCTGGGCACGCCGTCGAGCGCCTTGGTGCGGCTGGCGCGATGGGGGCCGATGTTCCGCCACTCCATTTCGCGAAACAGCGCTGGATCGAAGCCCGGCCCCTGGGCCTGCGCGACCGGCCACGCCACCACGGTCGCGAGGATCGCCGCCGTCAAAGCAAGTGTTGTTCGCATGCAGTGAATATAACCCCCCATGGCATACTTTTGCCCATGCGCAAGTTTCCCCTTCTCGCCCTGACGACGGTGGCCCTGATGACGCCGATGACCGAGGCCGGTGTCGCCCAGTCGCGAGTGACGGTGACCGCCGCCGACTACGCGCGCGCCGAACAGTTCCTGGGTTACAACACCTCGTCGCTGGTCTCGAACGGCCCGGTGCAGCCCAACTGGCTGCCGGATGATCGCTTCTGGTATCGCAACGTGACCGTCGCGGGCAGCGAGTTCATCCTGGTGGACCCGGCGCGCGCCGCCAAGGCCCCGGCCTTCGACCACGCCGCGGTCGCGACGGCACTGAGCACCGCGATGGGCAAGCCGGTGACGCCGGCGCGCCTCCCGTTCCAGCAGTTCACGTTTGCCGCCGGCCGGCAGTCGTTCTGGTTCGACAGCGATCTCAAGCGGTGGACCTGCGACGTGAGCGGCAAGCAGTGCACGAGCGGCGACCGCCCGGCGCGGCTCGCGAACAGCGTGGTGTCACCCGACGGCAAGCTGGCCGCGTTCATCCGCGACTACAACCTCTGGGTGCGCGACCTCTCCGCCGGCACCGACCGGCAGCTGACCAGCGACGGCATCAAGGACTACGGCTACGCCACCGACAACGCCGGCTGGATCCGCAGCGACAGTCCGGTGCTGGTGTGGTCGCCCGATTCGAGGAGGATCGCCACCTTCCAGCAGGATCAACGCCAGGCGGGCGACATGTTCCTGGTGAACACCGTGGCCGGCCACCCCAGCCTGCAAGCGTGGAAGTACCCGCTGCCGGGCGACGAGTTCGTGACCATGATCGAGCGCGTGATCATCGAGATCGAGGGACCGAAGGTCGTCCGCCTGCGGATGGGCCAGGACCAGCACCGCTCCACGCTCTGTGACGATGTCAAATGCGGCGGCGAATGGGTGGACGTGCAGTGGAGCCCTGACAGCAGCCAGGTGTCGTTCGTCTCGACCTCGCGCAACCACCAGCAGGCCAACCTGCGCGTGGCCGACGCCGCCACCGGCGGCATTCGCGAGGTGCTCGAAGAGAAGGGTGAGACCTTCCTTGAATCCGGCAACGACAAGGTGAACTGGAAGTACCTGCCCGGATCGGACGAGGCCATCTGGTTCTCTCAGAAGGAGAACTGGGGCCACCTCTACATGCACGACCTGCGGACCGGCAAGCAGAAGCACGCGATCACCAGCGGCGACGGCAACGTCACGCAACTGACGCGCGTCGACGACGCCACGCGAACCCTCTACTTCCAAGGCGTCGGCCGCGAACGCGGACGCGACCCGTACTTCCGCCACTTCTACCGCGTCGGCATGGACGGCAAGGGCATGCAGCTGCTGACGCCGGAAGACGGCGATCACACAGTGTCGGTGTCACCCGGCGGGAAGTACTTCGTCGACAACTACTCAAAGCCCGACGTGCCGTCGGTGTCGGTGCTGCGCGACAACACCGGCAAGGTGGTGCTGCCCCTCGAAAAGGCCGACATCTCGCGGCTGGTCGCCACCGGCTGGCAGCCGCCGATGCCGATCACCGTGAAGGATCGCGGCGGCGTCGGCGAACTGCACGGCCTGCTCTACCGGCCGACCAACTTCGACCCGACGCGGAAGTATCCGATCATCAACCACATCTACCCCGGTCCCCAGACCGGGAGCGTCGGCAGCCGCACCTTTTCGGCGGCGCGCGGGGATTCGCAGGCGATCGCCGAACTCGGCTTCATCGTGGTGGAGATCGACGGCATGGGTACGCCGTGGCGCTCGAAGCGCTTCCACGCCGCCTACTATGGCGACATGGGCGACAACACGCTGCCCGACCAGGTCGCCGGCATGAAGGAACTGGCGGCGCGCTACCCGTGGATCGACATCGATCGCGCCGGCATCCACGGCCACTCGGGCGGCGGGTTCGCCACCGCCGCCGCCATGTTCAAGTACCCCGACTTCTTCAAGGTCGGGGTGTCGCAGGCCGGCAACCACGACAACCGCGTGTATGAAGACGACTGGGCCGAGAAATGGCAGGGACTGCTCGAGAAGCGGCCCGACGGCACCACCAACTACGACAGCCAGGCCAACCAGAACTTCGCCAAGAACCTGAAGGGCAAGCTGCTGCTGGCCCACGGCTCGATGGACGCCAACGTGCCCTTCTACAGCACGCTGCTGGTGGTCAACGAGCTGATCAAGGAAAACAAGGATTTCGACCTGATCATCTTTCCGAACCGCGGGCACGGCTTCGGCAACGAACCGTACATGGTTCGCCGTCGCTGGGATTACTTCGTGAAGCACTTGTTGGGAGTGGAACCGCCGGCGTACCAACTCAAGGGGCCGCCGGTGACTCCACCGGCGACCCCTTAATCTGCGTCGAATCTGCGGCCTAGCCGCGCGCCGCGGTCTTCTGCGGGAAGATCTTCTTGAAGGCCGTCATGAACTTCTCCATCTCCTCCGGCGTGCCGACCGACACGCGCAGGTGGTTCAGCATGGGCGGGAACGGACGGCCAACGAGGATGCCCATCTTGCGGAACTCCTCGATCACGCCCTGCACGGTGCGGTCGCCGAGGCTGACCATGAAGAAGTTGGTCTGCGACGGGATCACCGGGTAGCCCCACGATTCCAGCACCTGCGTGGTCTTGTTGCGCATGTCGACGATCTTGGCCTTGACGTCGGCCTCGGCGGCCTTGTCCTTCAGCGAGGCGACCGCGCCCCACTTGGCCAGCACGTTGACGCTGTTCGACGCGTAGATGCGAATCTCGCGGATCATGTCCGGCGGCGCCACCGAGTAGCCGATGCGCATGGCGGCCAGCGCGGCGATCTTCGAGAACGTGCGCGCGATGACGACCGGACGGCCCTCGAGCACGTACGGGATCGCGGTGCCGTAGGCGGGATCATCCACGAAGTGGTGGTAGGCCTCGTCGATCAGCACCGGCATGTCTTTCGGAATGTTGTCGAGGAGATCCTTGATCTCCTTGGCCGTGACGACCGCGCCGGTCGGGTTGTTCGGATTACACATGTAGACGAAGCCGATGTCGCGCGCGTGGCGGTTGGTGACCTCGATCATCTGGCTGATGTTCTGCCGGTAGTCCTTGGTCAGCGGGATTTGAATGGCGTCGGCCTTCACGTTGGCCGCCTGCTGGAAGACGCTGGCGTAGGACGGGCTGACGCCCAGCACTTTCTTCCCTGGCTTGAGGTAGGTGGTGGCCATGATGTTCAGCCCTTCACCGGACCCGGCGGTCAGCAGGATGTTCTCGCGCTTGACGCCGTGGTGATCGGCAATCACCTGGTTGATGTTGCCGTCCGGGTAGCCGTAACGATTCGCGTACTTCCACGCGTCGTTCATGGCCTTCATCACCGACGGCGGCGGGCCATAGTTGTTCTCGTTGCTCGCCAGCTTGATGTAGGCGTCGTACTCAGCATCGCCGCCGGTGAACTGCTGGGTCACCCCCTGCGCGAGCAGTTCGGCCTCGGGACGAAGACTGAGGGCGCCAACAGCCGCGGCCACTCCCCCAACAAACTGACGACGAGAAAACGGCGACCGAACGTCCATGTATGCCTCCAAAAGGAACGAAGAATTCGCTGAATTCTACTCCGAGACCCGGCAATCCCAAAGCACTGTTGGCGCATGGCGGCATTGCTGTCTCTGGCCTCCGAACCTTCCGGGGGCGGCATCGTATAATCAGGGAAAGGAGCCTATGGTGTTTGGACCCCTACGCCGCGTGAAGTTCCTCGTCACCGCGCCGTTCATCGTGCTGATGCTGTTCATCATCAACGTGATGACCTCGCCCGGTGAATGGTGGGTGCAGTGGGCGGCCTTCGGCATTGGCATCGCCTGGGTGATCAACCTGTTCAAGTTGATCCGCGACGTCATCCTGCTGGGCGGGCTGGCCGCGTTCGGCGCCTACCTGTTCAACCGCAACCGGCCGAACTGAGGCCTCAGCGGCCGGCGACGCTGCGCAACATGGTGAGCAGCAGATCCACGGCCACCGTGTTGTGGCCGCCGAGCGGGATGAGCACGTCGGCGTAGCGCTTGCTCGGCTCCACGAACTCCAGGTGCATCGGCTTCACCGTGCTCTGGTACTGGTCGATCACCGAGTCCATGGTCCGGCCGCGTTGCGCCACGTCGCGCTGCAGACGGCGGATGAACCTGGTGTCGGAGTCGGTGTCCACGAACACCTTGATATCCATCAGGTCGCGGAGCGCCGGGTCGGTCAGCACCAGGATCCCTTCCACAATCAAGGCGCGTCGCGGCTGGAACGTGTCGGTCTCGGCGAGCCGGGCGTGCCGGGTGAAGTCGTAGTGCGGAACCTCCACGGTTTGTCCCGCCTTCAGCGCCCGGACGTGCCGCACCATCAGGTCGGTTTCGAGCGCATCCGGATGGTCGTAGTTCAGCGCCGCCCGTTCCTCCAGGCGCAGGTCGTTGCGGTCGCGATAGTAGCGATCGTGATCGAGCCGCGTCACCTGGTCAGCGCCAAGGCTGTCAACGATCCGCCGGACGACGGTGGTCTTTCCCGAACCGGAACCACCGGCCACGCCAATTACGAACATTGCCATTTGTGCGATCGATCATAGCCGGTTGTGAGACTCTTGCCAGAGTCAAGTGAGCACGTCGACACCCTCTCCGCGCAGCCAACCGTCGCCGTTCCGGCACCCACCGCGGACCGCCCGGCGGAGCTATCGGCCGGCCCCCGATCCGCGGACGACCAAGCCGAAGGGAAGCTCCACCGCGTGGACGCGGATTCGCCATGTCATCTGGTCGTGGTGGGTGTGGGCGGGCCTGGCCGTGTATTTGATGAACATCGGCGCGTGGTGGTTGGCGATTCCCGCGGCCGCCGTGGCCGGCATCTGCTCGATCTCCACTTCGGTGGAAATTCCGCCGCAGTGGGGCCTCGACCACAGCCTCGAGGTCGGGTCGCCCGAATTCCTCGACACCATGGCCGGCGCGGCCGGCGTGCCGTTTGCGCCCGGCAACATGCTCGAGATCCTGAACAACGGCGACCGCTTCTTTCCGTCGATGTTGACGGCGATCCGCGAGGCCGCGCGCTCGATCACGATGGAGGCCTACATCTACTGGGCCGGCGAGATCGGCGTGACGTTCGCGCGCGCGCTGGCGGAGCGCGCCGCGCATGGCGTGCGGGTCAAGATCCTGCTCGATGCCGTCGGCTCCTCCAGCGTGGGCGAGGAGATCCTCGCGATCCTCCGCGACGGCGGCTGCCACGTCGCGTGGTACAACCCCCTCAGGTGGAACCGGCTGCGGCACTTGAACAATCGCACGCACCGCAAGTCGCTGATCATCGACGGCCGCATCGGTTTCACCGGCGGCGCCGGCATTGCCGACCACTGGGCCGGAGACGCGCAAGACGAGAAGCACTGGCGCGACTTGCAGATCCGCGTGGAGGGGCCGGCGGTCAGGCCCCTGCAAACCGGCTTCGCCCAGAACTGGCTTGAAGCCACCAGCGAACTGGTGACCGGCCCCGACTTCTACCCGCCGATCGAAGCGGTGGGCCCGGTGGCGCTGCAAACCGTGATGAGTTCACCGGACACCGGCGCGTCAACGGTGCGGGTGATTCACTGCCTGGCCATTGCCGCGGCCCACGTGTCCATCGAGATTGCCAACCCGTACTTCATCCCGGACCACCTCGCCATCGACCTCTTCCGCGAGGCCGTGAAGCGGGGCGTGCGCGTGCGCATCATGGTGGCCGGCAGGCGCAACGACAACCGCGTGGCGCGCCTGAACAGCATCCGGCTGTACGGCGCAGTCCTCGAAGCCGGCGTGGAATTGCTCGAATACAACCGCACGATGATGCATCACAAGACCATGGTCGTGGACGGATTATGGGCGACGGTGGGAACCGCCAACTTCGACAGCCGTTCGTTCGCGCACAACGAGGAGAGCAACGTGTGCGTGTGCGACGCGGCGTTCTCCCGTCAGTTGAACGAAATATTCGCCCGCGACGCGGCGCTGTGCGAGCCGGTCAGCCTCGAGGCGTGGCAGTCGCGGCCGCTGGTGGACAAGACCCTGCAGGCCCTGGCCTCGATCTTCCAGGATCAGGTGTGATGTTATGCTCGAGCCGATGCGAATCTACATCCTTGCCGGCGCCCTCCTCCTGTTGCCGAGCGCCCTGGCGGCCCAGCAGGCGGGCGCGGCGACACCGGCCCCCACCGACCGGACCACGGCCAGCGTTTTCACCGCGCAGACGCTCGCCGCCGAATTGGCAAAACTCCCGGGCGACCGCCCCGCGGCCAGCGTTCGCGTGTTCTCTCTGGCGCCCTACACCGTGAGTGTCGAACGCCGGCTGGCCCTGCCACAAGGCGCGTCGCTGCACGAGGGTCAAGCCGAACTGTTCTATGTGGTCGATGGCTCGGCCACCCTGCTCACCGGCGGCAAGCTGATTGGCGAAACCCGTAACGGCCCCAACCTGTCGGGCAAGGGCCTCGAGGGCGGCGTCGCGCAGAAGTTCGCCAAGGGCGATTTCCTGATCGTACCGTCGGGCGTGCCGCACCAGTTCGTGGACATCCAGAGTCCGGTGGTCCTGATGTCGTTGTACCTGCCGAACGAGAAGCAGCCGTAGGTGCGCGCCCGCCGCCCTTCGGCATGGCGTCCGCCGCGTTCGTGACAACTTCCTTTCGGACGTCGCGAAGGGCCGCGCGATCGGCCTGCACGGCAGCGCCGTCCGAGTCGCCGACGATCGAGAGCCGAAGCCCCACCGGCAGCGATGACTCCATTTGACTGGCGAAATCGTGGACCAACGGCAGCACGGGCAAGGATGCAGGCATCAACGGCGCGCTGCGGCTGGACAATAGCAGCTGCCGGGTCAGGTGGGCGGCATGACCGGCGGCCGCCTGGATCTTCGCCAGATCGTCGCGCTGAGGCGGCAGCGCCGGCTCAGGGCGTGACCCAATCGCTCAGCCGTACGAACCGGCCATCCCGCAATTCGCAGATGAAGCCGGCTGGCTGCGCGTGGTGGTTGGCTTTCGAGAGGGTGACGTCAGGCATGACGCCGCCCGCGTCCCAGCCGGCGATGGTCTCCATGGCGTCGATGAACGTCTCGCGGGTCAGCGCTCGCCCGGCACGCCGCAGCCCTTCAATAATCAGCTGGCCGTAGGCGTAGCCGTACAACGAGTAGCGGTTGACGGCCCGGCCGGGATGGTAGCGCGCCATCGCTTCCCGGTACGCCACCAGCCCGGGTTCGCTCCCGATCGCCGGATCGGGGTAGTAGCAGAACCCCAGCGTGCCGTCGGCGGCACCACCCGGGACCGTCAAGTATTGCTCGTCAGTCAGCGGCCCCGCCGACACCATGCGGCTGCGCCAACCAAGCGCCGCCTTGGCCGCCATCAGCGCCTTGGCTTGTGCGGGGTACAAGGCCATCACGATGACGTCGGGCTGAGTGTCCATCAGCGCCTTGAACGGCGCCGTCAGGTCGGCCGGATCGCGCGTCTCGATCGGCGCGGCGCCCACCAACGCATAACCAAACTGCGACGCGTGCGCCTGCAACTGTCCGACAAACAGGCGCCCGTACACGTTGGGGTCGTGGGCAATGGCAATGCGTCTGACCCCGCGCTCCTTCGCCAGGTAGCGGGACATGATCAGCGCCTCGCCGTGGTAGGTGGGAAACGACGTGAACAGGTAGCGCTCGCCCACCGACGACACCAGCGCGCTATGGGGAAACAAGTACGGCACGCGGGCGTCGCGCGCGATCTGGAGCAACCGGGCGGACCCGTCGCCACCGGCAAAATTCACCAACGCAAACACCCGATCGTCGTCGATCAGGCGGCGGAAGTTCGCCACCAGCACCTCGGTCGCGGCCCCGCCTGGCCGAGGGCGGGCGCGCCACTCGATGCGCCGGCCGTGGATCGGTCCGCGATCGTTGGCCTGCTGGAACGCGACGCGGAACCCGAGATTCTCCTCGTCGGCCGAAAACGAGTTGATCGTGTCCTCCATCCCCAGCACGATCGCCGTCTCGGTCACGCCGTCGGCGCCAGAGGCCCCTTGCTGTGCCAGCAGGCTCGTCACCACGAGCACTGCGACGATGCCGGCGGCCCCGGCGCGCATGCTCAAACCTCTCACGTCATCCTCCACGGCGGGATTCGGGCCCCTGCCAATGCCCCGCTTGCGTCACTACCGAATGTCAGCCGGCAGAATTACCGCGATCGCGGCGGCGCAGCGACAGCGGCTAGGGCGTCAGGTCCGATCGATAACTCGAGATGAACGTCAGAATCGCCTCGGCCTCGACCATGTCCTTGGCCTTGAAGCGGATGGAATGCGAGTCGGTGCGCTCGAAGGTGGGCAGGTACGCCAGCATCTCGGCGGGCGTGTAGTGCTTGAAGCTGAGATCGACGCTGACCGGGGTGGTTACCTTGTAGGGCTTGAAGTCGGCGCGCCGGGCCATGGCCGCCTTCACGCGCGCGCTGATGAGGTCGTAGGAGGCTTGCGGCGTCAGCGTGATCGCCGAGTGAAAGCTCAGCGCGCGTTTCGTCTCGGCGGCCTCGATGTTGCCGATGGCGGCGCGCACTTCGGCAATCGCGGCGTCATCGCCCGACATCATGATCACCGGCACGCCGTAGTGACCGGCGATGGCCGCGGCCCAGGATCCCTCGGACATGGTCACGCCGTTCAGGGCGACGCGGGTCAACGTCGCGCTCGAAAACGTGTGCGCGCGCACGCCTTTCACATTGTGCGTCGAGGCGTGGTAGCCGATGAAGATGACCGCGTCAACTTGCTGGTCGACGCCGGCCACCATGCCGAGCTGGCGCGGCCACGATCGGATGATGCGCACGTCGGGCGGAAACAGTTCGATTAGCAGGTTCTCGCCGTTGCCGTGCGCGTCGGCGACAATGACGTCGGTGGCGCCCGCGGCACGGGCGGCGGTGACCGCCGCCAGCGCCTCGCGTGTCATGAACTCGCGAAAGCGCCCGTACTCAAAGCCGGCCGGGCCGAGCTGATCGCCCGTTACGGTGCCCACGACACCTTCCATGTCTACCGAGATGAGCACGCGGAGCCGCGACTGCGCGCGCGCGGCGGGCGCTGGAAACGTGAGCACGAGCGCGACGACTGTGATGAGGGACAACGTACCGGCAATGCGCATGAGGCCTCCTGATTCGACACCCACCTGCCGAGCGATGGCGACATCATACCTGCTGGCGCGGACCGGCGGCCGGCGCCGGCCGGTCAGCCGATTCGACGCGTGGCGCACGCCGGCCAGGCTCACGGGCGCACCTCGACCTGTTCCACATCGTACAGTTTCTGAAGCTGTCGGACGACCGTGTCCGCGGGCCGGTGGCCTTCGAGAGTCATCTCCAGCTCGATCGTCTTCCCGTCTGAGGCCATGCACGCTGTCACGGCAACGGGCTCGAAGCCGCGACGCACGACCAGTCCCAGCACCCGGACCAGCACGCCTTCCTCTCGCCGCGCGACGATGCCGAGGCTACACCGCGCCATCGCGCCCTCCCGTGAACTCGATCATGGCGTCGTTGCTGCTGTTGGGCGGCACGAGCGGCCAGACCCCGGCACGGGGGTCGATCGGCACGTGCAGTAACGCCGGACCGGGCTCGGCGAGCCATTCGCGGAGCCGCCGATCGACATCCTGAGGCCAATAGAGCGAGAAGCCGGGAATGCGAAACGCCCCGGCGACCGCGCAGAAGTCGGGGTTGTCGGCCAGGTCGACCTCGCTCAACCGGCCGTCGAAGAACAGATCCTGCCATTGCCGGACCATGCCGAGCGACTGGTTGTTCAGCAGCAGGATCTTGATCGGCAACCGGTATCGCCAGACAGTCGCCAGTTCCTGCACGTTCATCATGAACGAGCCATCTCCGGTCACGTTGACCACTGTTGACCTCGGCTGCGCCAGCTTCGCGCCGATCGCGGCCGGCAGACCGAAGCCCATGGCGCCAAGGCCGCTGCTCGACAGGTGCTGGCCCGGCCTCGAGAACAGGCAGTGCTGCGCCACCCACATCTGGTGCTGGCCGACATCGCACGTGACGACGTGGTCGTCCGGCAGCAGTTCGCTCATGCGGCGTAGCAGCGCAGGCCCAGAAATCGAGGCATCGTGTCTACGGTCGTTTGCGCTCACCGTCTCGACTGGCGTGAGGCAGGCCGCTCGCCACGCCACGATGTTGTCCGGTTCCGCCAAGCCGTCGAGCGTCCGGCCCAGGTCGCCCAGAATCGCCACGTCCGCGTGCCGCAGCTTGCCGACTTCCGCGGGATCGATGTCCAGATGGATCACCTTGGCGCCTGGCGCGAACGTGGCGAGTTTGCCCGTAACCCGGTCGTCAAATCGGGCCCCCACCACCACGAGCAGGTCGGCGGCCTGAACCGCCAGATTGGCGGCGCGCGAACCGTGCATCCCCAGCATTCCGATCAAGAGCGGGTCACGGCTGTCGAGCGCGCCAATCCCCTTGAGCGTCAGGACCGTGGGAATGCCGCTGCGCCGCACGAAGCGACGGAACGCATCGGCGCACCGCGCCAGGCCGATGCCACCGCCGCCGTAGATGACCGGCCGGCGGCTGCCGCGAATGAGCTCGTTGGCGCGCCGTACGGTGCCGTCGTCGAGTTGGACCGTCTCGATCCGGTGACCACCAGCTGGCGGTGGCGATGCGACCGCGAGCGCCGTCGCCACATCCTTGGGAAGATCGATCAACACCGGGCCGGGGCGGCCCGAGGCGGCCACGCGAAAGGCCTCGCGCACCACCAGCGGCAGCGCCTCGGCCTGGCGGACGAGGAAGCTGTGCTTGACCACGGGCATGAAGACGCCGTGGACGTCGAGTTCTTGAAACGCGTCGGTCCCCATCATGGCAGTCGGCACCTGGCCCGTGATCGCCACCATCGGCACCGAGTCGAGCAGGGCGTCGGCGACGCCGGTGAGGAGGTTCGCCGCGCCAGGGCCCGAGGTGGCCACGCAGACGCCGACGCGGCCGCTGGCGCGCGCGTACCCGCCTGCGGCCAGCGCCGCCGCCTGTTCGTGTCTGACCAGGATGTGGCGGAGTCGCGATCCCAGCAGCGCATCGTAGAAGGGCATGATGGCGCCCCCGGGGTAGCCAAACACCACCTCGACCCCTTCCTGCTCGAGCGCAGACACCAGCAGCTGGGCGCCGGTTTGGCGGGGCTGGGCGTGCAGCGGAGTTGCGGGCGCCGGCGCGGTGACGGCCGGGTCGCTGGGATGCGAATACTGATCGGACACGAGGAGCCTCCGGAAGAGGGCCCCACTCGCAGCTGGCGGAGAGCACCTGTGCCCCGCCCTCTGTCGAGGTGCGGGGCCGGTGTTGGTGGTCTGGGTTAGACCGGCGCGGCGCGCACCTCGCGACGAACGCGAATGACACGAACAACGACGGGACGAATGCGAACGACGCCGCCAGACACGCCGAGGCCAGCGGCTGCATGGCCGCAGTTCGAAACGCGATGTGGGGTATGACTGGCGGTTCGCACGGTGCGCTCCATTGTGTCCCGCACGCGGCACCGTGTGTCAAGGGCTGGCTGGCAATCAGGTGTTACCGGTGGGCTATACTCTGGTTCCGCGGAAAGTTACGCGTATCGCTTCGCCATGCGGGCCGTGCCGTTGCGCGACACGCCGATGACAAGCGCAGCCCTGGAGACACCAGCCATGGTCACTCGCCGCCAGTCCCTTGCCCGGGTCGCCGCCACCCTGGGAGCCGTTACCATCGGTCGTACCATGCCGCTCGGCGCCGAGCCCCCTTTGGCGCCACTGCAACCTCGCGTCGAAACGCCGGTGCACGATTCGGCGTTCGACCCGTGGCTCGAGGTGCGCGCAGATCACTTCGCCCA